>CAYMRB010000134.1:13203-21351 GCA_964392615.1 uncultured Planctomycetia bacterium | reverse complement strand
CGTCTGGTAGCGCGCGGGCGGGGTTTCCTCTGCGCGTTCGAACTGCAGGGGTGTGTCCGGTATACTCTCCGTGTCGGCGTATGTCCCCCGCTGTCAGGAGAATAGGTTTTGGCGCGTCCCTCCCGAGGCCTGCCTTCGCGTCGCCGGAGTCGCTCTTCGGATGTTGAGACGAGTCGGTCGACGACGTCGTCTCGAAGGCCTGTTTCGGTCCGCCTGCAGATTCCGATCGCGCTGAAATTCGCCGTGTTCATCGCCGTTCTCGTCGTCCTGGCGATGTCCTGGCAGGCGCTGACGGCGCTGGACGAGGCCGGCGGGCACCTCGAAAGCGAGGTCAACGAGCAGGGCGTTACGGCCGTCACGTCGGTCGTCTCGCTGATCGACCCCGAATGGGTGATCCAGAGCGAGCATCGCGATCGGCTGGCGGAGCTGCTGCAGAACTACGTCGGCCTGAACGCGACGCGCCTGGGCGGCAGCCCGGAGGACGCCAGGCGGATTCGCGACATCGTCCTCCTCGACGAATCGAGGCAGATTCTCGCCACCGCCCGCAGAGGCAGCTCCGAGTCGGAAGTGCAGCGCCGCTCCCTGCCGAAACCCCTGTACGACGCGTACGCGACCCAACGAGGCGTGTTCCTGACGGAGTTCCTCGTCGACGGGCACGCGGTACGGGCCTTCTCGCACGAGATCGAGCACGAATCGGAGAGTATCGGCCGGGTCGAAGTCCAGCTGTCTGCCGAGCAAATCCAGCGTTCCCGCGCCGAACTCGGCCGCGCGATGCGCAACGTGCTGATCGCCTCGTGCCTCGTGGCGACGCTCATCTCGTTCTTCCTCGCGAGCTTCCTGACGCGGCCGATTCGGGTCCTCGTCAAGGACATGAAGCACGTCAGCCACGGCAACCTCGAACACCAGTCGAAGGTCGACTCGAGCGACGAGCTTGGCGAGCTCGCGCGAACGTTCAACTCGATGACCACCAACCTCCACACCGCCCAGCAAGCGAAGATCGCCCAGAAGGCGCTGGAGCACGAGCTGAACGTCGCGACTCGCATCCAGAGCCGCCTGCTGCCCTCGAAGGACCCGGAGCTGCCCGGATTCGACCTCGCGTCGTTCTACGAGTCAGCCAAGGAGGTCGGCGGCGACTACTACGATTTCATCCAGATCGACGAACAGCATTGGGGCCTCGTGGTCGCCGATGTTTCCGGTAAGGGTGTTCCCGGATCGCTGGTGATGACGATGACGCGCAGCCTCTTGCGGCTTGCGTCGCGCGACTGCCTCTCGCCGGCCGAGACGCTGCACGAGGTCAACTCGTGCCTGTCGGCGGACATGAACCCGGGCATGTTCGTAACGACGGTCTACATGATCGTCGACGTACGGACGCGAGAGGTCCGACTCTCCCGAGCAGGCCACAACGCTCCGGTCCTGTACAGCCGCCGTCACAACAAGATCGTTCGGATCCACCCGAAGGGTATCGCGATCGGCCTCGACAAGCAGGGCAGCCTGTTTCGCTCGCAGCTCGAGACGCAGCGCCTGACGCTTCACACAGGCGACGTGCTAGTTCTCTACAGCGACGGTATCGTCGAAGCGAAGAACGTCGACGGCGAGGACTGGGGCGACGCCAAGCTCGACGCGCTGGTCAAGGCGAACCACGACCGCTCGGCGCGGGCGATCGTCGACGCAATCCTCGATGACGTGCACCGACACAGTGCGGGCGCCGAGCAGTCGGACGACATCACGCTGCTGGTGCTACGAGGTAGATAGTTAGGCGAACGACTCGAAGGGACGCCTCATGGACGAGCGCGTCGTGTCTTATCGGATGAGCAGGCTGCCGCCGAACGCCAGCGAGTTCCGTCGCCACGGGACTCTGGCCCTCTCCCTAAAGCTCCGCGCTTACCATTCTTGCGACGTCTTCACCGCGAGGACGGAGAGCACGCACCCGCACGCGTTCGACGGCTCCGATGCCCCGTGATAGTCTTCCCCGACGGACGCCATGAGCACGATTCAGGAAACAAGCCTTATGTTCACGGACGCGTCGGAGCTGGCGGACCTCCGCGAGCAGATCCGAGACGTTTGCCACGAGAACGGTCTGTATGGACCGACGCTCTCGCGGCTCGTGATCGCCGTTGACGAGGCGACTGCCAACATCCTCGAGCACTCGGACCGCGACCAGGCGAGGCCGATCGGGATTTCGATCCGCTTCAACTCGGACAGCGTCGCGGCCGAGATCACCGACGATGGTGCAGAGTTCGACCCGACGGCACAGATCACCTACGAACCGAGTGACAAATGTCGGTCCAAGCGCGGATTCGGCCTGTACCTGATCAAGGTGATGGCTGACGAAATCGACTACCGGCGCGTCGGCAACACGAACTATCTGAGGCTGACGGTCCCCAAGACCTGAGCGAAGAACGGACCGGACGAGAGGAGGACACGGACTGTCATGACCGGACTCAAGATCAACCGCGAAGAGAAGCGAGACGGCATTGTCTACTTCGAGCTCGAGGGCTACGCGGACGCGCACAACTTCGAGAAACTCGACGCCGTCTTCGAGAAGTACTTCGCACAGGACTGCTACCAGTTCGTCGTCGACATCCGCGGACTGGGGTACATCTCGAGCGCCGGCGCCGGCGTGTTCATCGGCGCCGTCGGAACCTGCCAGGACAACGGCGGGAACATCGTTCTCGTACAGCCCTCCCTCGAAGTGAAAGAGATCTTCGAGCTCCTGGGCGTGTACCAGATCTTCCCCGTCGTCAATAGCATGGTTCAGGCCAAGGAGTACTTCGCGCAGGAGGAAAGGGAGTCGGCGTTCTGAGCACCTGCGTCGAACGCAGCGCGCACAGAGCGACTTGACGCTCTTTTCGGACCATCCTACCCTTCTCTGCCGCCGAGCGTTGGGCCGCACGGCGCAGAGTCGATCCGACCGTTGCTGGCAGTGACGGGAGGAGTACGGGAAAGCAGTTCAAGACAGACCGAGTTCGGGGCGTGGGCTTCCCGGGGGCGAGACGAGAGGGAAGATGAAGCTCGAACTCAGCCAGTCACTTCAGCAGCAGCAGATCCTGGCGCCGCAGATGATCCTGTCGATGGACATCCTGCTGCTGCCGACTCTGGATCTGGAACAGAGAATTCAGAAAGAGTTCTCCGAGAATCCGGCGCTCGAGCTCGTAGAGACGACCAGCGAGCCGCGCTCGACCCCGGAACCAGCGTCGGCAGTCACGACGCCGAACGAGTCGTTCGACAAGGTCGAGTTCTTCCAGAATCAGCCGTACGCGGTGCACGACACCGCACCGCGTCGGCGATCGTCGTCCGACGTCGATTCGAAGTACGAGGCCCTTCAGAACACGGCGGACAAGCCGCCGGGCCTCAAGGATGTCCTCACCCAGCAGCTGCACCTCAACGATGTGGAGCGCGGGATTCAGGATCTCGGCGAAACGATCATCAACAGCCTGGATCACCGCGGCTACCTGACGTGCCCGC
This sequence comes from uncultured Planctomycetia bacterium, assembly GCA_964392615.1. Classification (GTDB taxonomy): domain Bacteria; phylum Planctomycetota; class UBA8108; order UBA8108; family UBA8108; genus CAYMRB01. The sequence goes on along the minus strand of CAYMRB010000134.1, from coordinate 17,886 downwards.
CCGAGGAGCTGTTCGACAGCCTGGAGGGTGAGACCACTGCCGAGGACTTCGATGCCGCGATGGAAGCGGTTCGAGATCTCGACCCGGCGGGAATCGCCGCGCAGGATCTTCAGGACTGCCTCCTGCTCCAACTCGACCGGGACATCCAGGAATACCCGGTAGAAACGGAAATCATCCGAAATCACCTTCAAGATCTCGGTATGAACAAGATTCCGAAGATCGCGAAGGACCTCGGCAAGAGCATCGAGGAGATCAAGGAAGCCGTCGAGATCATAAGCTCTCTCGATCCGTTTCCCGGTGGTCGCCTGGAGTCGACGAATACGATCTACGTGCGACCCGACGTCGTCGTGGAAGAGATCGACGGCGAGTTGATCGTGCGTGTCGACAACCAGACCGTTCCGCAACTCCAGGTGAGCGATTCGTGCAAGACAGCGCTGAAGGAATCGCGTGGAAACCGTGAAGTTTCCGGTTTCCTCCGCAAGAAGATCGACTCCGCCCAGTGGCTGATCCAGGCGATCCAGCAGCGCCAGCGCACGATCCACGACATCGCCGTCGCGATGGTCGACTACCAGCGCGAGTTCATGCTCCACGGTCCGGAGCGTCTCAAGGCGATGAAGATGCAGACGATCGCCGATCTGGTCGGTGTGCATATCTCGACGATCAGCCGCGCAATCAAGGGCAAGCACGTCCTGACGCCGTACGGCCTCTTCGAGATGCGCTACTTCTTCACCGGCGGCGTCGGCAACGAGAAGGGCGAAGTCGAGTCGCGCCGCAACGTCTATCGCCTCATCAGCGAGATCGTGGAGAACGAGGACAAGCGCAAGCCGCTGAGCGACACGGCCATCGCGAAGGAGCTGAACGAGCGCGGCCTGCAGATCGCGCGTCGCACCGTGACGAAGTACCGCGAGCAGGAGGGCATCCCCTCCTCCCGGCTGCGACGATCGTACTGATCTCGAGCTTCTTCTGAAGGACGGGCCGCGACGGTCGGCCGCGACCGGACGGACAACAGCCGTTGAAAAGGCAGCCCGTTGACGAATCAACGGGCTGCTGCTGCTTCCGGGGAGCGACAAGGGCAGACGTGGGGATGTGGAGGTAGGACGGAAAGTGTGTGGGGTTCGGTTCAGGCTGTGAGCGTCAAGTGTCGCGAGGGGATACCGTGGCGGGACTCCCCGAAAGCGTCTTCCTCTTCACTTCTTTGCAGCCCCTTGAGACGGGCTGCTACCGCGCGTGGTTCTGGTTACGCGGCGGGCGCCGGACAGAGGTCGTCTGGGGTCGGATCCGCTCCCGCATCGGGAAACGGGGCGGGCAAGGGCGGCCCCTCCGAAAAGAGCCAGAGCAGCGTGACGATCGGATCGGTGATGTCGACATCGCCGCTGTCATCGGAGTCCGCCGAGTCGAGGCATGCCTCCAACGCTCCACCGGCGAAGAGGTAGTCAAGCGTCACGACCGCGTCGGCCACGTCGACGACCTGGTCGCCGTTCGCATCTCCACGCACGAACTCGCTGCCTTCCAGCGGATCGACCGGCCCAGGGTCGGCTGGCACGTAGACGATCGCGGACGGAGTCGACAGAAACTCGCCACCGTCGAGCCAGCGCACGAGCTCACCCTCGCCGATCGATCCGTTGCCGTCGACATCGCGCGCGATGAAAACCGAGTCGGAGCTGCCGTCGATCAGCAGCAGCCCGTCGCCGGGGAGCAAGTCCATGTCGTTGAGGTCCGACAACCCGTCGAACTGCGACGCGTCGATGTACAGCGCTAACTCGCCTTCGCTCAACGCGGCGCCGTCGCCGTCACCGTCGCGCGCTCGGTAGACGTCAGCCGAGTCCTCGTCGGCGATCCACAGTGCGCCGTCGTCGCCGACCTCGAGCGCATCGAGGTCGACCTCTTCCGGGAAGCGCGCGAACACCGCGAGCTCGCCGGGCGAGAAGAACCGACCGTCGCGGTCGATATCGACCAAGCGGTAGACGAGGCCCTCGCTGCTGCTGCCGACATAGAGCGAGCCGTCCGGCGCAGCGGCGAGCGACTCCGGATCCTGAATCGGCGCGTTGCCGTCGGCATCCGGACCGAGGACGATGGTCGCTTCCCCGTCGTCCAAGGCGTCGCCATCACCGTTCAGGTCCTGGAGGCAGATGATGCGACGAGCGCGCGAGCCATCGTCCGTGATGTACCAACGACCGTCGATCGACAGCACGATCGCATTGGGCGTCGACAGCGATACAGCGCCCTGCGAGCTGTAGAACACCGTCCCCTCGCCCTCGTCGTTCACATCGCCGTCACCGTTGACGTCGTTGCCGAGAAGTACCGTGTCGTTGCGGCCGCCGTCGAGCACGACCAGCTGCTCGCCGTCAAACGCCAGGTGCGAGATGATCGACGGCTCGATCACGCCGCTCGAGTCGTCGAGCGAGGTCACGACCGTGTCGGTGCCACCCGGAGTCCAGACTCCGTCGCCATCGCGATCCTGGAAACACAGCACGACGTCACGCGTCGAGTCGGCCACGTAGAACCGACCGTCGAGATCGGCCACCGCATCCCGACACACGAGCGCGGCAAGAGCCGCGGCGAACACCACCCCGGCGCACGTTGTTCTGAGGCGCATCGAATCTCTCTCCTGATTTCTCTTCGTGAAGCGGCGGGCGAGGTCGAAAGACAGGCGACGGGACATAGAGCAACGCGGTGGCCAATCCCCACTCCGCCGACGCATGAAACACGAGGTCACGACAGCTCAACGAGTTGCGACGGCCGCGAAGCAGCGCGAACGAGCCGCTTTCGTGATGAGAAGGCGAGCTGTCCGGAAACGACCGTTCGGGATGGCATCCCCCGGACACCTCGAGGCGTGGTCGAGAGGTTCTCGGTCGCGCCGAATTGCCTTTTCGGGCGAGCCTCGATACCTTCTGGGGCAACCCATGCGACTGCACAGATACATCGCGAACTGCGGCCAGATCTCGCGCCGCCGCGCCGAGCTACTCGTTCAGGCCGGACGCGTCCACGTGAACGGCAAGCTGCTGTCGAGTCTCGGCACGAGCGTCAAGCCCGGTGACGTCGTGACCGTCAACGGCGAGATCGCGCGGCTTCCGGAACCGCTGACGATCGCGTTCCACAAGCCGGGCGGCATCATCACGAGCACTCACGACACACACGATCGGCTGACCGTCACCGATCTGCTGTCAACGAGCCTGCGCCAGCACGGCGTGCTTCCCGTCGGGCGCCTCGACCAGGACACCGAGGGGCTTCTTCTCCTGACGAACCTCGGCGACCTGAACCACTGCGTCACGCATCCGAGCTTCGAGCTGGACAAGGAGTACCGCGCCGTCGTTGCCGGTCGGCCGACCCGCGCGTCGCTCGAGCGGCTGGAGGCTGGCATCCGCATCGACGGACAACGAACCGCGCCGGCTTCGATCGCAGCGGTCGAGCCACGCGGCAAGCGAACCGCGGTGACGCTGGTCATTCACGAGGGCCGCAAGCGCCAGGTGCGCCGCATGTTCCTCGCAATCGGGCACGAGGTGCTCGAGCTGTGCCGGCTGCGCGTCGGCGGCGTGCAGTTGGCGGATCTGCCGCGCGGAGAGTGGCGAGAGCTGGGAGACGACGAGGCCGAGAGCCTGGCGCCCGACTACGGCAAGATCCTCGCCGCGTACCTACGAGTTCGCGACAGCGTCAGCGCCCCGGATGCTCGTTCGTAGCGGCGACCGCGCCGCGATCACAGATCGTCGCCGAGGTCGTCGTCGTCGTCCCCACCGCCGGAGAGCTCCTTCGCGTAGTCGTCCCGCTCGCGCTTGATCTGGTCGAGCAGATCGGCTCGGACGAAGACCTTCTTCGCGTCGATCTCCTTGAGCGCTCCCTCGAGCCGGCCCTTGGCTCTCTGGATATTGCCGTCGGCGTAGTCCATGCGCGTGTCCCGGAGCAGCTGTTGCAGCTTCCGCTCCTGCTCCGGATCCATCTTGCGCTCGGCGGCAGGTGTGGCGCCAGCGCCGCCGCCGTCGGCAGCATCGCCCGAGTCGCCGCCGCCGGTACTCGACGCGCCCGTCCCGCCACCGGGGGTCTCGGTCCCGGAAGCGACCGTCGACTTCTTGGCCGCCGCGTCGTCGTCCGTGCCCGGATCGTGGAGGAACCACATGATGACCATGCCGACGATGATGCCGAGAAAGACCACGCCGAAACCGATGCCCATCCACAGCGTCGTCGGATCGATCTTCTTCGGCGGCCCCTTTCGATCGCGAGGTCGACCGTGCGGCCGGTGGCTCGCCGTCAACGTGCCGGCCAGCGGGGCGCCGGAAATGCCGAGGCGCTTGTTGACCGCCTGATAGAGCGCCTGCACGTCCTGCTGACGCATCAGATTGTACTTCGAGAAGATGGCGCCGATCATCGGTCGCCGGCCGCTCTCCATTTCGCGTTGATTCGCGATGTTAAGCGCCTTCTTGGCCTGCTCCTCGGTGACGAGACCGTTGGTGACGGCGATTTTGCAGAAGAGAAGGTCTTGTTCGCGGCTCATGAATCGTCCTCTGACGCGTCGCGAGTTGACCGAGCGCGCCACGCGCTCGGTGACTCGTGTATCCGGGTGGCTCAGGTGTATCGGATAGACCAAACCGTGCGGCGACCCCGAGATATGGGGCACGAGCGGCAATCGCATCGCGCCCTGTCGGCGTGGCGGCCGACTGCGATTCGGGGCGCCGGAAGAGCTATCCATCT
>CAYMRB010000134.1:0-13186 GCA_964392615.1 uncultured Planctomycetia bacterium | reverse complement strand
GATCGTGACCCGGCGATCCACAAGTGCCCTACCTGTTCGCGAACGTCGCATGGGCTGACCGGGACAGGGCGCGCCGAATCCCGCCGCGACATCTCCGGGCAGCCCATACGCGCGAAGTCGGAGCAGGCCGCCTCGCGCCAGCTCAACTCCGCGCGGGGAGTCTGGCTGACCGCGGCGGTGACAGCGGCTATCATGGGCGGCTCCATGAGCTCAACGCACGATATCTTCAACGTCGTCATCGGGACCGCCGGCCACATCGACCACGGCAAGAGCAGCCTGGTTCAGAGGCTCACCGGCATCGACCCTGACCGCCTGCCCGAGGAGAAGGACCGCGGCCTGACGATCGATCTCGGCTTCGCGCCGTGGACGCTCGAGAACGGCATGCGGGTCGGCATCGTCGACGTGCCGGGGCACGAACGGCTGATCAAGAACATGGTCGCGGGCTCGACGGGAATCGACCTCGTCCTGCTCGTCATCGCGGCGGACGACAGCGTCATGCCGCAGACGCGCGAACACCTGACGATCATGCAGATCCTCGGCCTCGAGCACGGCGTCGTCGCGATCACGAAGATCGACGCGGTCGAGCGCGATTTCGTCGAGCTCGTACGCGACGAGGTGAGCGAGGTGCTCGAGGGCACGTTCCTCGAGGACGCGCCGATCGTCGAGGTGTCGTCGATCACCGGCGAGGGTTTCGATGAGCTCGGCGCGGTCCTGAACCGGAAGATCGGCGAGCTGCAGCCGCGCGAGGAGGGCGGCGTGTTCCGCATGCCGGTCCAGCGGATCTTCTCGCCGAAGGGCTTCGGCACGGTCGTCACGGGAATCCCGGTCTCCGGAGCCGTACGTGTCGGCGAAGCGCTCGAGATCGTCGACCTCGAGACCAAGGGACGCGTGCGCGGCATTCAAGCGTACAAGGAGAGCGCCGACGTCGCGCGCGCCGGCCACTCGGCGGCGATCAACATCTCCGACGTCGACTACCGCAAGGTGCGGCGCGGCATGGTCGCAGCCGAGCCCGGGTACTTCAGCGGCGCGACGATGCTCGAGGCGACGCTGAGCTACTTGCCCGACAACCGCCGCCCGCTCATCCATCAGTCCGAGGTCCGCGTGCACATCGGCACGGCGGAGGTGCTCGGCAAGGTGTTCCTGCTCGAGGGCAAGAGCCTCGACGCGGGCGCCGAGGCATTCGTGCAGTACCGACTGTCGGAGCCCGTCGTCACCGCCCCGGGCGACCGCTACGTGCTGCGGCTCCACTCGCCGATGGAGACCCTCGGCGGTGGCGAGATCATCGACCGCTCGCGCTGGCGCCTCAAGAGCGGCAAGCAGTACGTCATCGAGCACCTGCGGACGAAGAAGAGCGCTGTCGGCGATACGCGCAAGTCGCTCCTCAACATCTTGGGCGACGAGGGCAACTCGGTCCTCGGAGCGAAGGAGCTGTCGAAGCGAGTCGGCCTGCCGCTCGACGACGTCCGCGGCCTGCTCGACGACCTGACGACCTCCGGCGACGCGCGCGAGTCGAGCCGCGCCGGCCTCTACCTGTCGATGGAGCGCCTCGCGGCGGCTGCCGACGACGCGCGCGAGCTCGCGGCGCGATTCTTCGCGGACAACCGGCTGCGACTGCTGATGGACAAGGCGCTCCTGCGCGAACGGCTCAAGTGTCACGACGTGTTCCTCGACGATCTCTTGAGCTCGCTCGCGGCCGCCGGCGATCTCGAGATCCGCGAGCGCGGCATGCTGTCGTGGCGCGACTTCGGCCCTCAGCTCGACGACGCCGAGAAGTCGATCTGCGATGCGATCCGCGACGCGACGGTCGCCGGCGGTTGTTCGCCGCCCGCTCCCGCCGAGCTGGCGAGCGATCGCGGTTGGAACGAGGCGACGGTCACCGATCTCTACGGCCTGCTAGAGGAAAGAGGGGAGCTGCGCCGGCTCGCTGACGGCGTATGGTTCCATCGCGAAGTCCTCGACGACGTGCGCGGGAAGCTGCGCGCATTCCTCGAGGAAAACGGCCGCATGACCGCGGGCGAAGCCAAGGATATCCTCGGCTCGACGCGCAAGTTCAGCATTCCGCTCCTGGAGCACCTCGACCGCGAGGGCTTCACGATCCGCAAGGGAGACTACCGCGAGCTGCGCCCGTCGACCGATTGAGCGGACGGTCGATTCGATCCGGTCAGAAGACGATGCACGAACCGACACCGACGGCGGCGATTCTCCGTGTGCTCATCCTCCTGGGCGCGACGATCGCCATGGCGCCCACGACACGCGCCGAGGATTGGCCGCACTGGCTCGGGCCGCGGCACGACGGCTCATCGGCGGAGAAGGGCTGGCTGAAGAAGTGGCCGGAGGGCGGTCCGCCGCGGCTGTGGCAGAAGCGCATCGGAACCGGCTACAGCGCGCTGCCCGTGGCGAGCGGTCGCCTGATCCTGTTCCATCGCGTCGGCGACGAGCTGCACGTCGACAGCCTCGACCCGCTGACCGGCAAGCGGCAGTGGCGCTACTCGTACGCGACCGACTACGAGGATTTCTACGGCTACGACAACGGTCCTCGCTGCTGCCCGGCAGTCGTCGGCGACCGCGTCTACACGCTCGGACCGAAAGGCATCCTGCACTGCCTCGGCCTCGAGGACGGCAAGAAGCGATGGTCGCTCGCGATCAAGGAGCGCTACGGCCTGCGCCCGAACTTCTTCGGCACCGGCGCAGCACCGCTCATCGTCGACGGAGCGATCTACTGCAACCTCGGCGGCTTCGACTTCATCCCGCACGGGACGCGCGACGGCATGACCTTCGCGTTCGACGCGAAGACAGGCAAAGAGCTCTGGAAGACGAAGACCGACGGCGGCTCGTACGCGTCGCCGACGCTCGCGACGATCGACGGCGCGCAGCAGCTCTTCATCTTTCACCGCGGCGGCATGTCGTGCTTCGACCCGCAGACCGGCAAGGAGCGCTGGAAGTACCCGTGGCATGCGCGCATCCGAGAGTCGGTCAACGGCGCGACGCCGCTCGTCGTCGGCGACACGCTGTTCTTCTCGGCGACGTACCGCACCGGCAGCGTGTGCCTGCGCGTCAAGAAGGACTCGTACGAGGAGATCTGGAAAGATGATCTCACTCAGCGCGGCCGCATCCTCGACCTCCACTGGACGCCGCCGAACTGCGTCGACGGGTATCTGTACGCGTTCGCCGGTCGCAACCCGCCGGACGCGATCTTCAAGTGCGTCGAGCTTGCGACGGGCAAGGTGCAGTGGGAGTGGAAGAGCATCCTCTACCGCGGCTCGATGATCCACGCGGACGACCATTTCATCGCGATGGGCGAGTTCGGCGACCTCGCGCTCCTGAAGCTCAGCCCACAGGGCCACCAGGAGCTCGCGCGCGTGCCGAAGATCCTCAAGCGGTACTCGTGGACGGTGCCGACCCTGTCCGGCGGGCTGTTGTACCTGCGGGACACGGAGAAGGTGATCTGTCTCGACCTGCGGGTGAAGTAGCGCGAGCGGAATCAGCGCCGCGGCTCGTACGTGTCCAGCGCCAGACGAGCCGCGCGGCCGCCTCGGTGAGAAACCGAGAGCAGACCGCCGGAAGGGAGTCCTCGCCGGAGGTATGGGACCGACGGGACGCCTCCCGGCTTATGGCCTGCCCAAGGGCGGGACGCGAGGTCAGGGGATCGCGGCTTGAGCCGCACAGACAACGATGGCTGACGCCTCGTTGGCTGCGATGACGCCGTCCGCTCTCAGGTCGAGTCCCAGTTGGACGACGCTCGACACGAAGTCGCCGTGATTCGCGGCGTCAGCCGCGCAGCCCGCCACGAGGTCCGAGATGGTGCAGCCGCACGAGAGGAGCACGTTCTCCACGCCGCTGTCACAGCCGTCGATCACGACCGTGGGGCTCAGATCCGAATTCGGGCAGCAGTCCTCGTCGTCGGGGATGCCGTCGCCGTCGCTGTCCGGCACTTCCGGCACGAGCTCGACGTCCTCGGGGATCGTGACCGGAACAAACGACTGGCCCCACTGGCTGACGATGTTCGGCACGGGCTGGCCCGAGCCCTGGAGCCCGTCCTGGTAGGCGAGCGTCGCGGTACCGCCGCCTTCCGGAATCTCGGCTGTCAGCTCGACGATGGCGAACGAGGCGGTGTCGTTCGCGGGCAACGTGACGTAGGTCATGAACGAGAACACGTAGGCGCCGACCGCGCCCTCGTTGCCGGGCCCCTCGGTCAGCTCGTAGGCGGCGAAGTGCAAGAACGGGTTGGGATCGAGGATGGCTTCGGCGTCGGTGCCGGCGATGCTGATGTTCGTGATCGCGCCGGACGTGGCCGTCATGCCGTAGGACATCCCCTGCGCCCCGTCACCCTCCCCGGCGTGCGCCAGGCTGCACACGTAGGACGCACTCTGGACGGAGCCCGCCGGGCCCGTCAGGCTGCCCTCTCCCTCGAACGAAGCGGTAAACGTCGTCTGTGCCCCCGCCACGCTCACACTGCACACGGTCACGAATAGACAGCCGATCAGACGTCGGTACTGCATAGAAGTTGCCCTCTTCTACGGTGGGTTGAGAAACGTGCACTTCTGCCGCGGTCACATAGCTATCACGACGAATAGCGAATTGCAATACCTGCACATTAGAAATAAGTTTCCTGCTCGCTGACGCTCAAAAGAAAACGCCGGACCCCGCCGACGTGTCGGTCGACGGGATCCGGCGTTTCTACGTGCGCAGCGCTGCGCCGCGTCGATCAGTCGACGCCGGCCGGCAGCTCGCGGACCATCACGTTGCGGATGTCCACCTTGCTGGTGTCGTGATGCTGCTGGAACGCGAAGTGACCCTCGGGGAAGTGCTTGCGGTTGTTGTAGTCGAACTTCCCGCGCACCGTCACCTGGCCGTTGACCTTGATGACGATGTACTTGCCGAGCGCGATGATCTCCTGCGTCCCCCACTCGCCAACGGGGATGAGCTGCTCGAAGACCTTCACGTAGCTGTACAGGCTGCCGGTGCGCACCGGGTCGCCGTGGATGCTGTTGACCTGCGCCTCCATACCGTTCGGCCAGCGCGTGCGCTTGTTCGTCGGCAGCCGCGTGCGGAAATACATGCCGCTGTTCGAGTCCTCGAAGACGCGCACGTCGGCCTTGTAGTGGAAGTTCTTGTAGCTCTTCTCGCTGAAGAGGTGGCCCTGCTTGCCGCGGCCCATGAGGACGCCATCTTCAACCGTCCAATCCGCGCTGCTGTTGATCGCCTTCCAGCCGTCGAGCGTCTTGCCGTCGAAGAGCGACGTCCACTCGGTCGCCGGCTTCGCGAGACCCGGCGTCGCGTCGGCGTCGTAGCCCTCGATGCCGAGCGCGTACAGCGCGCCGCCTTCGATGTGCTTCTGGTAGTCGGGGTTCGTCCAGACGTCCTCGCGGTGTCCGAGCGACGTGTAGAACACGCGGCCCTTGCCGAAGTCACGGCACCACGCGATCGCCACGTCACCGTCCTTGCGGCGGGCCTTGCCGGCCTCGGACTTCTTGCTCAGGCTCGCGATGATGTGCAGCCGATCGCGCGAGTAGTTCTTGAACTGGTAGATCTCGTCCGTGATCGTCCACTGCGTGCCGAGGTGCAACACCGACGGGTGCGTCGGGTCCTCGATGTCGATCGTCACGGTCGTGTTGGCGTTCCACGGATGGCCGTCGAAGCTGCCGCCGATCATCTGCCAGTACGGCTCCCAGTCGGCGTACGTGTCCGTCGCGCCGTGGAAGCCGATGAACGCGTGGCCGTCCTTGACCCACTGGATCATGTAGTCGCGGTTCGCCTCGCTGAGCGGGAACTGCTTCGCTCCGCCCGTCGTGTTGAACGCGAGCATGTCGTAGTTCTTGAGACCCTCGGGCGTGATCTGGTCGACATCTTCCGTCGACGTCACCTCGAAGTAGCCGGAGTCGCGTCCAACCTTCTCGAAGACCTTCTTCGACAGCGGCACGGACGAGTGACGGAAGCCCGCGGTCTTCGTGACGTAGAGGACCTTCTTCGGCGTGATCTCGCGAATCGCTATGTCCTTGAACGCGATCTCCATCGGTGGACCGACGTGGAGCTGCAGGGCGATCACTCCCGTGCGCGGAATGTTGTCGTCCTTCTCGGTGTAGCGCGCCGTGACGAGGCCGTTGATCTTCAGCGTGATCTCGTCGCCGATCACGCTCATCTCGTAGTCATTCCACTTGGGGGCGGACTTGATGAAGCGCGGCACCCAGTCCTTGCGAGCCGCCTGCAGCATGCCGCGGCGCCTCTCGTCGTAGAGGCTGCCGTACCACCCCTTGCCGATGTCGGCCTGGTAACCCGAGATGACATAGTCCTCGGGCTTGCCGACCTGCTTGCTCCGAATCTGGATGCCGCTATTGCCGACGCCGTCGAAGCGGTACTTCATGCGCAGGACGTAGTTCGCGTACTCCTTCTCGGAGACGAGGAACGTGTTGGACGTGATCTTGGCCTTCTTCGTGGACCCGACGATCGCGCCGCCCTGGACCGACCACAGGTCCGCACGACCCTTCCAACCCTCGAGCGTCTTGCCGTCGAAGAGCGACACCCATTCGGCGCCGCACGCCACGCCGCTCGAAAGAACGATCGCAAACGCGATGAGCAACAAGGACAGACCGGATTTCCTCATGGTTCTTCCTCTGACTGGTTTCACTCGTGTTTCTTGCAGACGGACGATGAACGGAGCCACTGTACGGTCGCGCTGTGGCGGCGGACCAACAGATTCTCGGTTGCAGGGCAGTCCTGTCGTCGTCACTCGACGACGTCGATATTGACCGCGAACTCCTTGTCGCCGAACTTCCCGTCCTTGCCGCCGCTTATGGCACCGAGCGCTGCGAACTGAACGGCCGACGCCAGTGTCTCGCCCGCGATGTACTCGTGACGCGTCTCGAGCGCAGCGCGCACCTCGTCGTCACACGCGACCTCGAGCCGGATGCGCGCCTCGTACGCGAGGCCGCGCTCGCTGCGCAGAGAGTTCACGCACGCGACGACCTCGCGCGCCCACCAATCGTGGCGCAGCTCATCGTCGATCACGGTCTCGAGCACCAGCACGATGCCGCGACCGGAGCGCGCCGCGTAGCCCTCGCGCGGCTCGATGTCGACCTCGATCTCCTCCGGTGTCAGTTCGACCGTCTGGCCGTCGACAGCGATCTCGCACACGCCGCGCTCGTCGAGCTCGGCGCGCAAGGCGGCCGCGTCGGCGTTCGCCAATGCCGACTTGAGCTTCTGGACCAAGGCGCCGAGCCGCGGCCCGATGAGCTTGAAGTTCGGCTTCAACCGGTACTCGACGAAGCGATCTGCGTCGTCCGAGAAGCCGACCGTCTTGACGTTGAGCTCCTCCTCGACCAGCCCGAGAAGCTCGGCGACCTCGTCAGCGCGACCGTGATCGGCCATGACGACGATCGCTTCGTGAAGCGGCTGACGGACGCGCAGCTTGGCCTCCGTGCGCGCCGCGCGGCCGAGCTCGACGATCTCGACGACGGTCGCCATGCGTCGCGACAACGCCTCGTCGACCTCGCCCTCGCGAGCGGACGGGAAGTCGCAGAGGTGGACGCTCTCCGTCTGCGTCCCCTTCCACGGCTTGGCTACGAGCGTCTGGTAGATCGACTCCGCAAAGAACGGCACGAACGGCGCGGCCAGTCTCGACACCGTGACCAGACACTCGTAGAGCGTCCAGTACGCGTCGAGCTTGTCGGGCGTCATGCCCGATCCCCAGAAGCGCCGCCGGCTGCGGCGGACGTACCAGTTCGACAGCTCGTCGACGAAGTCGAACAGCGCGCGCGACGCGCTGAGGATGTCATAGCCGTCGAGCGACTCGCGCACCTTCGTCGCCGTCAGCTGCAGCTCGGACAGGACCCAGCGGTCCATCAGGCAGCGCCCCGAGACCTTCGTGTAACCGTCGCTCGCCGCGAGCGTCTCCGGCTCGATGTTCGAAGCGTCGGGATTGCCGGCCGTCGGATCGAATCCGTCGATGTTCGCGTAGATGGCGAAGAAGCTCAGGACGTTCTGCAGGCGGATCAGGAAGTCCTTCTTCGCCTCGCCGACGCGGTCGAGGCTGAAGCGCGCGTTCGTCCACGGATGGCCCTGGCTCAGGAAGTACCACCGCAGCGCGTCGGCACCGTGCACGTCCATCGCCTCGTTCGGGGACACGTAGTTCCCGAGGCGCTTGGACATCTTGATGCCGTCCTTGTCGCACACGTGACCGAGGACGATGCACGTCTTGTACGGATGCGGGCCCTCGCGCCCCTCGTGCAGGATCGTGCTCTCGGCGAGCATCGAGTAGAACCAGCCGCGCGTCTGGTCGATGGCCTCCGAGATGAAGTCGGCCGGGAACGCGGCCTCGAACCGCTCCTTCGAGCCGTCGACGTGCGGATAGCCCCACTGCGCGAACGGCATCGCGCCGGCGTCGTACCAGCAGTCGATGACCTCCGGAACGCGACGCATGCGCGCCGACGGATCCTTCGGTGACTGATACGTGACCGCGTCGATGTACGGCTTGTGCACCTTGAGGTGGTCGGAGAGCTCCGGCTCGGTCGCCTTCGCGTCGTCCCAGAGCTGCGTCCCGTCGATGCCGGGCTTGGCCAGCAGCTCCTCGTACGAGCCGATCGCCTCGATGTGCCCGGTCTTCTCGCACTTCCAGATCGGCAGCGGCGTGCCCCAGTAGCGTTCGCGCGACAGCGCCCAGTCGACGTTGTCCTCGAGGAACTTGCCGAAGCGCCCGGTCTGGATGTGCTGCGGCACCCACTGGATGCGCGCGTTGTTCGCGAGGAGCTGCTCCTTGAACTGGCTCGTTCGGATGAACCACGCCGGACGCGCGAACTGCACCAACGCGTCGTCCTTGGCGCGGGGACAGAACGGGTAGTCGTGACGGTAGACCTCTTCGCGCAGCAGCGAGTTCTGCGCACGCAGCGTGCGGATGAGCTGGCGGTCGGCGTCCTTGCAGAACACGCCGGCGACCTCGCCGCACTCCTCGGTCATGCGGCCCTGCTCGTCGACGAGCTGCAGGAAGCCGAGACCGGCCTCGCGGGCGACGCGGTAGTCGTCTTCGCCGAACGCCGGCGCGATGTGGACGATGCCGGTGCCGGAGCCGGTCTCCTGCGACGGATCGATGAGGACGAAGTCGGCTGGAACGATCTCGAACGCCTTGTCGCCTTCGGGCTCGGCGAATGGCAGCAGCTGCCGATAACGACGGCCGACGAGCTCGCTGCCCGCAAACGGCTCGGAGACCGCGACAGGCACGAGCTCCCCGCTCGCGCCGTCGTCCTGCTCCTTGTTCTTCTTCTTCTTTTTCTTCTTCTTCTTCTTGGCGCCGAGGACGTGGTCGACCAACGCCGCCGCGACGACGACGCGCTCGGTGCCGCCGGATTCGGTCGACAGCGTGACCTCGACATACTCACCGTCGGGGGCGACCGCGAGCGCGATGTTCGACGGCAACGTCCACGGAGTCGTCGTCCACGCGAGATAGCTCAGATCGTCCTGCTCCGCGTCGCGAAAGCGCACGAAGACCGAAGGATCGTCGACCTCGCGATAGCCCTCGCCTACCTCGGCCGCCGACAGCGTCGTGCCGCCCTGCGCCCACCACCAGACGACCTTGCGATCCTGATAGAGGTGACCGCGCTCGAAGAGCTCCTTGAGCGACCACCAGACGCTCTCGACATAGCTCTGGTGATAGGTGACGTACGCGTCCGGCAGGTCGACCCAGAACCCGATACGCTCGGTCAGCTCCTCCCACTCTTGCGTGTAGGTGAAGACCGACTCGACGCAGCGCTTGATGAAGGCCTCGACGCCGTAGCCGACGATACCGTCCTTGCCGTGAATGCCGAGCGCCTTCTCGACCTCGACCTCGACGGGCAGGCCGTGCGTGTCCCAGCCGGCCTTGCGCGGCACGCGGAAACCGCACATCGTCTTGTAGCGAGGGAAGATATCCTTGATGACGCGCGTTAGCACGTGACCGGGATGCGGGCGGCCGTTGGCGGTCGGGGGCCCTTCGTAGAACACGAAGGTCGGCGCTCCCTCGCGTTCGTGAAGGCTGCGGTGGAAGACGTCGCGCTCCTTCCAGAGCGCGGAGACGCGCGCCTCCTCGGCGGGAAAGTCGTAGCGTGGATCGACGGGATCGAAAACGGCCATCGGCTCGTATACTCGGGTTCTCGGGACAAACCTGCAGAGTATATCGGCCGCTGACGCTTTCGGGGAACACCGATTCCCGGCTTCTTCTCGACACGTGGAGACGGGCAGCCCGGGCAGGGTCGCCCCCCCTCTCTCGGGGCAGTCTTCGGAAGCTCCTGCGGGGACTGAAGGCCCAGGCCGAGCCCGCCCGATACAAGAGTCGGTAGCTGGCGCGGGGGAACAGAGTGCCCCCCCACAGCGCGCCATTCCAGCGAGGTACGCGCGGATGCCGGAGGCGTTCTCGACTCCCTACGCGGATTTCACCATTCATGACGCCTCGGTCGTCGAGGTGATCGCCGTACCCGGCGTCAACATCACGATCGAGCACTGGACCGATGCCGTGGAGCGCGTTCGGCAGAGGATCGGCGACAGGCCGTTCGCACTTCTCTCCAACCGCGCCCACGACTACTCGTACTCGTACGAGTTCCTGCGTGCGGTCGCCAAGACTCCGGGACTCGTCGCCTGGGCCTTCCTCGTGCGGGCCGCCGATCACGACCGGGTATCGAGCAGGATCACGAGGCTCTTCGTCGAAGAGCAGATCCCGTTCGATGTCTTCCCGAGCTCCGAAGCGGCGCACGCCTGGCTGCTCGAGATCGTGCAACGCGAGAAAGAGCCGGATCACTGCTGACGGCTAGCATGCCGTTCACTCGGCCCCCTCTGCGGCCTCCAGCACTCGCTTCGCCTCGAGGACCCTGCGCTTCGCCGCACCGGCCTTCGCCGCCTCGCGCAGCTCGTGGATCGCCCGGCGGTGCGTGTTCTCCGCATCGCCCCCGGCGGCCTTGAACGGCGCCTCGGGCCAGTCCCAATCGTCGGTACGAAACGACGGGATCGGGATGATGCGCTCGTGGTGCTGGCTGTTGACCGCGTTGCCTAGCGGGTTGCGCGCCCACGCGTAGCGGACCGCGATCGGCTGCGGCACCAACGGACTGCGTACTTCGAGCTGCTTCTCGTCGTGCCGTGGACGGCCGTGCTGGTCCTTGCCGACGACGACGAAATCGACGAGCGCCGGCACGAAGTGCCGATCCTCGCCCGCGATCGCGAAGCCAGCGAACGGCCGACCGTCGTGCACGCGCACGGCACGGTCGAAACGCAGCACGACGCGGTCGCCCTGCACCTCGTGCTCGACGAGCTCGACCGGCTTCCAGCCGATCTGCCGCTGGTCATACTGCGTGCTCAGAGCCCAACGCGCGATGCGCTCGCCGAGCTCGAACTTCTTGTGCGGGTGATACCACGGCACCTGCTGGTCGTACGCCGGCATGAAGCAGACGCCCCCGAGCTCGAGCGCGGCCTTGTGCTGCCCCTCGCGGATGAACGGTGCGGCGTCGACCATGCGCTCCTCGAAGCTCTCGAGCGTCTGCGGCCGGCCGCCCGGGGTCAACCCGACGATGCCGAACGGCATCGCGTCGTCGCGGAATGCGGCGCGCCAGTCCTCGATCATCGCCTTGAAGGTCTGCGCGTAGAGACGCGGACGCGCGTTGCCCAGCGCGTTGTTGTAGCCCTGGTTGAAGATCGCGCCTCGGACATTGAACCCGGCCCACGGCGCGATCATCGCGTTATACGACGCACCCGGGTTGTTGCGGTCGTTCGCGGGGTCGGGGGCCGGCTCGGTCGGCTTCGGCCGCGGATCCTCGCCGCGCTCCTTGCGACGCTCGGTGTCCTTCTTCCAGCGCTCGATGCGTTCCTGAAGGCTCGCCTCGGCATCGTAGGCGTCGATCTTCTCGTCCCACTCGTCCGTGAGGCCCTTGCATGCGGGAATCGTGGCGAGCTTGGCGCGCGACGTCCAGCCCTCGACGGTCGTGCCGCCGACCGACGCGTCGACCAGACCGATGGGCACGCCGGAGACCATGTGCAGCCGCCGCCCGAAGACGTAGCCGATCGCCGAGAAGCGATGCACGGCCTTGGGCGTGCACTGCGCCCACGCGCCTTTCATCTCGTAGCGGCGCGTCCACGAGTTGTACTCGTTGATGCGCTCGATATCCGCCTGCGGCTCCGGCCTGGCGAGGGCCGGAATCGTCATCAGCCGGATGAGCGGAAAGTTCGCCGACGCGACCTCCGTATCGCCGTGGTAGATGTCCTCGAGCACGTCCTCCATATTGCTTTGCCCGCCGAGCACCCAGACGTCGCCGACGACGATGCCGTCGTACTCGACGGTCTCGCCCGCGGAACGTACACGCAGGCTCTTCGCTTGCGTTGAAACCGGCAGCGCCTCGAGCTCGAGCGACCACTTACCGTCGTCGCCCGCGCGCACTGTCAGGTCGCGCGGCCCAAGCTGGACCAGCACGTTCACGCCGGACATCGCGGTGCCCCAGACGTGGATCGGTCGGTCGCGCTGGATGACCATGTTGTCGCCGAAGATCTTCGGGACGTTCAGGTCGCCGGCGCTAGCAGAAAGGTCGGAAAGGGCCGTGAACCCAAGAGTGATCGCGAATTGCGGGAGCCATGATCGACGCATCGTGGCAGCGCCTGTGGGTGGTAATCAAAGCGCGCTCAACTGAGTCAACCGAGACCGGCGACGGAAGTGCCGTCAACGCACCTTGGATCCTCGACGTCGGACCGAACAAACGCAAGGCTTGCCTGCTAGGCGTGGAGAAACTCGCCTGGAGTGAGCCCCCCCTCCCGAGCCGGCTGCGCCCCTTACCGGAGCCTCGTGAGCGACCGGTTCTTGGAAGAATCGAGACACGGGAGCGAACTCCCGCGAGGCAGCGATCCCGTCGTCGCAAGCGCATTCACGCAGGGCTCATCAGCGGTGGATGCTCCAGGTTGGAGGGCTGGGACGGCCAATAGCCGACGTTCGCCCTCCGCCCGCATGCAGCTGCGTCCGAAGAACTTCCATGAAGCCTTGGGGATTTGCCAAGAGGAGCCAGCGGCCCGAATGGGGCTACGGCCGCGCCCCGGGCAGCGCGACGTCGGTACTCGCGGCCGAGGCTACTTCTGGTCAGCGCTTGCAAGCAGGATGAAGGTGAGCGCGAAAGCGAACCCAGCGATTGCGAATAGCCACGCCACGACCGTCCTCAGCTTCTAACACTCCACGAACCTTTGCAGGCCGAGG
>CAYMRB010000133.1:0-21403 GCA_964392615.1 uncultured Planctomycetia bacterium | reverse complement strand
CAGACCATCAGCATCGCGTCCCCGTAGCTGTAGAACCGATACCCCGCCTCCACCGCCGCCCGGTAGGCCTCGAGCACGAGCTCCCGGTCGGCGAATGCGCTGACCATCATCAGCAGGCTGCTGCGGGGAAGGTGGAAGTTCGTCACCAGCGCGTCGACGAGCCGGAACTTCCGAGGCGGGTGGATGAACAGCGTCGTGCGCTCGCGATACGGCAGCGGCCAGCCGGCCGCGGCGAAGCTCTCCAGCGTCCGCGCGGTCGTCGTGCCGACGGCGACGATGCGCCGCCCCTCGTCGCGCGCCCGGAGGATCGCCGCGCCCGCTTCCTCCGACACCTCGACGCGTTCGCCGTGGAGCTCGCCCGACGCGAGCGTCGCCTCCGTCAGCGGCTGGAACGTGTCGAGGCCGACGTGAAGCGTCACGGCGACCTTCTCGACGCCACGCGCTTCGAGCGCCTCGAGGAGCTCGGCGCTGAAGTGGAGCCCCGCTGTCGGCGCGGCGACGGCGCCCGGTTCGCGCGCCCACACGGTCTGGTAGCGCTCGCGATCCTGCGAAGTCCGCGCATCGTCCCGCTCGCGGCGGATGTACGGCGGCAGCGGCGTCTCGCCGACGCGCTCCGCCAACGCGACGACTGCGTCGATACCGAGCGCATCGCCGCCCCGGCGAAACTCCGCCATGAACGCGCCGCTCGCATCTCGCGCCGGGTGCACGCTGACGTCGCGGGGGTCGCCGTCGCCATCTTCGCCGACCAACCACCACGGCTGCCCGGCGCGAAACGCCTTGCCCGGCCGCACGAGCACGCGCCATGCTGCCGTGCCGCGGCCGACCGGCTCGACGAGGAAGACCTCGACCGCGCCGCCGGTCTCGCGCCGCGCGCGCAGTCGCGCCGGCACGACGCGCGTGTCGTTGACGACGAGGAGATCGTCCGCGCGCAAGAACTCCGCTATGCCGGCGAACCGCGCGTGTGTCAGCCGACCGCTCGAGCGATCGAGGACGAGCAGCCGCGACGCGTCGCGACGCGCCGTCGGCTCCTGCGCGATGCGATCCGGCGGCAGATCGTAGTCGTAGTCGTCCAGTCGCGGAATCGCGTCGTCGGCCGGTGGCGTCACTGCGCTTCGATCACCTCGATCTCGACGTTGCCCAGGACCGGCAGCAAAGCGAGGAACAGATCAGAGATCGAATCGGCCCCCAGCGGCGACGTCGATAGCGCGATGTGGTCGGCGTCCACCGTGCCGCGGCCGATCGTCGCATCGAGCGGCGTCCAATCGCCCGTGTAGACCTCGGTCCACATGTGACCCACGAACGACCGGCGGTGGTACACGAGCCCGACGACGACGCGCGACGGAATGCCGGCCGCACGCGCCAGCGCCGCGAGCAGCACCGCGTGCTCCGAGCAATCCCCGGCGCGCGTCTCGAGCACCTCGGACGCTGTAGCGAACGCCGTCTCGAGGTTCTTCGTCTTGACGTTGCGGCGCACCCACCTCTCCAGCGCGACGGCCGCCGCGAGGCTCTCCGTCTCGTCGCCGACGATCTCCCGCGCCGTCTTGACGATCTCCGGGTCGTTCGACTGGATGTGCGCGTTCGGCTCGAGGTAGCGCTTCGTGTCGGCGTTCTCGGCAAGTCGCGCGATCGGCTGTGGCTTCGCGGACCGGACGCGGCGCACGTCGACGATCCACGTGCCCTCGCCCCGCTTCTCGATCTTCTGGCCCGCGGCCCCGGAAGGCGCGATCTCGACCTTCGTCGTGTCCTTGCCCTTTCGAGGTACGAGCCGGTACCGCACCCGCGACGGCTGTCGTGGCAACGCGCCGTCGACGGGGATCGCCGTCGCCAGAAAGACCTCCGGCAGCGAGTCGAAGTCGGTCGCGAGGATCGCCTCGCGCGTCGTGCGGACGAACTCCATCTGCAGGCCGAGCGCGGGGATCGCGATCTTCCACGGCAGGAACTGGTCGTCCACCCATTGCGTCGACCGCAGATTCGGCGCGAAGTCGAAGCGGCTCGTCACGCGACGGAGCCGCCGCTTGCCGCCCGGCAGGTCGATCTCCTCGGTCGGCCCCAGAACGCGGGCCTGCTCGGCGCAGCGCAACTGATCGGCGAGAAACGACCGGATGGCGACCGTGTCCCCCTCCTTGCGCAGCGCCGCCTGCGCGCGCCGCAAACTCGCCCGAGGGCCGAGCGCCTTCGGGTCGTAGGGCAAGTCCCGGCGCACCGGCTGCGGCAGCCCCGCCGTCGCGGTCTCGACCGTCATCGCATCGCCGTTGACCGTGCCCTTGACGTGCACGGCCACGGCCGACTGCTTCTGCTCGACCTCGAATTCGAGCACGCGGCCGTCGGCGTCCTCCCGCGTCGTGACGCGCATCTCGACTCGCGCCACGGCCCTGCCGCGACGCAACGCCATCTTGACGCGACTGACAGTCTCGACGCCGCCGCCGTCGAGCGGACTCGTCGTTTCGACCGAGAAGCCGCTCGTCTGACCGCCGATGAGGACCGCGTACCACAGCTCGCGGTGACGAGGCGCCGCGTCGTCCGCCAGCGCCGGCGCGCAAGCCGTGAGGCCACAGAGAAACGCGACGGCGAGCAGCCCGCCGGGCGGCCGCCGAAATCGACTGCTCGGGAATGTCATCGCCATCGCAGTGCCTGGGTGAATCACGTCACGGGATCAGGATTCCGTCGAGGACGATATCCGGGACGCGATTGTAGAGGCCGAAGAGACGCACTGCGAAGATTCGCTCGCGCCATCCGAGGGAGTGGCTGTCGAGTACGACCTCCGCGAGCCCGTTGCTGTCGACGAAGTACCGAAACCGGAACGGCGCGCGGGCGAGCTCCGGGTGACGCTCGAGAAGCACGATCCGCTTGTCGTTCTCCGGGTGGTAGCGGAAACGATCGAGCCCTGGCGAGACGACGCGGTCCGGCGCGTCGACCTCGACGAGCCCCGGAAGGACCTCCCGGAAGAAACGCAGCGTGAAGACCGACAGCGGGATCAGCTGCACCGGCCAGCGCACGGGCTGGACCGACTCCGCGGCGCGCTCGCTGAGCGCCGGACGCAGCGCGAAGTCGAGCCATTGCGGAAACTGCGACTCGTCGTGCGGCCACGGCGCGTCGGTCGTGGCGAGATAGATGATCGCGAGCTCTCGGAGGAACGGCTCGAGCACGTCGCAGGCGCCCGGGCTCGGTACGCCGTCGCGCTCAGCGGCCTCGAGCGCGGCCGCGAGCCTCGCCAGCGCGCGCCGGCGGCCCCCATTCGAGCACGCCAGCCCCGGTTCGAGCAGGAGCACGACGAGCCCGAGGAGCCGGGACGACACGCGGCCGCTCGACGCGATCGCGCGTTGCGCGTCGGGGGCGGCCTCGGCACGCGTCAGCGAACACAGCCTCCTCGTGGCCCACGAACGCAGGATTTCGCCCGCGATGCGGCCCTCGAGGTACTTCCGGACGAGCCGGGCGACCTCGCGCATGCCGGTCGTCGCTCGCGGGCACTCGTCCCGAACGGCGTACGCGGAACCGGCAGGGCTCGCCCGATCGGTTCGGGTCGCATCGGCGACGGAATCGACGATCGAGAGCTCTGTCTCGACGCCTGCGCACGCCACATCGTCGGTGGCGCCGCCGAGCGCGAACCGGTGGAAGACTTCGAACGTTTCGTCGCGCAAAGATGGCCTCTGAATCACGGGATGACGTCACTCCACACGCCGGTCACGGATTTCCATGACGACGTTCCGAACCACCGCCGAACTCCCGCCTGTGCGCGCCCGCGATCGGGAGTCGGCCGAATCGCTATCGAACCACCGGGATCGGAAACGCACAGCGACCGTGCGCATCCTTCGAGAACCACCGTTCCAGTCGTTCGACATCACCCTGAACCCTGAACACGGCGGTCATTGTAGGTGCGCTCCGAAGCGCCTCAAAGAAAATGAATTCGTCATCGAGCGTGACAGATGTCAAAGACACCGCGCGATCACGACAGAGCAACACGACATTCGACACCCACTTGAATTCGCTCCGGAGCCGGCGACAATAGCTCCCTTTTGGACACCGTCCCGCGACTGGAAGCACTCTGCGATGCTTGACCTTCGCCTCGTTCGTGATGACCCGGACCTCGTCAAGGAAGCCGGCCGCAAGAAGTGCCTGCCGTGCGATGACGCCGTCGACCGCGTCGTGGCGCTCGACGCGGAGCGCCGCCAGCTTCTGAGCGTGAGCGAAGAGCTGCGCGCGACGCAGAAGCGTGCGGGCAAGGAGATCGCCACCCTCAAGGGCGACGAGAAGCAGGCCCGCGCACGAGAGATGAAGGATCTCTCCCGGCAGATCAAGGAATCCGCCGCGCGGCGCGGCCCCCTCAGCGCGGAGCTCGCCGCCCTGCGGCTGACCCTGCCGGCACCGCCGGCGCCGGAGGGGCCGGACGGCGAGACCGACGCGGACAACGTCGAGTTGCGCACGTGGGGCGAGATCCCGAAGTTCGACTTCGAGCCCAAGGATCACCTGACCCTCGGCGACGAGCTCGACCTGATCGACATCCGCCGCGCCGCGAACCTGGCCGGCTCGCGCAGCTACATTCTGAAGAACGAAGGCGCGCTCCTCGAGCTCGCCGTGCTGCAGTTTGCGCTGTCCCTGCTCGTCGAGAAGGGCTTCTCGCCGATGATCGCGCCGACGCTCGTGCGCCGCGACCCGCTGGTCGGGACGGGTTACTTCCCGGGCGGCGAGGACCAGGCCTACGCGTGCGAGCGCGACGAGATGTACCTTATCGGCACGTCCGAGGTTCCGCTGACCGCGTACCATGGCGGCGAGATTCTCGACGAGTCCGAGCTGCCCAAGCTCTACGCCGGCTGGTCGACCTGTTACCGTCGCGAGGCCGGCGCCGCTGGCCGCGACACGAAGGGCCTCTACCGCATCCATCAGTTCAACAAGGTCGAGCAGGTCGTCGTTTGCCGCAACGACGAGGAAGAGTCGCTGCGCTGGCACCACGAGATCCTCGCGAACTCCGAAGCGGTCCTGCAGGCGCTCGAGCTGCCGTACCGCGTCGTGAACGTCTGCGGCGGCGACCTCGGCCAGGGACAGGTCCAGAAGTTCGACCTCGAGACCTGGATGCCGTCGCGCGAGAGCTACGGCGAGACCCACAGCGCGTCGCGCTTCTATGACTTCCAGTCCCGGCGTCTGAGCCTGCGCTACCGGGATGCGGACGGCAAGGTGCGCTTCTGCCACACGTTGAACAATACCGCGATCGCCAGCCCGCGGATCCTGATCGCGATCCTCGAGATCTACCAGGAGTCCGACGGGCGCGTCCGCATACCGGACGCTCTGAGACCGTATTTCGGCGGCCGGACGCACATCGAGCGGCCGGCAACCGGGAGCTGAACCCGTGAGCTCGCGTCCCGAGATCGCGCTACTCTGTCGCGCAGAGGGATTGGCTTGGCAATCCGCGGTGAACGCCGAGATAATGTCCGATTCTGGCCGCACGGCGGCCATCTGCTCTGGGGAGTGAACTCTTGTCCGAACGCGTAGCGAGACTGGCTCTGGAAGACGGCACGGTGCTGCGAGGCACCGTGCTCGGAGCGTCGGGAGAGACCGTCGGCGAGGTCGTGTTCAACACGTCGTTGACCGGCTACCAGGAGGTGTTCACCGACGCATCGTACAACGGCCAAATCGTCGTGATGACGAACCCGCTCATCGGCAACTACGGGGTCAACGCCGACGATGAGGAGTCGCGCGTCCCGTCGCTGCGGGGTGTCGTCGTCCGCGAAGCGAGCCGTGCGCCGTCGAACTTCCGCAGCGAGCAGAGCCTCGATGCGTTCCTCGCGCTGCACGGCGTGACCGGCATCACCGGGATCGACACGCGCGCGGTCACGAAGCTGCTGCGCGTCGAAGGCTCGTTGAAGGGCGTGATCTCGTCCGCTGCGTCGGACGTGCCGGACGCGGCCCTCGTCGCGCGAGCGCGCGAGTGGGACGGCCTCGGCGGCAAGGACATGGTCCGCGACGTGACCTGCGACGCCGTCGAGCTCTGGGAGCACGGCTTCCGCTCGCCGTTCTCCAACTGCTTCTTCGACGGTCGACCGACCGAGAAGCTCGGCGAGGGCCTGCGGATCGTCGCGTTCGATTTCGGCGTCAAGTACAACATCCTGCGCATCTTCAAGGAGATGGGCTTCGAGGTGCACCGCGTGCCCGCGGCCACGACGGCCGCACAGGTGCGCGAGCTCGAACCCGACGGCGTGTTCCTGTCGAACGGCCCGGGCGACCCCGAGGGATTGCCGTACGCGATCGAGACGATCCGCGCGCTCATCGGCGAGTATCCGATGTTCGGCATCTGCCTCGGCCACCAACTGCTGTCGCTCGCGCTGGGCGGCCGAACGCACAAGCTGAAGTTCGGCCACCACGGCGGCAACCACCCGGTGAAGAACGAGCTCAACGGCAAAGTCGAGATCTCGGTTCAGAACCACTGCTACGCGGTCGTTCCCGATTCGTTCGACGATGACGCGATCCAGCCGTACTTCGTCAACCTGAACGACCACACGCTCGAAGGCCTGTACCACTCGAAGCTGCCGCTCTTCGCGGTGCAATTCCACCCCGAGGCGGCCCCCGGCCCGAACGACTTCACGTTCCTGTTCGACGAATTCGCCCGCATGATCCGCCAGGGCGAGCCGCTGAGCTCCGCCAGCGCGCAGCCGACCGCGTGAGCGAACCACCGCGACCACCTCAACGGTGACCAGAGGATGACCACCAAACAGCGACCCGATCAGCACCGCTGCGTCGTCGGCGTACAATGGGGCGACGAGGGCAAAGGCAAGATCGTCGACGTGTTTGCGGCCGACGCCGACGTCGTCGTTCGATACCAAGGCGGCGCCAACGCGGGCCACACGGTCCTCGTCGGCGAGGCGCAGTACGTGTTCCACCTGCTCCCGTCCGGCATCCTGACGCCCGGCAAGACCTGCGTCATCGGCAACGGCGTCGTGTTGAGCCCATCGTCTCTCGTGGCGGAGCTCGACCAGCTCATCGAGTACGGACTCGACCACGAGCACGCACTCCGCATCAGCGACCGCGCCCACGTCGTGCTGCCATATCACGGCGTGCTCGACGCGGCGAAGGAGAGCGGTGGCCGCAAGATCGGCACGACGCTGCGCGGCATCGGCCCGTGCTACACGGACAAGGCGTCGCGCGTCGGCATCCGCATGGCGGATCTCGTCGACCCCGACCGCTTCCCGCTGCTTCTCCGGCGCAACGTCGACGCGAAGAATCGCGAGCTCGACAGGCTCCACGGCGTCGATCCCGTCGACTACGACGCGATTCTCGCCGAGTACTCCGCCTACGCAGATCGCCTGCGACCGCTCGTATGCGATATCACCGAGCTGCTCTGGGACGCGGACCGCCGCGGCGACCGCATCCTGTTCGAGGGAGCGCAAGGAGCGCTGCTCGATATCGACCTCGGCACGTATCCGTACGTCACGTCGTCGAACACGTCGTTCCTCGGGCTCGGCGCGGGCACCGGCTTCTCGCCGCGTCGCGTGAACACCGTCTACGGCGTGACGAAGGCGTACACGACGCGCGTCGGCGAGGGCCCCTTCCCGACGGAGCTCGACTCGGAGGCGGGCGAGCAATTGCGCAAGGTGGGTGACGAGTTCGGCGCGACCACCGGCCGCCCGCGACGCTGCGGGTGGCTCGACATCGTCGCACTGCGTCACACGGTCCGTTTCGGCGATGTCGACGCTCTCGTGATCACGAAGCTCGACGTGCTCGACGGCCTCGATGAGATCCGCGTCGCGACGGCGTATCGCCGCGGCGATGCAGAGATCGATGGCTTTCCGACCGACGCCGACGTCGAGGTGACGCCGATCTACAAGACAGCGCGCGGCTGGAACGCGTCCGTGTCGAGCTGCCGCACGTTCGGCGAGCTGCCCCCGGCCGCGAGGGAGTACCTGCAGTTCATCGCGGACGCCTCCGGCTGCCCGATCGCCATGGCGTCGGTCGGCAAGGAGCGCACGCAGGTCATCCCGCTCGATCCTTGGCTCGAGCCGCGGAGTGTCACGGGAGCCGGCTCATGAGTCGCGGCCGCGCGCAGCTGCCGTCCCATATCGCGTTCATCATGGACGGCAACGGACGCTGGGCGCGACGACGCGGCCTGCTCCGCCTGCGCGGGCACGAAGAGGGCGCGGGCTCCCTGCGCACGATCACCACGCACTGCCGCAAGCTCGGCGTGCGCGAGACGACGTTCTACGCGCTGTCGACCGAGAACTTCACGCGCCGACCGCGCGAGGAGGTCGGCTGCCTGATGCGTCTCCTGAAGCGCTATCTCGTCAACGATCGGCCGACTCTGATGGAGAACGGCATTCGATTGCAGACGATCGGCGACGTTTCCGAGTTCCCGGACGATGTGCGCCGCGAGCTCGACGAGAGCCTGCAGCTGACCGCGGAAAACGACGCGATGATCATGCGCCTCGCGCTCAACTACGGATCGCGACAGGAGATCCTCGACGCGGTGCGGCGTATCGCGCGTGCGGTGCGAGACGGGACGCTCGACGAGAAGGGCATCGAGTCGATGACCGACGTCGAGTTCGCCGCGTACCTGGCCGATCCGGACATGACCGATCCGGACCTCGTCGTGCGCACCGCGGGCGAGTATCGGCTGTCGAATTTCCTGCTGTGGCAATCCTCGTACAGCGAGCTTTGGGTCACCGAGCGGTTGTGGCCGGAGTTCGACACCGCCGAGCTCGATAAGGCGCTCGACGCCTACGCACAGCGCGTGCGAAAGTACGGGGCAGTCGTTCACCAGAACGCGTAGCACCCAAAGAACCTCTCCGATGACCGCGAAGCAGACTCGCATCGTGCTCGGGACGATTCTCGTCACCGTGATGGTCGGCCTGCTCGCCCTCGACTGGGCGCTCGAGTCGCGCGCGGCCGGATCGGCCGTCGCGTCGATCCTCGGCCTCGTCGGGTTTGTGGAGCTCGCGCGCATGTGCGGCGCGTTCGGCGGCCGCGGAGCGCCCGGTGCAGCGGGCAGGTGGGCGGTCGGATTCGTCGGGCTGCTCGGCACCGGCTACTTCCTCGGCCTCGCGTGGTGGGAAGCCGCGCACGAGCCGCTCGGTGCCGTGTGGGTCACTGGTGGCATCGGGGGGCTCGTCTTCCTAGCGTTCGTGTGCGTGCTCTTTCGCGAGCACTTCGTCGAGTCGTTCGCTGCCCTGCAGCCGGTCGTCCTCGGCGTTCTTCTGTTCGGCCTTCTGTACTCCTATCTCCTGCGCATCTACCATCTCGACGACGGCACGCTCATCGGCGCCGTGTTCCTGCTCGGGGTCAAGGGCACCGATATCGTGGCCTACCTCGTCGGCACAGCGATCGGCCGGCATAAGTTCCTCGCCGTCAGCCCCGGCAAGAGCGTCGAGGGCTCGACCGCAGCGCTCGTTTTCGGCGCGCTATGGTTCTCCGGCGCCGGCGCGTGCTGGCCCGGAGTGTTTTTTGATTGGTCGTGGGGAATCGCGTTTGGGATAATCCTCGCCGTGACTTCCGCGTTGGGAGACCTCGCCGAATCCCTCCTCAAGAGGTCGTATCGGGTCAAGGACTCCGGGTCGCTCTTGCCCGAGTTCGGCGGCGTGCTCGACATGATTGACAGCTTCCTGTTCAGTGGATTCCTGTTCTGGATCCTAGTGACCGCCGAGCACGCGCCATGGAAGTGACGATCGAGATCGCGTCGCAAGAGGAGGCTCTGTTCCTCTTCGGGCCCTCCGACTGCCACCTCCGCAAGATCCGGGACGGCTTGGACATCCAGGCCTCATCGCGCAACAACAGCCTGCGCCTCGTCGGAGAGGAGGCGCCGCTGAAGCACGCGTCCGGCATCTTCTATCGCATGATCTCGATGTTCCGGACCGGTCAGTCGCTTCCGGATCGCTACGTCGACGATCAGCTCGCGCACGTGCGCCGAGAGGAAGAGCTGCGGCGCCGCGCCGAGGCGGGCGACGACGGCAACGACATCTCGCAAGGGCCGCTGAGCCGCGCGGACAAGGCGACGGTCAAGGGCCTGTCTCGCTCGCCCGGACAGGCGCGGTATATCGAAGCGATCCTGCGCAACGAGGTCGTGTTCTGCGTCGGCCCCGCCGGCACGGGAAAGACGTACCTCGCTGTGCGCCTCGCGGTCAACTCGCTGCGATCCGGCGAGTCGCGCAAGTTGATTCTGTGCCGGCCGGCGGTTGAAGCGGGCGAGAAGCTCGGCTTCCTGCCGGGTGATTTCCAGGCCAAGATCAACCCGTACCTGCGTCCGCTCTACGACGCGCTGAACGACATTCTCGGATACGACCAGGTTCAGAGGTACACCGAGCGCGAGATCATCGAGATCATCCCGCTCGCGTACATGCGCGGCCGGACGCTCAACAACGCGTTTATCATCCTCGACGAGGGCCAGAATACGACGCCGTCGCAGATGAAGATGTTTCTCACGCGTCTGGGCGTCGGCTCCCGTATCGTCGTCAACGGAGATGTGACCCAGGTCGATCTGCCGGATGGCCAGCCCTCGGGCCTGGTCCACGCGATGCGGCTGATCCACAAGATTCCCGGTATCGAGCAGATACGCATGGAGAAGCCCGATATCGTCCGACATTCCCTAGTGCAACGCATCGTGGAGGCATACGAGGCCGAAGAGGCCGACTGACTCCCTGCGTGGAGTCGACCGAGTCCGAAGTGTTTCTGCCCCGAACCGCATGACAGGCCGATAGCTGTGGCCAAGCGGAAGAACCAGAAGAAGAGACTCGAGCGCTTCCTACACCGCAGGCGACGTTCCAAGGAAAGGGTGCTGGCTGCGAGCACCCGGATGTCGAACCGCCTGTTCCGGACCGGCGTCTGCATCGCCGCGGTCGTCGTCATTCTGATGCTCGTGCCGGTGAAGGGGTGGCACGCCCGGGTCGGGCTCGGCGTGCTGTTCTGCCTCATCGGAGCGCTGGGCGCCGCGGTCGGCGTGCGCAGCCAGCCGCGCCTGTTCGATCGCGTGTCGAGCTTCAACCAGTTCGTCACGCTCGTGCTCGCGACGGTCCTCGTGTCGAAGCTCATGCTCGTCCTCGGCTGGTCGCCGTACTTCATGCCGGTGCCGATCCTCGCGATGGTCGTCGGCATGGCGTACTCGCCGCTCGTCGCGTTCGTGCTATCGGTCGGCCTCTCGTTCTACCTGGCGCTACTGGCCGCGGGCACCGGGCAAGGGCTCGACCTCGCCAACGGGGCGCAGTCCGGCGCGTTGCCGCTGATCGACGTGCAGGTCGCCGTGGTACTCGGTCTCGGAGGCGGCGCCGCCGCGTTCGGAGTCGAGCGCGTCCGCACGCAGTCGCGTCCCGTGATCGTCGGCCTCGTCACCGGGCTCGTGCAGGCGGTCGGCATTCTGTGCTTCGTCGTGCTTCCCGAGAGCTTCGATCTCTCGCCGCTCGAACGGGCCGGCGGGCAGGAGTTCTGGCAGAACGGCGAGTTCCTCGTGCTGCTCCGGACGCTGCTGCGCGAGCCGGGCTACGGCCTCGCGAGCGGCCTGATCGCGGGCGGTGTGGTCACCAGCCTCCTGCCGGTCATCGAGCGCTTCTTTGGCGTCGTGACAGAGCGGCGCCTTCTCGAGCTCGCCGATCCGAGCAACAACTTGCTGCGCGTGCTCCGCGAGCGGGCCCCGGGCACGTTCCAGCACACGCTGGGCGTCCAGCAGCTCGCGCGCGAGGCGGCCGAGGCCATCGGCGCCAACGTGCTCCTGACCGACGTCGGCGCGTACTATCACGACGTCGGCAAGATCCACAAACCCGAGTACTTCATCGAGAACATGGGCGAGAACAAGACGATCCACGATCGTTTGCGCCCATCGATGTCGAAGCTCATCATCGTGTCGCACGTCAAGGACGGCGTCCAGCTCGCCCACGAGGAAAGGCTGCCCGAGAAGATCATCTCGATGATCCCGATGCACCACGGCACGACGGTCGTCGAGTTCTTCTATCACAAGGCGCGACGCGAGTCCGACGAGGATAACGACGCGCCGACCGAAGACGTCGAGTACCGCTACCCCGGCCCGAAGCCGACCTTCGCCGAAGCGGGCATTCTGATGCTGGCCGACGCGACCGAGGCAATCGCGAAGACGATCGCGGAGCCGAACGCGAACCGCTTTCGCGACATGGTTCGTTCGGTGATCCAGAAGCGGCTGGTCGATCACCAGCTCGACGAGTGCAACCTGACGCTCGCCGACCTCCACAAGATCGAGGACTCGTTTGTTCGCACGCTGACGAATATGTATCACAGCCGGATCAAGTACCCCGGCGACGACGACGACGGCGAAGCGAGCGCGAGCGAAGCGAACGGCGCGAGCGAAGCGAACGG
The DNA here is from genome assembly GCA_964392615.1 of uncultured Planctomycetia bacterium. Taxonomy (GTDB): domain Bacteria; phylum Planctomycetota; class UBA8108; order UBA8108; family UBA8108; genus CAYMRB01. The sequence goes on along the minus strand of CAYMRB010000133.1, from coordinate 9,109 downwards.
CACGAGCGAAGCGAACGGCCAGTCCGACACGAAGCGACTCGGGGTCACGTGAACTGTTCCAAGAGGGTCTTGCTGTCCGGCAAGCGACCGCTGTCGCCGGCACCGCGAGCCGCAACGCGTCGCGTCATCGAGGAGCTGCTGACCGATCACGACGCGGTCGGAACGGTGTCGATCGTCTTCGTAGACGACGACGAGATTCGCGCGGTCCATCGCGAGTTCTTCGGCAAGGACTCGGCAACCGATGTGGTCACCTTCCCGATGGACGCTCCGTCCGACGACGAGGACGGCGACGCTCCCGATCCCCTCGGCGGCCAGCTGCTCGGCGAGGTCATGGTATCGGTCGAAACCGCCCGCCGGGAGAGCGCCGCCCGTGACCTCCCGTTCGAGCGCGAGGTCGCTCTGTACGCGATCCACGGCGTGCTGCACCTCCTCGGTTATGACGACATCGATCCGGGCGACCGCCGGCGAATGCGACGCGCGGAGAAGCGAGCGGTCGACCGGCTCGGCTTCTGAGCGGCGTTTTGCCTTTCTGCGTTGCCTCGTCGTCTCACGAGGGCCAGAATGGCGAGCTGTGATGGAGAAGTTCGCGGTCCTTTCGGACATTCACGGCAACCTCGAGGCGCTGCTGGCGGTTCTCGAGGATATCGATGCGCAGGGCATCGCCGACATCCTGTGCCTGGGCGACGTGGTCGGGTACGGGCCTGATCCGGCCGCATGCCTCGATCTCGTACGCCAGCGGTGTCGGGTCGTGATCTGCGGCAATCACGATGAGGCGGTGATCAAGGGGCCCTGGGGCTTCAATCAGGCAGCCCGCACTGCTGTCGAGTGGACGCGCCGTCAGCTGCGGCCGCGGTTCTACCGTTGGGGTTCTCGCCGACGCTGGCGATTCCTCCAGGATCTGCCCATCCGGCAGCACTGGGGAGAGTTCTTGCTCGTCCACGGCTCGCCACGCGACCCGACGACCGAGTACCTCATGCCACACCACGCGAGCTGGCCGCCTCCCGGCTTGTTCGAGGAGGTCTTCGGAGCGTTCGAGACGGTCTGCTTCGTCGGCCACACGCACGTCCCCGGAGTCTTCGTCGAAGACCCGCGCTTCACACCGCAGTCGAAGCTTCGCGAGAAGTTCCAGCGTCCGGCGGGGAAGATGGTCATCAACGTCGGCTCGGTCGGTCAACCGCGCGATCGCGACTCGCGGTCGTGCTATCTGGTCGTCGACGGCGAGGACTTCGAGTTCCGCCGCGTCGAGTACGACTTCGAACGGACGCAGCGCAAGATCCGCGGGCAGCGGGATCTCGACGACCGCCTCGCCGATCGGCTGGGACGCGGAGACTGACCGGCTCCGTCGACGCCGCAGGCGATCGGGGTCCCTCTCATCGCCGCCGCGCGGCCGCACGCAGGAACTCGATCGACTCCTTCGCCACCTCGGGCGCCGCGTGGCTGTGCCGTGCGAGCTCGACGCTCGCGAGCCCCTCGTAGCCGACGTCCTCGAGCGCGTGCAGGAGGGGCGGAAAGTCGATCTCTCCCTCGCCGAGCGCCAGGTGATCGTGAACGCGATCGCGGATGTCGTCGACGTGCACGTTCGAGAGAATCGGCGCGAACTCGCGGATCCAGCGATCGTGCGGTGGCTTCTCGGTGCACTGCAGGTGCCCGACGTCCATCGTCATGCGCAGCTCGCCATCGCCGTAGCGATCGCGTAGCTCGCGAAAATCGTCGAGCGACGCGATGAACATGCCCGGCTCCGGCTCGAACGCCAAATCGACGCCCGTTCCGGCCGCGGCAGTCTCGAGCGCGCGAATGCCGTCGATGAGCCACGCCCACGTCTTCTCGAGCTCGACGCGCTTGTCGTGCGCTCCCGACCAGAACGACAGCGCCCGGGCGTTCAACGCCGCCGCGATCTCGAGAGCGCGCAGCAGGAAATCGAGCCGCTCGCGCCGCCGATCGAAGCCGATCAGGGTCGGCCAGTGCTTGCGCCGCGGATCGAGGAGATATCGAGCACCGGTCTCGATGACGACCTCGAGCCCCTTCGCCTCGAGCCCGTCCCGCACGCGCTGGACGTCCTCACGCGAGCTGTGCCACGGGTGCAGGTGTCCGACGTCGAGGGTCAGGGCCACGCCTCGGTAGCCGAGGTCGGCGAGGATCTCGAATACGTCCTCGAGCCTGTGGTCGCGGAATCCGTTCGTGACGTAGGAGAGCTTCAAAGCCATGTCGGAGGTGGGGTTTCTCGGAAATTCCTGAGGTGCTGAAGAACTGAAGTGTTGTCACGCGAGCGATTTTGGCTATGAGTATGCATGTTCGGAAGCGGGAATCGACCCGCGGCCGCCACATCTCTCGAAATCCGACCAACGGACCAGGAGTATGACGAGCATGACAGCCCCCGTCACAGTCGCCGTCACGGGCGGCGCCGGCCAGATCGCCTACAGCCTGCTCTTCTCGATCGCCCGCGGCGACATGCTCGGGCCGGATACGCCGGTGATTCTCAAGCTGCTCGAAATCTCCCCCGCGATGAAGGCCCTCGAGGGCGTCGCGCTCGAGCTCGAGGACTCCGCATTCCCGCTCCTGGCCGGCGTCGAGCTGTCCGACGATCCGGTCCAGGCCTTCAGCGGGTGCAATTGCGCCCTCCTGGTCGGGTCGAAGCCGCGCGGCCCCGGCATGGAGCGCAACGATCTGATCCGCGAGAACGGCCCGATCTTCGTCGGTCAGGGCAAGGCGCTCCAGGGCGCGGCGAGCGACGTCTGCGTGCTCGTCGTCGGCAACCCGTGCAATACGAACTGCCTGATCGCGCGCTGCAACGCGCCGGACATCCCGGACGACCGCTGGTTCGCGATGACGCGGCTCGACCACAACCGCGCCGTCAACCAGATCGCGAAGAAGGCCGCCGCGACGGTAAACGACGTGAAGCGCATGACGATCTGGGGCAACCACAGCGCGACGCAGTTCCCGGACTTTCACCACGCGACCGTCCGCGGCGAACCCGTTCCGAGCGCGGTCGACGACACCGAATGGCTGCAGGGCGAGTTCATCACGCGCGTGCAGAAGCGCGGCGCCGAGATCATCGCGGCGCGCGGCAAATCGTCGGCGGCCTCCGCGGCCGGCGCGGCGGTCGACCACGTCCGCACGTTCGCATTCGGCACGCCCGAGGGCGACTGGACCTCGGCGGCGGTCGTCTCCGACGGCAGCTACGGCGTCCCGACCGGGCTGATCTCCTCGTTCCCGGTCACCGTATCGACGGACGGCAATTGGAAGATCGTCCAGGGCCTCGAGATGAACGAGTTCGCGCAGGCAAAGCTCGACGCGAGCGTCGCCGAGCTCGAGCAGGAAAAGAGCGTCGTCGCCGACCTTCTTTGAGACGACCCGCGACGTGATCCGCTTTCTCGGCATAGACCTCTCCGCTGACCGCGTATGCATCGCGAACGTCGGCCGCAATCTGACGGCTCGCGACGAGTTCACGACGCCGATACCGAACATCCGTCACGAGGACGACGGCACCGCGACCGTCAATCCCGCCGAGTGGTTGCGGGCGGGCGGCTTCGCGCTCGCCGAGGTCTGGGCCGATTCGCCGGTCGCCGAGCGCAAGATCTGGGGCGTCGGGTTCTCCGGCGTGCCGGGCTGGATCGCTCTCGACCTCCAGCTCGAGCCGGTCTGCGATTTGCGCCTCGTTCCAGCGCCGCGCGTCCTCGACGACGTGCAGCGCTGGATCGACGCGCAGCCGCGCGCTGCGGAGCGCGTCGCGATGATCCTGTCGCCAAAGGACTGGTTCCGCTTCGCGCTGAGCAGCTCGTTCGCGACGGACGTCACCGAAGTCTCGCTGTGCGACGGACTCGACGATGCCGGGCGCGATTGGCGACGCGAGGCGATCGACCCGCGCGGCATCCCGCGCGAGAAGCTGCCGCCGGTCTTCGAGAGCGCGGTCGCGACAGCGCGCATGTCGCCCGACGGCATGCGGAGCGCGGGGCTGCCGGCCAGCGTGTGGCTCGTCGCCGGAGCGTCCGAGCGCGCGGCGCGCCTCGTCGCCAGTGGCGATACGCGCCAGCGCTGTCTGTGGGCGCCCGACGATGGCGGCGGCCCGCTCTACTCGCCCGGCCGTGTGCTCGACGCGCCGCCGCCTGCGGGCTGGGTCGAGCGTCGCAGCCCGTGGCTCGGCCTGCCGCTCCTCGAACGCGTCGGTTCCGGCGACGATGCCGACGCGGTCGCCGACGCCGATGATGCGATCGACGCGGCGAGCCGCGCGCGCGCCGAACTCGAGCACGCGGGATTCGAGGTCGCGGACGTCGTCCGTCGCGACGGCAGTGCAGCGCTCGGCGCGGCTCTCATGACGGGCATCGCGTCGGAGCTCGTGCGATCGTGGGACGTCGTCTACCGGCGCGGCGCGGCGCTGTTCGGCGGCTAACAGTCGGGTAGGAACCGCGGCTCGAACGCGGCGGTGTCCGTCAGTCCGGCCGTGCGCAGGTGCTCGAAGAACAGCGCCATCCCGCGCAGCTCGTCGTCGCCGAGCTCGAAGCGAATCGTGCGGTGAAGGTAGCGCCGCGCGTCGACGACCGAGAAGCCCGCCGGCAGGCGCGCCGTTGCGACGATGTCGTCGATGTGCCCGACGCCGAGATCGCGCGCCCTCAAGAGCCGCTTCGCCAGCGGGCGCGCCACAGGATCGTCATCTTCCAGACCGCGACACGCCCAGACCGCGTAGACGAACGGCAGACCGGTCCAGCGCGTCCATTCGGTACCGAGGTCGATATCGTCCCAATGGCGAAAGGCGCCGCTGCGCAGCGCCGCGTCGCCGATCAGGAGCGCCGCGTCGAACGTAGCAGCATCCGGATCGGGAGCCGATAGCGCCGGCCACAGCTCGGACGGATCGGCGTCGACGAAGCTCGGTTCACCGCCCCACACGTCTCGGAACAGGAGACGCGTCAGAAGACGCGACGTGCGCGAGCACGTGTCGAGCGCGACCGTGCGACACTCCGCGAGCGGCCTGCGGTAGTAGAGGCGAATGCTGCGCACGGCGCCGTAGCTGGCGATCGAGATGTCCGGCACGACGCGCCAGTCCGGATGCTCGGCGACGGCGACGACCGGCACGAGCGCGACGTCGAGCTCGCCGGATTCCAGCATCGCCGCGAGGCGGCTCGGCACGTGATTCCCCAGACACAAGCGCAGCCCATCGACGCCACGATCGCCGGCCGGCGGCTCGACCTCGTCGTCGAGGCCCCACAAGAGGGGCAGCGAGTTCAAGTAGTCGATACCGCCGACGCGCAGCGTCTTCATCGCGTCGGCCGCAGCCTGCTCGTCGTCAGTCGTTCGAGGCGCCATGTGTGCGTGTCTGGAAGAGCGAACGGAGAGCCGCGGATTATAGCAGCGCGCCGATGGTTGACAAGCAGACCAAGGGTCGGCAGCATTCCCAACGCCGCCGACCGTTCTCGAACCGCAGAAGAACCCGGGAGTTCACATGTTCGACCGCCATAGTCGCCGCAAGGCGCGCAATTGGGCGATCGGCGTGTTCGGTCCCCCTGTGACGCGCGTGTGGACCGCGACGCTGCGCACGCGCTGGAGTTCGGTCGATTTCGACGTGCGCGACGGGCGCATCGTGATCCCGGAGGTCGTCGCGCTTGTCTGGCATCAGCGGCTGTTCACGCTGACGACGCGATTCGCCGGCGCCGGAATCACGACGCTCGTCAGCCGCCACGCCGACGGTGAGATGCTGGCGCGCGTGATCGACGGCATCGGACACCACGCAGTGCGCGGCTCGACGACGCGCGGCGGGGTGCAGGCGATTCGCGAGCTGGTCGAGCGCAGCACCGAGCCGGTGCGCTTCGCGATCACGCCGGACGGGCCGCGTGGCCCGCCGTACGTGCTACAGTCCGGTGCCGTCTATCTCGCTTCGCGCACGGGCCTGCCGCTTTGCTTGAGCACCGTCGGGCTCGATCGGCCATGGCAGCTGCCATCGTGGGATCGGTTCTGGCTGCCGCGGCCGTTCAGCCGCGCGCTGATCCGCATCGGCCGACGCATCCACGTGCCGCCGGATCTCGATCGCGATGAGCTCGAGCGGTTCCGAGCCGACGTCGAAGCCGAATTGCGCGCGTGGACCGAAGAGACCGACCGCGACTTCGACGCGTTGTGGGATGCGGCGCATGCCTGGCGAGGATTCGAGATCGGTGGACGCGAGCGCACCGGAGCGGAGAGCCATGAAGCGGAATCGTAGAGTCAAGCTGGGCCTGATCCCCGCGAGTCGCAACGTCTTCAGCATCGAGCTCGCCGCCGACTTGAGGGCGCGCACCCTGCGGGTCCTGGAGGGCCTCGGCGTGGACGTCGTCGTGCCGGACGAGTCGTTGACGCACCGCGGCTGCGTCGAGACGCTGGAGGAGGCGCGCAAGGTCGGAGCGCTGTTCCGCGACAGCCGCGTCGACGGCATCGTCATCGGCGCGATGAACTTCGGCGACGAGCAGGGCGTCGCGTTCGCGCTGAAGGAGAGCGGCCTCGACGTGCCGCTGTTCGTGTTCGGTGGACAGGAGGAGGGCGTCCTCACGCCGGGCATGGATCGCCGTGACTCGTTCTGCGGCCTGATCTCGATCTGCGAGGTGCTGCGCGAGGTCGGCTACGGGTACACGGTAGGCTCGCAGCCGATCGGATTCCCGGACGACGAGAAGCTCGCGAAGGACTTCGCCGACTTCGCCGCGGTGTGTCGCGTCGTCGCGGGAATCCGTTCGGCACGCATCGGCCAAGTCGGAGCGCGGCCCGATCCGTTCTGGACGTGTCGCTACGACGAGCGATCTCTCCAGCGACTCGGCGCCACGGTGGTGACGCTCGACCTCTCGGAGATCGTCGCTCGCGTGCAGGAGCTCGACGACGGTGACGAGGGGGTCGGCAAGATCCTGGACGAGATCGACGCGATGGCCGACCGGGGCTCGGCGCCCGACACCGCCGTGCGCACGATGGCGAAGTTCGAGCTGGCCTTGCGCGAATTCATCGACGAGCGCGAGCTGGACGCGCTGGCCGTCCAGTGCTGGTCATCCCTTCAGCGCAACCTCGGCATCTGCGCATGCACGTCCATGGCTCGCCTGGGCGAGACAGGAGCTCCCTGCGCATGCGAGGCGGACGTCGTCGGCGCGCTCAGCATGTATGCGCTCCAGCTCGCCGCGGACGGCCCTGCAGCGCTCGCCGATTGGAACAACCTCCACCCGAACGACCCCGAGGTGGTCAACCTCTGGCACTGCGGCGTCTACCCGCCGAGCCTTCTCGGTGAGCGCCCGGTGATCCGACCGAACGACATCCTCGCCAGAACCGAGTCGCCGGACCGGGTCGTCGGGACGCTGCAGGCAAAGATGGCGCCGGGTCCGGTGACCGTCGCGCGCATCGCCGAGGTCGAGGCCGGCACGTACGGCATCGTGCTCTCGGAGGGCGAAGTCGTCGACGCGGACGGCGCGACATTCGGGGCCTACGGCTGGACGCGAGTCCCCGGCCTGCCGGAGCTCTACCGCGAGGTCATCCTGCAACACTTCCCGCACCACGCCGCGTTCACGAAGGGTCACGTCGGGAACGTGCTCTACGAGGCAACGACGAAGTACCTCGGCTTCAAGCCGTACTTCCACGGCCAGCGAGTCTACGGCGAGGTCGAGATGACGGCGCCATTCGGACGCGGTTGACGGAGTCGGTGTCGGGGTCGGTGTCGGGGTCGGACTCGGACTCGACGTCAGCGCCCCTGCTCCCTCAGAGTCTCCAGCCTTCCCGCTCCGGTCGCGTGCGCATGCGGTTCGCCTCCTCGTCGCCGACGAACGCCTCGCGCACCGGGTCGAACGTCACCTTGCGTCGAAACAGCCACGCCATGTAGGCGGCGTGACAAGCGATGTGCGACGACCGCATGACGTCCGCGTTCGCGCGCGGCTTCGCTCGTGACTTGACGCAGTCGAAGAAATCGCGCACGTGGTGTTGCGGGGAAGTGCCGCGAATCGCGATGCTGGCCGATGCGTCGCGGAGCGACTCCGGCCAGACGGCGGTGCGACCGGAATCGCCGACCTCGACCCAGCCCTCGTCGCCTTCGAATCGCACCGGGCAGGTGCCGAGGCCCATCCACCCTTGTGAGCGCAGCACGAGCTTCACGCCGTTGGCGTACCGGCCGACGATCACGTTGTCGTTCGGCCGATCGACCCACTCGAACTCGATCGGCGTGGTGCCGTCCGCGTCGTTCGCCCACTGACACAGGTCGAGGGTGTGTGCCCCCCAATCGTGCAGCGTGCCGCCGGAGTCGAAGTCGAAGTAGCCGCGCCAGGCGCCGTCGACGTACGCGCGGTTGTACGGCCGCCACGGTGCCGGGCCGAGCCACAGGTTCCAGTCGATCTCGTCGCGCGGCGGCGCGGGCTGCCCGGGGAGCCACGCGTGCGACTCGCGCAGCCTGTAGATCGACGCGTGCAGCGTGTGCAGACGACCGAGCTTGCCGCTGCGGGCGAGCTCGACAGCTGCGTCGAAGTTGCCGACATTGCGCCGCTGGGTGCCGGCCTGGAACACGCGGCCGTGGCGGTTGATCGTCTCGGCGAGGTCGCGGGCAAGCCCCATCGTGATCGCGCACGGCTTCTCCGAATACACGTCCTTGCCGGCGCGCGCGGCGAGCATCGACGCGTGCGCATGCCACCGGTCACCTGTCGCGATGACGACGGCGTCGATGTCATCGCGATCGAGCAGCTCGCGAAAGTCGCGGTACGTCGCGCAGGCGGCGTCGCCGTACGTGCGGTCCGCGAGCGCCTTGACGTTGCGACGCTGATCCGCGCGGACGTCGGCGATGGCGACGAACCGGACGTCCGGCTGCCGCAGCATGTGCCCGAGGACGACACCGCCGCGGTGACGGATGCCGATGCCGCCGAGGACGATCCGCTCGCTCGGAGGAACCGCCTCGCCCAGCCCGAGCACCTCGGCAGGTGCGATCATCGGAGCCGCGAGCGCGGCGGCCGAAGCGGCGAGAAAACGGCGGCGGGTCAGGTGCGTCGTGGCCATCGGTCGTCTCCGTCATGCGCTTTCGCGGCGCGCGTACAGCGCCGCGTGGAGCGTTCAATCTACTCGATCCGAGGGGGCTGTTGCGACTCTGACTCCGACTCCGACTCCGACTCCGACTCCGACTCCGACTCCGACTCCG
>CAYMRB010000132.1:0-21444 GCA_964392615.1 uncultured Planctomycetia bacterium | reverse complement strand
CGAACGCGGCCTCGTCCATCGACGCGATGTCGGCGCTCTGCAGCGCGACCAGCTCGCCGCGAGCCGCGACCGGGGCGTCGCGATGCGGGCGAAGAAGCTCCTCGACGATTCATCCGCCGATGCCGAACTCGCGCGGCGCATCGAGCGGTATCGCGAGGCGCTGACGGACGAGCGAGACGTCGAGCGCGGCAAGAAGCTCTTCACCGAGACATGCTTGAACTGCCATCGACTCGGCGACGACGGCAACGATGTCGGTCCGCCTCTGGGCAGCGTCCAGACCAAGCCGGACGAGACAATCCTGCTCGATCTCCTCGACCCCAGCGCGAGCGTCCAAGCGGAGTACGCGAGCTACATCGTCGTGACGCAGCAGGGTCTCACCGTCACGGGAGTCCTCGCGTCGGAGTCGGCGACGAGCGTGACGCTCCGCAAGGAGAAGGGCGAGACCACAGCGATCCTGCGCAAGGACATCTTGCTCATGAAGGCATCGGAGATCTCGCTGATGCCGTCGAACCTGCACGAGCAGATCGGTCCTGAAGACGCGGCCGGCCTGATCGCGTTCCTGCGTCGGGCGTACGGGGCACCAGCGCGCGCCGCGGAGTGAAACGGCCCCCGTGTTGCTGCCAGCCGATGATTCGACTCATCGCCGCCTGGAGCGCTTCGGTTGTCGCGCCCCCGATGCCTGAGTCTCCGCGCACACCCTGAAGTACGCCCCCGTGTTCGCGAAGCACATCGCCCACGTCTTCGTCGGGACGTAGTGTCCCGGAAAGCGGTCGAGGCCTTCATCGAGTATCTGACGGCCCCGCTCGCGGTACTCGTCGCGGCGGGGGTGGTCCTTCGGCGCGTGCAAGTACGCCGTGCAGAGCACCTCGGCATGGAAGCAGCGCTGCTCGAGCCAGCGGTTCCAGCGGCTCTCCGGCAGCGTCAGGTACAGGTCCCCGAAGCGCAGCAGCAGGTCCCGCACCTTGCGGTAGTCAGCGTCGATCTCGTCGTTGTCGACCTTCATCTCGAGAAAGCGGCCCGCCGCCTTCACGAACAGGTTGCCGCCGAGCCCCTCGAACGGCTCGTCGATCCACCCGACCAGCGTCATCGCGCGATCGTAGAACTTGCGATCGTCCGTCAATCGGTACGCGTAGACGAACGTCATCAGGAAGTTGCCGTAGCCTCGCTTGTCGCCCATCGGCTTGCGAAACCACGAGCTGTCGGCCGCCCAGCCGGCGACCTCGAGAAACGCATCCCGGCTGATCCGATCGCCCGTCAACCAGTAGTGCTGCGCCAGCGAGGCGACGTACGTGTGCCCCGCATTCGGCCCGCCGCCCTGGCCGTATCGGAGATCGTAGTTCTTGGCCTCGATCGGGTAGGACCGAAACGTGCTGCGGTACGCGGCGGTATCGTGCGTCGTGTGCATGAATGGCCCGTGGCTGTAGGCCGGCGCGCCGACGTCGGTGTGGTAGACGCAGATGTCCGCGTGATGGCGCGCCATCACGTCGGCGAGCCACATCCACTTCGCATCCGCGCGTCGCAGCCCCTGCACCATGACGGCGTAGATCGGCTCGTACTCGTTGACAAAGTGGCTGATGGGGAGATTGCCGGTGACGTGGTGATCGGGAAACTCGCGAACCATCGCTGCGGAAGCGCGCTCGTTGTCGGCGAACGTGTCACCGAAGTGGCGCCAGCCATACTCGTCGATCACGTCCCACTGCTTGATGAACGTCTCTCGCCTTCTACCGCGCGGATAGACCGCGGCATCGCAGGTGTCCTCGAGCTTCTCGTAGCTCTTCCGGTCGAGCGGTGCCGTCGGCCAGAAGGCCCGAGACTCGATGACCGAGTCGATGTCGGGCAGCGCCCATATCGGCTGCCGAAACGCCTCCATCCGCCGTTCGACTTCCTTGCGTGACGTCGACGTGTCATGGAAGACGAACAGCATCTCGTGCGTCTTCTGCTCCCCCCCGAGAATCTCGTGTACACCGGCGAACTCACGTGGCCACAGCGCGACGCGAATCCGGTCGTCCGAAAACTCGAGCGCCTTCGGAAAGTTCTGCCAGAACTCCCGAATGCCCACGGCGACGCCGCCTCGACGGCCGTGCGCGTGCAGCCACCCTCGCGCCTCGTTGCCGGTGGCGGTCTCCTTGTCGCCGACGACGACGCGATAGCCCCGGAAGCTCACCGGAATCTCGTGGTCCTTGTCGACGTGGTTCGCAGAGCGCCAGTTGGGACCGCCCGAGGAGTCCTGATAGAGCTCGAGCCGCGAACGCGTCGAGCGGCCGTCGCCGTCCGAGACCCGAGCTTGCCACGCGCCGCCGTCCGCGAGCGGCACGACGAGCGACAGGTCCTCCATGTACAGCGAACCGCCCGAACCGAGGTCCCAGATATTTCCCGGATGCGTGTGCGCCGCCGGATTGTGCAGAGTGAAGAACACGCGCACCTCGGCGAGCCCGGCGTAGAAGTGCATGCGGCACAGCCAATTCGCCAACGGCAGGCGGCCGCCTCCGGCCTTCTTTCCCGCGGGGTGAATCTCGCCGCGCAGTCGCAGTACGGCGCGTAGGGGCCCCTCATCTTCGAACGCGACAGCGGTGACGGACGCGTCCGCGTTGTAGCGCGTGCCGCTCTCGTCTTCGAAGACTATGCCGGTCGCCCGGCCACCGTCGCCGAGCAGCTCGACGCCATCGATCTTCACGGAGTCCCACAGCCGGAAGCTCTTCGTGTCGATACGAAACCGGGCGGCGCCCGTGTCGATCTCGGCGACGCCGCGGGCGATCTTCCGATCGAGCTTGCCGGGTGTGCGCACCTTCCGCGCGCCAGGGCGCAATCGCAGCTCCTCCTGTCCTCGCGCCGCCACGTTCGCGCGCAGGTCGAGCAGCACCCAGCGCGGCGAGCCGTCGGCATACGCGTCCGTCGTCAGAGCGGAAAGAGGCAGCGCCTTGCCGGACTTGTCTCGCAGACCGAGCTTGCTCGCATCCGAGACGAAACCGCGCGGCAAGGGCACGCCGGCCGTGACGGGCTCGTCGCGGCGAGCCACCGTGCTGCGATTCGACAGGACCAACAAAATCTCCCGATCCGCAGCCGTAGCCGTCGTCGCGAGGAATAGCGTCAGGCCGACGGCCGCTGCGGCGTGATACAGTGAATGCGGCGCCGGAAGACGCCCGGATGCGAACAGGAATCGTCTCATCGTTTCATGACCTCTTTTCGGAGTCGTCCAAGCTACCCGCTGTGACGCGCTCGGAACAGACCTTGAATCGAAGGAGACTTCCCCGTCGAGTGCTTTACATGAGGAGATGCTCCGTGTCCGTACACGCTCGAAAACGGATCGCGATCGCCCTTCGTCGCTGTCTCACGCCGGTGAGTTTTCGCGCAGCGTGCGTCGTAGCCGTCGCGCTGGCGCTGGCCGTGCCGGGGGCCGCCGACGTGCTCTGCCCGCGAGTCACGAGCGAGCACGTGGCCGACACGACCGACCTCGGCCGTTTCGGGCGCCACCGGGCGTGGAACGGCAAGTCGGACGCCGAGCGCGCCGTCGCGATGTGGCGCTACCTGTGCGACGAGAAGACCGGCTTGTTCCACATGAACACGGTGAACGACGGGCGAGATCCGTGGGGCGAGTACTCGACCGTCCGCGACCCGGTGAAGCTGCTGAACGTGTACAACGTCGGCTATTGCGGCATCTTCGGCCCGGTGCTCGACGGGGTGTATCAGGGCGCCGGCTTCGAAATCGGCCGCTCGTTTGGCGTATCCGGCTGGAGTCACTGCACGACCGAAGTCTGGTACGACGGTGGCTGGCACTATCTCGACCTCGACGTGCGAGGCGCCCTGATGAAGCCGGACGGCACCATCGCGAGCCTCGACGAGGCGCGAACGCGTCGCGACCTCTGGGTCGATCCGGTGCGCAAGGTCGACCCGTTCTTCCCAAAGGATCACGACAAGGCGCGCGTCTTCGAGATCTACCGCGACAGCCGGATCGACTATAACTACCGCTGGTTCCAGATGGGACACGTGATGGACTTCCGGCTGCGCCCGGGCGAGTCGCTCACCCGCTGGTGGCATCCGCAGGGTGGACGCTGGCATCACCTGGACGTCTATAACAAGAACTTCGTCCGCGCCCTTCTCGAGAAGGAGCCGCGCGGCTACAAGTCGAACCATCCGACCTTCTCCGTGTGGACGCAGGGCAACGGCCTGTGGCGCTGGGCGCCGAGCCTGTCCGATTCCAGCCGCGACCTACTCGACGGCGCGCGACGCGTGGAGAACGTCCGGCCGGGCGACGAAGGACTGCGACTCGCCACCTCAGGACGCGGCGAGATCGTGCTCGAGGTGTTCACGCCGTGGATCATCGTCCCGCGCATCAACGACGTCGACGATACGAGCGACGATACCGAAGCGTCCGTCGTCAAGCTCGATGCGGCGCTGCCGGTCGCCGCGTCCGTGTCTCTCGATCACGGCCGAACGTGGACACCGGTAGCGACGGTCAAGAGCGGCAAGAGATCGGTCGACCTGACTCGCTGGGTCAGAGGCACGTACGGCTTCCTCGTCAAGCTCGAGGCGATCGGCAGGGCGAACGATCTCGCGCTGCGCGCGCTGACGGTCGACACGTGGGTGCAGGTCGCGCCGATCAGCCTGCCGCGTCTCGAGCGCGGTCTCAATCGCTGCCGCTACGACATCGGGGACCGCTACGGCAGGCCGACCCAGCCGATGTTCGTCCTGCCCAACGTCGCCGAGCCGAGCGACCTCGCGCGCTACGTGGTCGAGATGCCCGCCGACTACGACCTCACGCGCAAGACCGCTCGCATCCGCGGCGATGTCACGCTGGCTCTCGAGGCTCCCGCCGGCACGCTGATCGACTGGTTCACCGCGGGAGCATGCTTCACGACCCACCAGAACGACGGGGCCCGAAACACCGCCAACCGCATCGCGTACGCGGTCGGAGAACCGGACGGCTTCCGCGAAATCTACAAGGCGAACGTGCCGACATGGGTCAACCACTGGCGCTATCAGTGGGATCAGGACGTCCGCCTCGAGAAGCCGGCGAAGATCGTCTTCGTCCGGTACACCGGCAAGCCGGCGGTCAACGTCCTTCGCGCCACGCTTCACCTGAAGCCTGAGCGCAAGCCGCGCCAAGCGATCCGCATCACGCACGCGTGGAAGGTCGGCGACAGGCTAGAGCAGAAGACCGTGGAGATGCAGCGACCCGGCGGCTATACGGTCGAGGTACGCGGCGAGCCGACGAACGTCTTCGTGCGCATGGAGGTGCCGTCGAGCGCCGACTGACCAGCAGTCCGTTGCGAACGGGCTGCCAGACGCTACCACTCGTACACCCACACGTACGTCGTGTACGTGGTCGGCGGTGCCCCCCACCGCTGTGTCCTCTTGTTGTGGCGCTGATCGCCGATCTCCTCGCCGCATCGCAGGGTCAGACGGAGCCCCTTGCGGTACAGGATCGGATCCTCTTCGTGGAAGCGATACGCCGAGAAGCTGTGGTCCTCCTTGTCCAGGTGCGTCAAGCCGGCGACGTCGTTGTGGTACGTGCCCCGGTTGAAGAAATACGTGCCGAGGAAGTAGTCCTCGAGCCCTGACGACAGAAGCATCGGCTGGTCGGCACCGTCGACGTAGGCGCGCACGCAGCTCTCGAGGAACGTGTGCCGCGTGCTGTGTGCCGCGACGGTCACCTGATACAGCATGCCGGGGCGCTTCGTGTCACACAGGGCGAACTCCTCGAGCGTCTTCGCCGTGTAGTCCTCGAGCTTGTAGAGCTTCAGGCGTGCGTTCGCAGGCAGGCGGACGCCCGAGAACTCCACCGGCAGGTTCTCGACGCCGCGGAAGATGTACCAGAAACGCTTGTTCTTCTCGTCACCCTCGTGCAGCTGCGCGGTGATCCGCACGGAGGAGCCGAACGGAATGCGATACGTGTTGTAGATCCCCGACGGCTGTCCGGTCTTGCCGATGCGCTTCGTGCCCCACGGACCGAAGTCGTCCTTGTATCCTATGCCGTGACCGAGGAACAACTCCATGTCGATCGAGGCGGCCGACTCGCCGTCGACGTAGATGCGGATCCGCAGCCGCTCGTAGTTCTTCCAATTGCCGCCGAACCACATGTGCGTCAGGCAGCCGGCACCCTCGTGCTCGAAGAGCGTTGCCTCGGTCTTGTGGCCCGCGGTGAACGGATAGACCGCCTTTCCAGACGTGCCGAACGTCACCATGCGATCGATGGCGGGCAGCTGCTCGGCGCTCGATACGGGGCGTTGGCGATCCGCTGTGGTGCTCGCGAGCCAGACCACGGCCACAGCGACGAACAAGAGCACGACGGACCAGGGACGGGATCGGCGTAGCATCGTTCAGGCTCCTACTTCGAGGTCTGCTTAGTGCCGTGTTTCGCAAATATCTGTGCATATCGAGCGAGCAGATTCGTTCGCTGGCGAGGCGCGCGAAGGAGTCCATGCCGGAGGCCCATAGTCGACTGAGCGCAACGAAGTCAGCGGGCGGAGATGCCGCTCGAATGCACAGATATTTGTGAAAGGCGGCACTTGGTCCCTGGCGACAGTATTCCGAGCATGGCCCGCGCCATCGCGTCGCCCATCTCGTAGTAGCACCGACCCGACCCCTTGTAGTGGTAGCGCCGGTCCGACGTGTACGAGAGCTCCCTCGCGAAGCGCTGCTCCCAGTTCTTCCGGTAGTACTCGCCGCTCGACACCTTCGTCGGGTCGCCGGCGGGCTTGTCGCGGTTCTTCTTGGCCGCAGCGCGAAACTCGCTCCACTGCGCGTCGAGATTCGGATGGGTTGGCCAGTACTGCCCCGTCTTCGCGAGGCGAACGGTACCCTTGAACTCGGGCATCGCCGCAACGGCGGCCTGTTGCGCGCGGAACGTGGCGATCCAGCCGCTCGCCTCCGGGCCGTCAACGCCGAGCTCGCCGATGACGACAGGCAGATTCGGCCGCTCGAGGTCCTTGCGCACATCCCGAATCAGGCCGGCCAGCTGGCCAGCGTACTCGGGATTGCCACGGCCAACGCCGTCGTTCCATCCTTGGAACCACACGAGTCCGACGATTTCGTAGCCCCGGTCCCCATCGTAGTTCGGAAAGTACTTGCCGACGTCATCGAGGACCCTGCGGACTTCCTCGACCATCTTGCGGTAGTACGTGCCGTACGACCCGGCCACCGTCTCGAGCGTCGCGTCCGGGTTCTTCTTCCGAACCTTCTCCAGCGACGCCTCGATCTCGTCCGCGGGCGGCTTGACGCTCGGCGGTCGGAAGTCCCTTCGGACGCTCTTGCCGCCCCACGCTGTCTTGATCAGCAGGACCTGCTCATCGAAGTGATCACCCACAGCGTTGCCGAAGCCGAGTTCGGGTCCGATGGACGGCAGCGGTCGCTTCTTGCCGCTCGCGTCGCGTCCGAGCTTGTGTCCGCCGAATCCGACGCTCAGCGGACCGTGCAGCGGAGCTTCCTGCCCCTTGGCCCGCCGATCGAGAAACGTCACCCACACGTCCTTCCGCACGGCCCACGCATCGCCCGACTTCAGATGCGCGAATCGCTCACGAGTCGCCGCGTCGGCGATGACCGGCTCGAGCGTGCTGGCGAGCGCCTTGCCCTCCATGTTCGATTGGCCAGCCAGGATGAACACCTTGACCGGTCCCTTCGCCTTCTCGTCGGCGAGAAGAACCTGGGAGGCGCATGCGACGAGCAACAGTGCAGTCAGCTTGACGTGACAGGTCATGAAGCTCACTCCTTGCGCGGAATCTCGTTGACGGTGTAGTAAGCCTTGGCGTGCACGAGGCTGCGCCCGTCGGCGGATCGCATGTCCGACAGATCGAACTCGTGCACGTGCCCCTGCACGAGCTGATCGAGCCTCAATTGCACGCTCAGGCCATCCGGCGACACGTCGACGGCTTCGACCTTCCTCTCGCCCAGATCGACCTCCGGACTTCCGTAGTGTTTCTGAAACACGTGCGTGTAGTCGATGATGTCGTACACCTCGGGCTTTGACGCAACGGTCGGATCGACCGGCTTCGTGAACTCGAGGAAGAAGCCTCGTGGCCGGATCGTGATGCGCTTGATCTCGAACGGCATCTTGCCGGTCCATTCGAGGCGCTCGAGCGCGTACTGCCGACTGCCGCGGACAGGCCAGCCGCGATTCGTGCCGCCTGTGACCAGGTAGCCGTTCGGCGAGAACTGCACGGCCAGAATGCCTGTGCCGAGCCCCTCGCGAAACGGATAGCACGCGCCCTGCCAGACGCCGTTGACCTTCTCGGTCGTCGCGCGTAGCACGATGCTCAGACTATAGTCTCCGACGAAGATCTGACCTTCGAACGGCCCGAACTTGCCACCCGTGCGGTCGACGCGAAATCCGGAGATCGACTGTCCCATCTTGCGATATGGGAACACGACCGCGTATGGCACCAGCTGCTTCACCCGCTTCGATTCGGTAAGCAGTCGCGAGCCGCTCTCCGGCTCGATCGGCCGCGGGCCCATCTCGGGAGCGAACTGATAGGCGTCGAAGGAGATCGGATGCCCCATGAAACCGCCCGGCTCGAGGTGCTTCAGCGAGCACGAGCCGTTCCACGGCCCTTGGCTCTCGGTGTAGAACATGACGCCGTGCTCGTTCGGTCCGATTCCGCCCGCGCTACGGATACCGCTGGCGATCGGAATCGTCTTTCCGTCGGGCGTCACTTTCATGCACCAACCGCGGAAGAGCGCGCGGTAGTGGTACGAACTCGACAGGCCGAGCACGACCCAGACGCAGCCATCGGAATCCGGACGCGAGCCCCAGGAGAACTCGTGGTAGTTCTCGAAGCCCCACTCGTCGCTCAAGGTCTCGAAGCGATCGGCGCGGCCGTCACCGTCGACGTCGGTGATGCGCGAGACCTCGGACTGCTGTGTCACGTAGAACGAGCCGTCGCGGTACCCGAGCCCGAACACCTCATCGAGGCCTTCGGCAAAGCGCTGGAAGCGCAAGTGCGGACGCTTGTCGAACGCGCCTGTGACGAGGAGGATCTCCCCGCGACGCGTGCCGACCGCGAGTCGGCCGTCCGGTGTCACATCGAAGCTGCCGACCTCGATCGCGAGCTCCTCGTCGAACGGCAAGTCGACGATGCGGTAGAACTCCGCCTCGGCCTCTGCGGTGCCCCAGCGATCGCCGAGCGGCTGCGAGCGCGCGGTCGCCGCCAACAAGACGAGCGCCGCGAGCGTCAAGACAAGAGATGCGGCTCGTTGCGACATCATTCGGGCTCCTTCAGCCAGCGGTACTCGAGAACGAGCGTCGCCTCTCCGTTGCGAATCTCCAGCGGCACGATGACCTCGCGATCCTTCGCCGAGGCGCGAATGCGACACGCGACCGGCCGCGAGGAAGCGTCGTCGGACCTTCTCGCCGCCGAGACCGTGATTCTCTTGTCGATGGCGACCTTGCCATCGTCGACTTCCTCGAGGTCGGTACCGACGGCGACTCGGAACCAGACCGTGCGATCTCCACTGCCGCGCAGCGTCAGCGTGCGCTCGATGTAGCCGCCACCGACGCGCTCGTCGCTTCGATCGACGGGCTTGTCCACGATCCGCATGTCACCCCACACGTACAAGAAGGTCGGCCGTCGTGCGTTGTCGAGCTCGTATCCCTTGAACCGGATGCCGAGCTCCCGGCTCGTCGCGGTGGGCCACGGCGTCGTCGCGTCCCGCAGCTCGGCGAACGGAGGCCCCTTGCCCAACCGGATTCGATCGCGCGACAAGATTCCCGCTCGGCCGCTGCCTTGACCGAGCCAGACGCCGCCGGGATCGACGAACCGGCCGCGCCAGATCTGGTTCATGCAGACGGCTTCCGCGTCAAACGTCAAGCTCACGTGCAGAGGATACCCGACGCTGATGCCGCGCTTGCCGGTATCGTGCACGGCGCGACGGAGCATCACCGTTTCATCGCCGACGACGATCTCCATCGACGGTCTCCGAAGCCCCCTCGGCGCGCCGGTATTGCGTCCCTCCGCGAGGTAGTACCAGATCGCCGCGATCTGCCGCCTCGTGTCCCCGTCGGCGATCTTCGGGAAGATCGACTCGCCATCCGGGAAGAACTGCGGCATGATCGTGTCCGGACGGTAGCGCACCGGCTCGAGCAGGTAGTAGTGGAACCACTCCGGCCGCAGGCGTTCACCCGTCTTCTCGACGATGTCGAGCGCGGCCATCGTGCCCGATCCGCGGCCGCGGAATGTGTGACACGTGATGCAGCTCATCCCCTTGTCGCCGACGAGCTCGCGGCCGATGCCGCGGATCGCGTTTGCCTCCTGACGACTCTTGGGCAGCGGGTCGAAGCTCGCAGCGGGCACCTCGTCGAGCTGCGCGAACAGATCCGCGAGGTGGCCCACGTTGTCGGCTCCGAACCCGGGCATGCGCATCGACATGTAGAGGCGAAGGTTTTGACCGCCGGCGAGCGTCGTGCGCATCCACTCATGCTGGATCTTGGCACCGACGCCCGTCAGCGGTGGGGGAATGCGGCCGGTCTCGCCAAGGTTCGGATCCTCGGTGAGGTAGTAGTCGTTGCGGCTCTCCGCGATCCCGCCCCAATCACCTCGCCTATGGCACCCGATGCAGTTGAACGTCGCGAGCGTCGCGCGGACCTCCTCCTCGGGAGCCGGCACGTACTTCGGCGCAGCGAGCGCCGTGCGAATCGCGCCGACCTGATCCGAAGCGAGATCAAACGAGGGCCAGACGCCCGCCTCTCCGGACAGGCAGCCCTTACGCGAATCGACGGCGGATAGCGGCGGCAACGCCCGCAGGGTCGAGTCCGGGCTCTCCGCGACGCCCTGGTGACAGCGAGCGCACCCGAGTTCGCTGAACAGTGACTTGCCGCGCGCGGCCTTTGAGGCGTCGATGACGAAAGGCACTCGAGCGGGCGGCGGCGACCGTTCCGATCGCAACATCGAAGATGGCAATCGACCGCGCGCGATGCCCGGCCCGGACATCTGCAGGTCGAGCTTGGGCTGCCCCTGCGTGTGCAAGTAGACGAGCTCGATCGCGTGAAGTCCGGCGGTCAGCTCGATACTCGCGAGTCGACTGCCCGGCCGGTCGAGGTCGATGAGCCGACTCCCTTCGATCTGCAGCCGCCCGACGTGATTGCACTCGAACGCAAAGGAGTACGTGCCGGCACGCGCAATCTCGACGTAGCCGGCGAACTCGATCGCGAAATCTTCGCCCAGCTCCTCGAAGTCGCGCAGATCGAAACCGCTAGTCAGCCCGGAGCGGTGCTCCTTGCCGGCGAGTCGATCGAGCCCCTCCTCCATGCGCTCGAGGAATACCGTGTATCGAAGCGGCCCCGAGACGCGTGCGTCCGCGGTCAAGTAGCTCGCAATTCGATGCGCCTCGATCGGCGTGAGCTGGAAATCCGGCATCCGTCCGGCGGGTCGCGTCTCGTGCGGAGATTCGAGGAAGGCGGTCAACGACGCCACGCTGTACTTGCGGTGCAGTCCGCGCAGCGGAACGGAGCCATCGTTGTCGAAGAGCTCGTTACCGTCGTCGTCCCGTGGCGAGTGACACGCGACACAGCCGATCGACTGGTAGAGCTCCTTTCCCTCCCGCGCGGCGATCGCGTCCGGCGCCTGGACCGAGAACTCCCGGTCGCCGAGGGAAACGAGGAAGTGCGTCAGCGCGTCCGCGGCTTCCTCGCGCGTTGCGACGCCGACGGCGGCAAGAGCCTGTGGCCGGAGGACATCGGGCATCGTGGTCCCGGGTTCGGTCTCCCGCGGCCGCGCGATGAACTCCGCGAGGTACTCGGGGGCGACACGACCGCCGACCATCGACAGGTCGGGAGCGCTCTTGCTGCGAATCGTCGCGTCGGCATCGTGGCACGAGGCACAGCCTAACTCGCCGATCAGAACCCTGCCGCGCAGACGCGGATCGAGCCCGGCGCGGTTCAGACCGGGAATCGCCGGGTGGCTCGGGGGAGCGGCGAGCGCCGTGGTGACAAGTACGAGCGTCGCGAACGCGACGGGGAGGTTGCGGATGAACACGGACAAGAATCGCCTCTCTGTTGCACACATACGGATGTCGGTCGGCTAGCGGGCTCTGAGACCTGATCGGACGATGATAGGCGAAGCCGAGCCACGAGCGAGTTCGGAAAGCCAGCTGAGCACAGGGAGGGGCGACCTCCCGTCTCTACCGAACGTTGTCCGCCTCGCCGACCCACACCCTCATCGCCCCCCGCTCGCGGTTCTCCCACGTGTGATACGGCACCGCGGTCAAGCTCACGCCTGTCGTGGAATGCCGCCCCGAGGCGCGAAGGACCGTCACCCCGCCGAGCAGATTCTCACGGTGCTCCGCGATCAGCTCGGCGGATCGAGGCAACGTCACGTTCAGAACATCGACGCCGGGATGGTCGACGCCCTCGAGGCAATACACGATCGGCCCCCGCATCAGCGCGACCTTGCCCCGATCCGCCTCGATGTTCTCGTGCGCGAGCACTCGACGCGGCGCCATTGGCAGGTCGATCTCGACGACGTCGCCGCGGGTCCATCGACGCCGCATGAGGGCGTAGCCGTCGGCCTGCGCCGTGGCTCCCATCGCGTGGTCGTTGACCTTCAACGCTACCGCGGACGCCCGCGGATCTGCGAAACGGTACAGATCGCTCGGCACGGGACGACCACGCGCCCAACCCGGGATCCGCAGACGCAGAGCGAACTCGCACGGCTTCTGCGGCGCGATCGTCATCCGCACGCGCCCTTCCCACGGATAGTCCGTCTCCTGCGTCAACTCGATCGTCGTGCGTTCTTTGCCCTCGCCGACTTCGATCGACGCCTTACCGGCGAGGTACAGGTTGACGTATACGTCTCGCCCGTCTCGCGCATACGCCAGGCCGCCGACCTGCGGGATGATCCGTGTCAGGTTCGTGGGGCAGCACGCGAGCCCGATCCACGATCGCCGCTGCGCTCCCTTGCTCTCGAGAGGGTTCTGATAGAAGAATCGATCGCCGGTGAGCGCGATTCCGGAGATCGCCCCGTTGTAGAGTGCGAGCTCCATCACGTCGGCATACCGCGCGTCCTTCTCGAGCAGCGCCATGCGGTGCTGCCAGAACACGTGCGCTATTCCCGCACACGACTCGCAGTACGTCCTGTTCGGCAGCAGGTACGGATCGCCGAAACCCTCGTCGTGGTACTGCGCCGTGCCGAGGCTGCCGGTGATGTACAGCTTGCACGTCACGACATCGCGCCACAGCCGTCCGACCGCGCGACGGTAGTCGGGGGCGTTCATGAACCGCGCGATGTCGGCCATCGCCGAGTAGATGTACCCGGCTCGCACCGCATGGCCGACGGCAACAGCCTGATCGACCAGCGGCTTGTGGTCCTGCATGCGGCCGTTGCGAATGCTGTTGCGCGCGCGTCGAAAGACGCGGCGCTGATCCGCTGTCAGCGGCGGATCGAACTTCGGCAGCTCCTTTGAGACGCTCTTTGGGTCGAGCGGTTTGCGCTCGCCCCCGTGAGCGTGACCGCGCTCGTCGAGAAAGAACCGCGACAGCTCGAGGTAACGACGCTTCCCGGTCGCGCGGTAGAGCTTGACCAGCGCGAGCTCGACCTCCTCGTGCCCGCCGACGTCGTATCGCTTGCCCGGTCCGAACACGCCACCGATGTGATCGGCGAAGCGCATCGCGGCGTCGAGCACCTTCGTCTGCCCGGTCACTCGATGGTGCTCGACGGCCATCTCGAAGAAGTGACCGGCGTTGTACAGCTGGTGCTCCAACCGCAGCTCCTGCCACCGCTTGTCCGAATCGCGCACGATGTAGCACGAGATCAGGAAGCCGTCGTCCTGCTGCGCCGCCAGAACGCGGTCGACGATTCCATCGACGCGCCGCAACAGTGTCGCGTTGGCCCGGTGCTGCAACGAGTACATCGCGCCCTCGAGCGCCTTGTGCAGATCGGAGTCGAACGCGTGATGACCGCGCAGCGGTCCGTCGAACGTCCCGGCCGCCTTGTCGAAGTTCGTCATGTGCCCGCCTCGCTCGAGGCAGTCTAGCGCATGCGGAACCGTCACCTCGCAGTGCGTCTTCAGACGCTGACCCCAGAAGCCACCGATCACCTCGACACGGTCGTGCGTCACCTCCGAGGCGCCGTGAACCGGCGCGATGCGCGGCTCGTCGGCGGGGACGCGAGAGGCGCTCGAGCTCAAGCCCGCCACGTTCAGAAGTCGCTTCCCCCACGCAATCGCTCCGTTCGCCATCACTTGCCTTTTCGCACGACCCGACAACCGAACACGCCGCCCGCCATCGCTCCCGGGTGCCCCTGGAACTTGACCGTCACCTTCTGCTTGCCCTTCGTCAGCGCGGCGGGGACGTCGTACGTGACGTCGACGAACTTCCCCGGTTTCAGGTTGTCGAGCCTCTGCGTCGCGATCTTCTCGTCGCCGACGAGAATGTCGAACACGCGGTTGCCGACGTCGCCGCCCCAGTAGGTGACCATCAGCGCGACAGGTCGGTCAGGCAGCACGTTCATGTCGTACGAGAACCAGCCCCCACCGCGCGCATCGCGCCACCGTCTCCCGAAAGCGGCACCGGCGTACGTCGTCTTGCCCTGCTGATCGTGCGCCCGCTCGAGCTCCGCGACCGGTGTGACGACATCGACGGTCCGCGCTTCGAGCTCCGCGAGACGGCGCCTCTCCGCCTCGCGAGCGGCTTGCTCGTCGCGCCACTCGGCCGCGGAGAGGAAGCGCCAGTACACGGTGTAGCGCTGGTGGTGCATCTCGTGCAGCGGGATCAACGAGACGTCGTTCGGCTTGCCGATGCCGCGCGTCCGGAATCGAAGTCCGTCGCCATCGATCCGGTCGAGCCACGCCGCCGGATCGGCCGACTCGGTGACGAACACGGGCACCGTCGGCACCGGATCGCCCGAGTAGCGCCGGTTGTCGCCGCAGGTCAGATCCTCCGGCACGCCGTCGGTCCCGAGCTCGCCCGCCAGAACCAGCGGGCCGTAGAAGACGACGGCGAGATTCTCGTCGTCACGAGCGCAATAGAGATGCGGAATCATGGGCAGGCGGACCTCGATCCGGTCGCCGTCCTTCCACTTCCGCGCCAGGGTCAAGTAGCTCTGCGGCACGGCCGCGACGCTCTGCTTCTCGCCGTTGATCCGCACCTCCGCGCCGCCCTTTGCCCAGTACGGCACGCGGATCCTGATCGCGATCTCTTGCTCCTTCGCCATCGACAGCGCGAGCGTCGTCGTGTCCGTGCGGGGAAACGCGGTCTCTTGCCGCACGGTCACACCTTTTTCGCTCCAGTCGAGGCGCGACGGAATGAACAGGTTGACCCACAGCGTGTCGTCATCGTGGTAGTAGATCGTGTCGCCGTACTTCGCGTGGTTCTCGATGCCTGTGCCGACGCAGCACCACATCGAGTCGAACGGCTCGCTGTAGGTCTTGAAGTGCCCGGGTCGCAACGAGTAGAAGTACGTCACGCCGCCGCTCTTCGGATCCTGCGAGCCCAGGATCTGGTTGTAGAGTCCCCGCTCGTAGTAGTCCATGTATCTGGCGTCGGGCTGCCAGCCGAACAGGTGGCGCGTGAGCTTCAGCATGTTGTGCGTCACGCACGTCTCGCAGCTGTCCCACTTCAAGTACTCCGCCTCCGAGCCGGGCGCTCGGAAGTGCTCGTGGAAGTCGACGCCGCCCGGCGCGAAGGATCGCGTGTCGACGGCGCGATCCCAGAAGTAACGCGCGATCGTGCCGTAGCGCTTCGCGCCGGTGAGCTCGTGAAGGCGAGCCGCTCCGATGATCTTGGGAAGCTGCGTGTTGACGTGCTTCCCCTCGAGCTCGTCGCGCTCGGCCTCGAGCGGCGCGAAAATCTGCCGGTGGTCGAAACGCTTGGCGAGGGCGAGGAAGCCCGCATCCCGCGTGAGACCATACAGATTGGCCATCGCGTCGTTCATGCCGCCGTACTCGCAACGCAGCATCTGCTGGAACTTCGCGTTGTCGAGGCCATCCGTGCCGTTCTTCGCCCACGCTCCGAACTTGCGCGCCACGTCGAGCGCTTGCTCGTTGCCTGTCAACACGTACGCATCGATCAGCCCGGCGTACGTCTTGTGCAGCACATACCACGGCACGTATCCGCCACCGAGCCCCCACTTGTGCACCTGGATGTCGCCGGCGAACGTCTTCTTCCACACCTCGCTGCGAACCGATCCGGCGTAGCCATTGCCGTGCGCGGCCTGTGCCCTGGCGATCTCGGCGACCATGTGGTCGACGCGCTTCTTCAGCTCCTTGTCGCCCGTGGCCGCGACCATCAGCGAGCAAGCGGAGATGTAGTGCCCCGTCATGCTGCCGACGACATCCTTCATCTCCCAACCGCCGTAGCGTTCGCCCCGAACCGGCTGGCCGGCTCGCTCGTGGAACGGCCACAGGAAGCGGTCTGCGTCCAGTCGATGCAGGTAGTCGCGGTTGATCTCCATCGCCGTCGCGAAGGGACTTTCGAGAAGAGTCACCCGCTCGAGAGGGAACGGCCGCGCCTTGACGATCGACACAGGCTCGGCCGCACGCAGGACCGGACCGCTGACGACGAGTGCCGCCAGCACGAGCATCGAGATCCGCATAACTGTCATGGCAGTCTGGTTCGTCTCGTCAGTTACAGTGAAACGGAATTCACCGGGCTCCCGGGAATCCAGGGGGGAACGACCATCCCCGCTCCGTCCATTCGGCCACGAAAGACGCCGCCATGAAAGCGAGAACAGCACCCACCGTCACGGTGATCATCGCTGTCGCGATCTCCATCGTCTGCGCTTCGCGAGACACCGATGCCAGAGGCAAGCCACCGGTTCCCGATCTCACGCGCGGCGGCACGAAGGACGCGTCGCACGACTGGAACCTCGGCCCGACCGGCGCCCGAGGTTGGATCTGGGGCTGGAAGCTCGAGACGACCGACGCGCGGCAGATCCTGATCACGCGCGTCGACGAGGGCTCGCCCTCCGACGGTGTGCTGGAGGTCGGCGACGTGATCCTCGGCGTCGACGGCGCGCCGTTCTCGAGCGATGCGCGCAAGGCGTTCGGTCGCGCGGTCACCGTCGCGGAGACGAGGGAGTGCGGCGGCGCCCTGCGAATGCTGCGCTGGCGTGCCGGCAAGACCGAGAGTGTCGAGCTGCGCCTCGCCGTCACCGGAAGCTACGGCGAGTCGTCGCCGTTCGACTTGACCAACGACGACGGCAGAGCGCGCGGCTGTGTCGCATCGGTCTATCGCAACCTGAGCTACGACGAGCTGCGACCGCTGCTTCCAGCGATCCACCGCGCGATCGTCGAGCCGGCGCCGAGCGGCGTCATGTTCGCCAGCGGCATCCGCCTGCGCGGTCTCGAGCTCTTCGCGAAGCATCGCATCCGCGAGGGCATGGCGTTGTGCATCGACATCATGGACATCGAGCGCTGGGGCAAGCGAGCGCGAATCAAGTCGTGCCTGAAGATCCTCGGCTCGTACGGCGCCGCGGCGAAACCGATGATCCCCCGCCTGCGCGAGCTCGAGGAGCGGCTGCGCCGGCACCGCGAGGGACGGAACCTGAAACCGGAGATCGAGCTCGCCCGCGAAGCGATCGCGACGATCGAGGCGGCGAAGGACGACGGACGGCCTCTTCGCAGCCTGCGAAGCCGTTAGAGATCCGTCTCCCGGAGCCCCTGCACGACCGAGCCGTCGGCCCGTCGCCGCTCCACCACGATCTTGCCCCGACTCTCGAGCCCGTGCTTCGCGAGCATCGCGCCGTCGACCGTCGGCATTAGAGCGACGACATGCCCGTCCGACAGCTCCGCCCGTAGCGCGTATCCACCATCGAGGCGCTCGAGCTTCGCCATGCTCGGCACCGCGACGTCAGCGCGATGCGGCCGGTAGAGCGTAACGAATTCGACCGCGCGCGCGGGCTGCGCTGTCGTCGCCGTCAGATGCCACTCGCGAAGAGAGACGCGGGGGCGCGGGTTCGGGTCGTACTGATCGGTCTGCTCGAACGTCAGCCCCGCGGGTGTCAGAAAATCGATGTCACAGCGAACGTCCTTCACGCTCAGCGTGACGTCGTGCTGTCCGTCGACCGCGAACTCGTTCACAGCGTGCAGCCAGTACTCGAAGCTGGCCGGCTCCCGCGCCGCGAGTCGGTCGTAGACGATCACGAGCTCCGGCTTGACGAAGACGATCGTCCTCGTGAAGCGATCGAGCACCTTGCGATCGCCGTCACGATAGACGTTGCCGGCCTCTCCCGACACGATGTCGATCGACGACGTCGTCGCGAACGAGGTGATCTCTCCGCGAGACCGGGCCGAGTTGCGAATCTGACCAGCGCCGCCGACGGTGATGTTGTTGACCGACCGCGTGCTGTGCATCCACTGGCGATGGTGCGAGCTGCCGTGGATATCGCGCCGGCCGCTACGGATCAGCAACCGCTGACCGTAGGCCCACAACAGAAACGAGTTGTTCGCCTCGTAGCCGTGCGATTGCGTCCCGAACGGGCTCGACTTGAAGACGATCTGCACGTCGCGCGAGGCCTTCGTCAGATCGCTGTTGAGACAAGCCTGACCTGTGCCGCGGAACAGCCTCGAGGCGGGCAAATCGTCCGGTGCACGCGCATCGACCGCCGGCAGCGCACCGCGGACGAAGCCGATGTACCCGCCGGCCGGTCGCGCTCCACCGACTTGCTCGACGTACCATTGCCAGTGGCCGTTGCTCGCTTGAGCCGCCACGGTCGTCATCAGATCGGCGTTGCTTCTCGACGTGCGCTTGGCGGTGAGATCGCCGAAGCCGCCGCCGACCTTGCCGGGCGGCATCAGGTACATCGCGTAGTAGCCGATATCGGCGAAGTACGGCTTGTCGTACGCGTCGATCTCCGTCGCCGTCCTCATCACGTCGGCCCACCACGTGAAACGGCCGACGTAGCTGCTCCAGTACGACGCGCCCTCGTGCCAGCCGCCGTCGTCATCCGACCAGACCGGATACGCGTTGAAGAACACGTTCGTCGCAAACCAGAGCCAATCGTCGGCGCCGTCGATCTCTCCGAGAAACGCGATGCCGACCTCACCGAGGAAGTGCCACGCGCGGTTGCTGTGGCTCGAGTACGGCCTCCACAGATGGCGCGGGCACAGATGGCGGTACATCTCCTCGCCGCGGATCTTCATCACGCGACGACAGATCTCGCGCTCGCTCTCGTTCAACAGGTCGTGGACGAAGCTGTACGTTCGCGAGAAGTAGTACGCGTACGGCATGCCCGCTTCGTCGTTGTAGCGGTATCCGGTGCTGCCGACCGGATCCCACTCCGCACACTCGAGGAGGATGCGCTTCGCGAGATGACCGTACTCGTCGGGGTCGCCCAGAAGCCGCGTGAACGCGAGGGTCGCGGCGCCGTTCAGCGCGCGAATCGTGTACGTGCGGTTACCCCACCAGATCTTGCGCCAACTCTCGCCGAGCCGCTTCGTGCCGGGCGGGTACTTCGGCGGCTCCGCGGTCGGCGGCGGCGAAGCGACGAGCGCGTCACACTGGCGGACGAGCTCACGGTAACGCGACGCGAGCGGTCCGCGCGCCAGCTCGCGAAGACGCGGCAGCCCCTCCGGCCGGACGAATAGACGCGGGTGAGCCGTCGGAATCCGATCCAACAGCTCGGCCCTCGCCGGCATCGGCAACGGCACCGCCTTCGAGTCGATGGCGAACTCGCGCACGCGACTCCAACGGGTCGCCTTGCCCTTCGCGTCGACCCCGCGATAGCGCCAGTGATGCGTTCCGGTCGGGAACACGCGCGGCGGACAGTGGACGTTGAGATCGATGTCCGCCGCGCGGTACTCGACCGTCGCGAAGTCCGCGCCGCGTGAGCACTCGATCTCCCACGAGACGAGACCCTTCGTCGGCCGCCAGCTGAACGCGGGTGGCGTCACCACCTGCGTCGAGCCGGCGGCCGGACGATAGCCCCACTCTCCCTCGCGCGCCGGAGATTCGTCGAGATCCGCGCCGCGGCCTGCGGCGGCGACCAGTACAAACGCCAGCGTCGCCGTCACGCAAGAACACACGAGACGAGTCATGCTATCGTCCTTTCCGGTAACCGCCGTCGACGAGCGGCGCGTGTCAGAAGACCCGAGCGGTCTCTACCGCGTGGATCAGAGCGTCCACGGCGCGCGCAGCGGCCGCGACATGCGCTTCGCCGCGTCGGCGTCGCCGATGATCATCTCCTTGTCCTGATCCCAGCGGATCTTCCGACCGGTGCGGATCGCGATGTCGCCGAGGTGGCTCAGGATATCGGAGTAGAAGGCATCGTCGATCGGGCTGACGGGCTCGTTCCGCGACTTCACGCAGTCGATGAAGTTCTGGTCCTGGCGCGGGCTCGTCTGCAGCCGCACGTCGCCGTCGCCGAGCTTCGTCTTCAGAAGCGACTTCGGATTCGCGTCGATGCCGCCGCGCCGCACCTGCACCCAGCCCTTCTCGCCGATAAACTTCGTCGAGTCGCCGCCTGGCTTCAGGGTCACGGTCAGACCGTTCCCGTACTTGTACGTCACGTCCCAGTCGACAACCGTGTTGAACAGGCCTTCCGTCGGGATGACGCCGGTGCCTTGCACGTCGACCGGGCCCGCCTTCTGCGACTCGTAGCCCCACTGCAGAATGTCGAGCGGGTGCGCTCCCCAGCCGGCGATGAAGCCGATCGCGTAGTCGTAGAAGTGCCACGCGCCGGCGCGCGTCGTGCGATCCTTCGTGTAGGGAGCCGTTGGGGCCGGCCCGAGCCACATGTCGTAGTCGAGATCGTCGGGCACCGGAATCTCCGTCGTGCTGCCGCCACGGGCGCCGTTCGGAGCGATGACCTCGATCTTGTGGACCTTGCCGACGTAGCCGCTGCGCACGAGCTCGCAACCGAAGCGGCAGTGAGCGGACGAGCGCTGCTGCGTGCCGTACTGGAACACGCGCTTGTGCTTCTTGACCTCTGCCCGCGCCGCCTGATCGTGGCGGATGCTGATGCCGAGGGGCTTCTCGACGTACATGTCCTTGCCGGCTCGCGCCGCGGCGATCGTGATCGGCACGTGCCAGTGGTCCTGCGTCGCGACGACGACCGCGTCGATGTCGTCGCGTACGAGAAGCTCGCGGAAGTCGTTGTACGCCTTGCCGCCGAGTTGCTTGGCCCAGCGCTCGCGACGCGAGCGGAACGGATCCGCGAATGCGACGGGCTGCGCGTCTCGCAATCCGCGGAAGCCGCCGAGGAGCGAGCCACCGCGACCGCCGACGCCGATGTGTCCGAGCGTGACACGATCGCTCGGAGCTGCCTTCTCGTTGTTGCCCAGTATCGAGGACGGAGCGATGAACGGCACGGCGAGAACACTCGCTCCGGCCGCCTTCAGGAACCTGCGTCGCGTCTGCTTCATCTCGATCCTCCGTTCAGCAAGCCCCTGCTGTTGACATGTGATGGACGTGCGGCCGACTGAGTGCGGACCGCACCGAGCGTCGGCAAACCTCTCCCAGAATACCGAAACTCGCCCCGAATTGTCCCGCGCGTCGTTCCCCCGCTTGACGCGATCGCCTGG
>CAYMRB010000131.1:0-21593 GCA_964392615.1 uncultured Planctomycetia bacterium | reverse complement strand
GGGTCGGGGTCGGGGTCGGGGTCGGGGTCGGGGTCGGGGTCGGACTCGGGGTCGGGGTCGGGGTCGGGGTCGGGGTCGGACTCGGGGTCGGACTCGGAGTCGGAATCGGGGTCGGACTCGGGGTCGGACTCGGCTTCCCCCTCTCTCGAATCTCGATCACGCGCAACGCCGCCGCGGCCTCGGCGCGGATCGAGCGGACGATGTCGTTCGCACGCACCTTCGCCAGCACTCGCTTCGAACGTACGTCGGCGATGCGCCTGAGGCCGACGACGGCTCCGAAGCGCACGTCGCGCGGCACGTCGTTTCCGACGAGGAGCGCCTCGAGCGTCTCCCTCGCCGCATCGCTGCCCTCGACGCCGAGCGCCATCGCGAGGTATCCCTTCCATCGCACCGTACCGCTCACGCCGGGTCCGTGCTTTCCGGACACCTGCGTCGCCGCGTCGGGAAACGCGTAGCCCGTCCGCAGGCGGGCGGCGATCTCCGGCACGGCGGGCGGCGACTGTAACCGCGCGAGCGCGTGCGCGGCGTACACGCGCACGACGAGCGCCGGGTGATCGAGCAGCGCGACGAGCCGGGGCGCGACGGCCGGTTCGGTCACGAGGTGCGGCAGCGCGGCGAGCGGCAGCGACTCCGCTCGGCCATCGGCGCGGTGGAAGCCGGGTCGCAACTCCCCGTCCATGCGGTCGAGGAGCGCCGCGACGTTGCGCGCCTCCGGCGTCAGCTGCAGGCCGTCTCGAGGTTTCCCCTCGAGCTTGCGAAGAAGGAGCTCGACGATCTCGGGCGCCTTGCCGCTGCGCACGAGCAGCCGGCCCGCGACGCGCTGTAACGGCGTCGGATCGAGGTGTAAGTCGTCCGGATGACTGCGGTAGGACACGAGGCCGAACGACCCGAGCAGCATCGGCGCGAGCGGATAGAGGCCGCGGCTGTGGACGCGGTCAAGGTTGATGAGAATCGCGAGATCCGGTCGTCCCTTGCCCCGCAGCGCCGCCAGGAGCGCCTGCTCCGCCTTCGGACCGCCGATGTTCCCGAGCGCCCACGCCACCGCCGGGAAACGCGGGGCGGCCGCTGTGAGAATGTCGATCGACCGCGAACTGGCCACGCGCTCGAGCGCCTCGCTGAACGTCTTGAGCTCATGGCCGCGCAGCACACCGGACGCGAAGAGCGCGAGCAGGGCTTCCTCGGCGCCGTCGCCGCCGAAGCACGCGATCTCCTTCATCGCTCGACGCCGTCGCTCGGGCGTCTTCAGATCCTCGACGAACCGCTGCTGAGCTCCCGGCCCGCGACGCTTCGAACGAAACTGCGACCACGCCGCTGAGCTCTCGCGCGCGTCGCTCGGTAGCCGCCAGCCCGTGATGCGTTCGAGGGCGATCGCGGCGTCGCTTCTCACGCGCGGATCCGAGTCGTCGAGGCTCGCGATCAGCGCGTCGACGGATCTCGCGCCGCCGACGCGACCGAGGCCGAACGCCGCTTCGCGTCTCACGACGGCAGCGACATCGCCCAGAAGAACGATCAGCGACTCCTCCGCCGCGCCATGTCCGAGCGCCGACAGACCGCGGGCAGCCTCGAGTCGGACGTCGACGACGGTGCTCGCCGCAGCGGCGTCGAACCGGGCGAGGTCTTCTGCGAACACGTCGGGGATGACGGGATCGTCGGAGACGTCTTCGGAGCCCGTGACGGATGCGACCCACAGCCAGCCGACGGCGAACCACGGTATCTTCGACTGACGGCGGCTACGAAGCCGTTGGAGAAAGCGACTCGGCATCGGTGATGAACGCTCGGTATCGGGAGATGGATTTGCGCGGTCGAGACTTCTTCTTCCGGTGCAGAATGCACGCTACACAGACTCCGATCCAGCGAGCTGTGATGAGAATCACGCACGCTCCGCGAACGCCGGCGTCACGTCGGATTCCGCCATGATGCGAGGATCGCGCCGCCGCGTTGCCGATGGCGCAACCCGCCGCTGGCGAGTTGGCCGTGGCACGGCATGTGCCGGAAGCGCCCACGGGTCGACGCTCGTGAGCACGAACGAGCCGACAGTCAGGCGGGGCGCAGCGCTCGAATGCGAGCTGCGGCTGACTGCGTGTGGAGAAGCGTGCGTAACGCAGGTTGACTCCTGCGCCTTCGGACCGGATCGTAGGTAGTTGAAGGGATGGAAGGCGACAGGATGGACTCCCACTCGACACGCTCCGTTGGCGCGCGCTGCAGCCGCGCTGTACTCCTCTTGCTCACCGGCAGCCTGCTGCCCGCCATGGCGAGCGGCCAGGGCCTCGTGATCAACGAGGTGATGAGCTCGAACGGCAGAACGCTGTTCGACGACACAGGCAGCTCGCCGGACTGGATCGAGATCCACAATCCGCAGGGCGTCGGGGTACGCCTCGATGGCTGCGGCCTCACGGACAACGACGATCCGTTCAAGTGGGTCTTCCCGCCGATCGTCGTGCCCGCGGGGGGTCATCTGGTCGTTTTCGCCTCCGGCGATGACCGCCGCGATGCGGCCCCGCACTGGGAGACCGTGATCGATCGCGGTGACGTCTGGAGGTACCTCGTGCCGACGTTCGAGCCGGCCGCCAGCTGGAGGCGCCCCGGATTCGACGACTCGGGCTGGTCTTCCGGGCGCACGGGAATCGGCTACGGCGACGGAGACGACGCGACCGAGGTGCCGGCCGGAACGATCTCGGTCTACGCGCGCAAGACGTTCCACATCGACGACCCCACGACCGTCACACACGCGTTCCTGGATGTCGACTTCGACGACGCGTTCGTCGCGTTCCTCAACGGTCAGGAGATCGCCCGCGAAAACATCGCGGACCTCGGACGCCCCCCGACGTACCGCGAGGTGTCGGACGACTACACCGAGCCGCGGCTCGCATACGGAAGGCAGCCGTTTCACTACGCGATAGCGAATTTCCGCGAGCTGCTGCGCGCTGGAGAAAACGTCCTGGCGATCCAGGTGCACAACACCGGCGCCGGCTCCTCCGACCTGACGCTGATCCCGTTCCTGACGCTCGGCATGGAGGAGGTCCCCGCCGGAGCGCGAGGTGCCGCCGAGCTGTTGCGGTCGAATCTTCCGTCGCTGCATACGAACTTCAAGATCTCGTCGGACGGCGAGGCGATCTCGCTGACGTCCGCCGAGGGCTTGCTGCTCGACACGGTCATCACGGGCGAACTACCGACCGATATCTCCTACGGTCGCTTCCCCGACGGTACGGGCGAGTTCTCGTATCACATCGAGCCGACCCCGGGCACGACGAACGACGCACCCGGCTACAGCGCGATCAGCGGACGGCCGGCGTTCTCTCGCACGGGAGGATTCTATCCGGACGCGATCACGCTCGAGCTGTCGACGGACGACGCGCTCGGCACAACGTACGTCACGCTCGACGGCTCGATTCCGACCACGGAGTCGCCGCGCTACACGTCCCCCATCGCGATCGACTCCACGACCGTCGTGCGAGCGCGCGTGCTCGGCGACGATGCGCTTCCCGGCCGTACGGTGTCCCACACGTTCTTCATCGGCGACTCGTTCACGCTGCCGGTCGTCTCGATCTCGACGGACCCGGCGAACTTCTTCGACCGCGAGATCGGCATCTACGTGACCGGTGACGACTTCAGCCCCGACTTCCCCCACTTCGGCGCCAACTTCTGGGAGGACTGGGAGCGCCCGGTTCACGTGCAGTTCTTCGAGCCCGACGGCACCGTCGGCTTCAGCGCCGACGCCGGCGCCAAGATCTTCGGCGGCTGGAGCCGGGGTCATCCCCAGCGTTCCCTGTCGGTCTTCGCCCGCGCGCAGTACGGGCCGACCGAATTCCGCCATCGCATCTTCCCGACGAAGAGAATCAACCGCTTCGAAGCGTTCGTGCTGCGCAATTCCGGCAACGACTGGCAGCGGTCGCACTTCCGCGACGGCATGATGACCTCGCTCCTCGACGACGTCGCGGTCGACCGACAGGCGTATCGCCCCTCGGTGGTGTTCATCAACGCCGAGTACTGGGGCATCATGAACCTCCGCGAGAAGATCAACGAGCACTACATCGAGTCGAACCACGCCGACGAGGACGTGGACTCCGACGCGATCGACCTCCTCGAGAGAAACGCCTCGACAATCCACGGCGACGCGGAGCACTACCGAGCCCTGACCGAGCTGCTGCAGACCCGTGACGTCAGCGATCCGACGGTCTACGAGCAGGTGGCCTCGATGGTGGACATCGACAACTTCATCGACTACCAGGCCGCGCAGATCTACTTCGACAACACCGACTGGCCGGGCAACAACATCAAGTTCTGGCGACCGCGAACGGAGGACGGACGCTGGCGCTGGATCCTGTTCGACACGGACTTCGGCTTCGGAATCTGGGACGGCAATCGCTACACGAACAACACGCTCGCGTTCGCGCTCGCGCCGAACGGTCCCAACTGGCCGAATCCGCCGTGGTCGACGCTGATGCTCCGGCAGTTGATCACGAACGACGAGTTCGTGGAGGACTTCGTCAACCGATTCGCGACGCATATCAATACGATCTTCGCCGGGACGAAGGTCGTCGATCGGATCGATGCGATGGCCGCGGTAATCGAGCCCGAGATG
This sequence comes from uncultured Planctomycetia bacterium, assembly GCA_964392615.1. Taxonomy (GTDB): domain Bacteria; phylum Planctomycetota; class UBA8108; order UBA8108; family UBA8108; genus CAYMRB01. Next base: position 17,011 of record CAYMRB010000131.1, on the reverse strand, counting down.
CCCGCCCAACGCAGGCGCTGGGGGAGCAACGTCAGCACGTGGACGTCGAACGTCCAGGTGATGAGGAACTTCGCCACCCGTCGGGGATCGTACGTGCGGAGCCATCTCCGGTCGATCTTCGGCCTCGCCGCGACGACGAGTCTCCGCCTCGACGTGTCCCCTACGGGTGGCGGTGCCGTGGAGGTTCAGGGCCTTCCGATCACGACGTATCCCTTCCGAGGCACCTACTTCCGCGACCTGCCGATCCGGCTCGTGGCACGGCCGACTCCGGGATACCGATTCACCGGCTGGGTCGGAGCGTCGCCGGCGGACGCCCCGGAGACCTCCGTCGTCGTGACCGGCTTGAGCCAGACCGTGAGCGCGGCGTTCGAGACCGACTGCGAGACCATCGGCCGCGTGGTCATCAACGAGGTCTGCTACAACGCGCCGGAAGACGCCGACCCAGGCGATTGGGTCGAGCTCCACAATCGTACGCGGCGCACGGTCGACCTGAGCGGCTGCACGTTCCGCGACGAATCGGACGAGCACGCATTCGCGATCCCGGACGGCACGCTGCTCGCCCGGGGCGGCTTCCTGGTGCTGTGCTCGGACGTCGCGGCATTCACGAGTCGCTATCCCGACGTCGACGGCGTCTACGGCGATCTCGGCTTCTCGCTGGCTGGAGACGGCGAAGAGCTCAGACTGATCGACGCATCGGGCGAGACGCTCGATGCATTGACCTACGGAGACGAAGCGCCGTGGCCGCCCGAAGCCGACGGCGACGGCGCGACGCTCGCGTTGACGAATCCGATACTCGACAACACGTGGGCACCGCATTGGGCGGCGTCGGCCGCGGGCGGCACGCCGGGCGCGGACAACGCGGACGTGCTCGTCGAGGTCGAGTCGGAGTGCGTCGATGACGAGGTGCTGTTCCTGCGCGGTGACGGCAACGGCGACGGCGATGTGGACGTCTCCGATGCCGTGTTCATCCTGGATTGGCGCTTCCTGGGCGGAACGACGCCCGACTGCGTCGCCGCGACGAACGCGAACGGCGACGGAGACATCGATCTGTCGGACGCTGTCTATGTGCTGAGCTCGCTGTTCCTCGGCGGAGATCCGCCGGTGCCGCCGTTCCCGTCCTGCGGTGCGGGGACGCTCGAGTCGGACGAGCTGCTCGGCTGCGAAGGCCCGCCCGCTGCGTGTGAATGACATCTACGCCGGACGCCGCGTTCACGGTGCCGTCGCGGTTCGTTCGAGCGCGCAGATGCGTCCGCCAGCCGCGTCGATCGCCCACAGAAGCTCGCCATCCCACGCGACGCCCTCGTAGCCATCGAACGGCCTCTCGGCCCAGTCGAGCAGCTCGCCGTCGGCGGACGTCTTGACGATCCACGGCGACCACGCGTCGACGAGCCACGCCGCTCCGTCGCTGGCCGCGTTCGCCGCGATCGGTAGCGCGCACGGCAGGTCGCCCTCGTCGTGCGTGTGCTGCGGCGGGCGCGGGTCCGCCGCGTCGAGCACGTAGCGCGAGCCGAAGAACGCGTCGAAGACCCAGAGCTGGTCATCGACCTGCGCGACACCGCCGACGCGCTCGAGCTTCGTCAAGGACACCTCGCAGAGCACGCGGCCGTCCTGCGGATCGACCCGCAGCAGACGCCGGGGATTGCCATCCTCCGCATTCGGCACGGGCGCTGAGGCGGGACGTCCCTGTGTCACCGCGAGCTTGCCATCCCACCAGCCGAGCCAGCGGCCGTGACCTGTGGGCAGCTCGATGCGAGCGACGACGCTGCCGTCGTCCGGCGAGATCGCGACCGCCGCTTCGCACGCGCTTCGGTCGCCGCTCTCACCCGTCGTGTCGGGGGCTCGAGTGCCGATCCAGAAGCGTTCGCCGTCCAGAACGAAGCCCCAAAGATCTCCCGGCGGCGCCGGAATCGAGCGCGCGACCTTCCAGTCCGCCGGCAGCGGCGGCTTCGCGCGCAGCGCGTCGAGAAGTCCGTGCCGCGACAGCGCCGCGAAGACCTCGTACGTTCGCTCGCCCCAGCCGCCGTCCGGACGCTGCGCGCGCAGGAGCATCGGGATCTGCGCGACGAGGATCTCGCGCGCGATCGGCAGATCGATGTCGGCCGCGCACGCGATGAAACCCCACGGGTCCATGAAGCCGAGGAGGCCGGTGGCGTCCAGACGCTCGCGAATGAGACGCAGCCCGCGCTCGACGATCGGCGTCGTGTCCTCGACCTCGCGCGCGGCCCACAGTCCTTGCAGCGCGGCCGTCGGCGTCCACGGGCACCCGGAGAGCGGCTCGATCCAGCGAGCCGCATTCTCGATGCTCGTGCGCACGGAGCTGCGCACCGTCGGGTGACCGGCCTTCCCGAGCCGACAGAGCGCCGCGAGGGCGTTGCCGCCGATCGGCTCCCGAGGTCGCTCCGGGAGCCGATCGAGCAGATCGAGCGTACGACGAATCTCGAGGTGCTCGCGCGGCGCGCCGAGCTCGGCCAGGAGCAGCAGGTTCTCCGCGCGGAACTCGTAGTCCGGCCCGCAGCCGGAGCCGTCCGCGCCGAGCCCCTCGAAGACCACGGTGGCGTCGATCGCCGCGCGGATGATCTCGTCATCGCCCGCTCGAGGCTCGTCGAGGAGGAATGTGCGCAGACGCGCTCCGGTGAGCGATCCGTCGGTCGTCACGAACGGCATCGGATCGTGGCGAAATCCGTACTCGAGCTCGTCGATCATCGGCGAATCTCCCGGAACCGACCGACCGGCGACGTTCGCAGAGCTTGCCGGCGACTATCAACCTACGGAGTCGAAGACGACCCGACAAGTCGCCTTCTCCGCCGACCTGCAGCGAGTCACCAGCGATCCGGGCCCAGAAGGGCAGATGGGACCGCTGTGTTCCGATCATCGCCGGCAGCCGTGGGCCTCTCGTGCCGACGACATCCACCAGACCGTGACACCAATCACGCCCTGCGAGGGCGACCTCGGTCATCATGGTTTGGATCGTAGACCGTGTTTCTCGGTGTTCCCGGAGGGCGTCCAGCCGATGACAGTTCGCTTCTCGACGGTAGTGCAACTTCTGCCGATCGTCGCCGTGTTGTGGATCGCGTTCGCGCACCCCGCTCCTGGCATCGCACAGTCCTTGACGACACGCGCCGACGCGGCCGGCGGCTGCGACGGCGTCAAGAGCGGCCGCTGGGGTTTCCATACGAGCCTCGACGAGCATCCGTGGTGGCAGGTCGACCTCGGGCAGCCGGCCGCGATCGATCGCGTGCTCGTCTTCAATCGCTGCGACGCGATCTGGGAGCGCGCCGCGAAGATGCTCTTGCGCGTCTCCGACGACGCGAAGACCTGGCGCACGGTCTACCGCCACGACGGCACGAGGTTCTACGGCACCACCGACGGCAAGCCGCTCGCCATCGAGCTGGAGGGCGTGCGCACACGGTACGTGCGCGTCGAGCTGCCCGCGCCGGGCTACCTCCACCTCGATGAGGTCGAGGTCTACGGCCTCGGGAAAGGCAAGAAGAAGCAGCGTCGGATCCGGAATCTCGCCCGCGGACGTCCCGCCGACCAGAGCAGCACCAGCACGTGGTCGACAGGGGTCGAGAGGGCCAACCGACAACAGGCTCTCGCGACGACGGTCGCGAACGGCCTGCGACTCGCGGCGGACCTGCGGCGCGCCGGAGTCGACGTCAGTGCTCATGAAGCGACGCTACGCGAGCTCGCCGCCGCGGCGGATTCGGGCGACTCGGACGCGGCAACGACTCCGGAGCTCGCGGAGCAGGCTCGGAAGACGGTGCGTTCGCTCGGACTCCTGAACCCGCTGCTCGACTTCGACCGCCTGCTCGTCGTCAAGCGTCGCGCGGGCTCGCCCGGGCTCGGCCTGCCGGCGAACTGGCAGGGCAACTGCAGCCTGCCTCGCAAGGGATTCGACGACGAAGTCGCGATCCTGTCCGGCCTGAGCGACGAGGTGCAGATCGCGACGCTTCACAAGCCCGATGGCGGCCAATTCGTCGGCGACGTCGACCTGCACTGGGACGGCAAGCGACTGCTCTACTCGTCGCTCGGTAGCCACAAGCGCTGGCAGATCTTCGAGCTCGACATCCCGAGCGGCGACGTGCGGCAGGTGACGCCCGGCGACCAACCGGATGTCGACAGCTACGATGCGTGCTATCTGCCGAACGACGACATCATCTTCGGCAGCACCGCGACGTTCACCGGCGTGCCATGCGTGTTCGGCGGCTCGCACGTCGCCGTGCTGTACCGCATGACGCCGGACGGCGAAAACATCCGCCAGCTGTGCTTCGAGCAGGATCACGATTGGTGCCCCACCGTGCTCCACAGCGGCCGCGTGCTCTACACGCGCTGGGAGTACGCCGACACACCGCACGCGCACTCGCGGATCCTGTTCCACATGGATCCGGACGGCCGCGGGCAGGCCGAGTACTACGGCAGCAACTCGTACTGGCCGAACGGCATGTTCTACGCGCGGCCGGTGCCGGGCGAGCCGACGATGATCGCGGGCATCGTCTCCGGGCATCACGGCGTGCGCCGCATGGGCGAGCTCGTCGTGCTCGATCCGGCCAGGGGCCGCAGCGAGGCGAGCGGCGTCGTGCGGAGAATCCCTGGCGACGGGCGCCGTGTCGAGGCCATCGTGCGCGACCAGCTCGTCAACGCGAGCTGGCCGAAGTTCCTGCACCCGTACCCGCTGAGCAGCAAGTACTTCATCGTCGCCGCGCAGCCGGGGCCGCGCGCTTCGTGGGGAATCTACCTCGTCGACGTCTTCGACAACGTCGTCTTGCTCCACGAGGAGCCGGGCTACGCGCTCCTCGAGCCCCTGCCGCTGCGTCCGACCCCGCGACCGCCGGTCATCCCCGACCGCGTCGATCCGGAACGCGACGACGCGATCGTCAAGCTCGAGAACGTCTACGCCGGGCCGGGCCTCGAGGGCATCCCGCCGGGCACGGTCAAACGATTGCGCGTGTTCTCGTATCACTACTCGTACCGCGGCATGGGCGGCCTGATCGGCGTGCTCGGTATGGACGGTCCGTGGGACATCCGGCGATTGCACGGCACGGTGCCGGTCGAATCCGACGGCTCGGCTCTCTTCCGCGTCCCGGCGAACACGCCGATCTCGATCCAGCCCCTCGACGCCGAGGGCAAGGCCGTCCAGCTCATGCGCAGCTGGATGACGGCGATGCCCGGCGAGGTGCTGTCGTGCGTCGGCTGCCACGAGAAGCAGAACACGACACCGGTCAACGAACGCGCCCTCGCGTTCACGCAGGAGCCGAAGGAGATCGAGCCGTGGTACGGTCCGGCGCGCGGCTTCAGCTACGCGCGCGAGGTGCAGCCGGTCATCGACCGCTACTGCGTCGAGTGCCACGACGGACAGCCGTCACCGGCGGGAGAGGAGATTCCGGACCTGCGCGGCACGGAGAAGATCACAGATTTCCGCTCCGTGATGCCCGGCACGGGCGGCAATCGCGGCGGGCGCTTCTCGGTCGGCTACGCGAACCTGCACCGCTACGTGCGCCGGCCCGGCATCGAGAGCGACTTCCATCTGTTGACGCCGATGGAGTTTCACGCGGACACGACCGAGCTCGTGCAGCTCCTCCGCAAGGGACACCACGGCGTCGATCTCGACGACGAGTCGTGGGATCGCTTGATCACGTGGATCGACCTGAATACGCCCTACCACGGCACGTGGACCGAGGCGGGCTGGAATCCCGGCAAGCAACGACAGCGCCGCCGCGAGCTCGGTCGGCTCTATGCGGGCATGAACGACGATCCCGAGGCCGACGCCGACCTCCCGGTGGCGACGCTCGTCGCGGCGCCGAAGCCCGCGCGTCGCGCATCACCGGCGACGACGATCGCCTCTGCGCGTCCGCGCGGCTGGCCCTTCGACGCGACGGAAGCCGCACGCCGCCAGGCCGCGACGTCGCCGCTGACGAGCCGGCGGGTCGACCTCGGCGGTGGCGTCAGTCTCGACCTCGTCCTGATTCCTGCCGGCGAGTTCCTGATCGGCAACGCTGATCCAGCCGCGCTCGTCGACGAGCGTCCGGCCGCCCGCACGGCGATCGAGAGCCCGTTCTGGATGGGACGATTCGAGGTCACGAACGAGCAGTACGCGCTGTTCGACCCGGCCCACGACAGTCACGTCGAGTCGAAGATGTCGTACCAGTTCGGCGTGCATGGCTATCCGGTCGACGGGCCGGCCCAACCGGTCGTGCGACTCTCGTGGCAGCGCGCGCTCGCGTTCTGCCAGTGGCTATCGGAGCGCACGGGCAACGAGTTCACGCTGCCGACGGAGGGGCAGTGGGAGTACGCGTGCCGCGCGGGATCGCAGACCCCGTTCTGGTACGGCGACCTGGAGGCCGATTTCTCCGGCGCGGCCAATCTCGGCGATCGCAAGCTGCGGGAGCTGGCGAGCAATCCCTACACCGTCTCGCAGCCGCTGAAAAACGCGACGCCGTACGACGATTGGGTCCCGAAGGACACGCGCTTCGACGACGGCGCGCTGGTGTCGGTCGACGTCGGCCGCTACCGATCGAACGCGTGGGGCCTCCACGATATGCACGGCAACGTCGCCGAGTGGACGCGCTCGACGTACCGCCCCTACCCGTACGACGCGACGGATGGTCGCAACGACCTCGACGCGGGCGGGCCCAGGGTGGTGCGCGGCGGCTCGTGGCGCGACCGGCCGCAGCGAGCTCACGCGGCGTTCCGCCTCGCGTATCGACCGTACCAGCGGGTCTTCAACGTCGGCTTCCGCGTCATCTGCGCGGTCGAAGCGACGCCGCGAACGGAGCCGTGAGGTTCGACACATCGACACCTCGACGCTGCGACACATCGACACATCGACGGCGCCGCCGTGTTGACCCGCGACTCGCGCACGCGGACACTGGAACGAGCCGGAGTTGACGGTCTCGACAAGCGTCAGGGTTCGACATCGCGAGAGGTCCATTGCAGCGCACGAAGAGACACTGCGCGCTCGCCGTTCTGACGGCGCTGGCCAGTATCGCCGCCGCTCGTTCGTTGTTGGCGGACGACCTCGTCATCACCGAGTTCATGGCCAACAACGAAGGCGTGATCCTCGACGAAGACGGGAGCTCCTCCGACTTCGTCGAGATCTTCAACGCCGGGGCGACGCCGTGCGATCTGGACGGCTGGTACCTCACGGACGACGCACTCGACCTCCGGAAGTGGCGCGTCCCCGCGGTCGAGATCCAGCCGAGCGGATTTCTTCTCGTCTTCGCGTCGGACAAGAACCGCAGCGTGGCCGGCGCCGAGCTCCACACCAACTTCAAGCTGAGCAGCGAGGGCGAGTACCTCGGCCTCATCGCCCCGGACGGCACGACCGTCGTCTCGGAGTTCGCACCGTACCCGGAGCAGGTGCGCGGCTTCTCCTATGGTCGGTCGATGAACGCGACGGTCGTCCCGCTCGTCGACTCCGCCGTTCCCGCACGCGCCCTCGTGCCGCAGAACGGCGATCTCGGCCTCCGCTGGGCCGAGATCGGTTTCGACGACTCGAGCTGGCTGGCGGGCGACACCGGCGTCGGCTACGACAGAAACGCGACGTATCGGCCGCTGATCTCGCTCGACGTGCGGACGCAGATGGAGAACGTCAACACGACGTGCTACGTCCGCGTGCCCTTCGTCGTCGAGGATCCCGCCCGCCTCGGCAGCCTCCGCCTGCGCATGAAGTACGACGACGGCTTCGTCGCGTACGTCAACGGAACGCGCGTCGCGATCAGCCAAGCGCCCGGGCTCGCCCTGTGGAACTCGGCGGCGACCGCGCAGCACAACGATAGCGCGGCGGTCGAGTTCCAGGAGTTCTCCGCCGCCGACCGACCGGGCCTCTTGGTCGCAGGCGAGAACGTGCTGGCGATCCACGGCCTGAACGCCAACCTCGGCAGCTCGGACTTCCTCGTCCTGCCCGAGCTCGACACGTTCGAATTGGGCGAGCTCGAGCGCGACACGCTGCAGTACTTTCCGCAGCCGACTCCAGGCTCGGGCAATCCGCCCGGGTTTGTCGGCATCGCCGAGCCACCGGTCATCTCTCCGCCGAGCCGGGTGTTCAGCGGCAGCGTGTCGATCTCGATCGCGGCAACGTCTCCCGACACGGTGATCCGCTACACCGAGGACGGGACGGAGCCGACGACGAGCTCGCCTGCCTACACCGCGTCCCTGGAGCGAACCGAAAGCGTAATGGTCCGCGCCCGTTCCTTCGAAAGCGACGGATCGGCGAGCCCGGTGGTGAGCGCCAGCTACGTCGCCTTCGAAGCCGACGCCCGGAGCTTCTCTTCCGACCTGCCCGTCGTCGTCGTCGAGAACTTCGGCGGCGGCGGCGTGCCAGCGAACTCGTTCCAGCCGTGCTATGTCGCGATCTTCGAGCAGAACGGCGGGCGCACGCGATTGACGGACGTGCCGACCCTGCAGACGCGAGCCGGAATCAAGATCCGCGGATCGAGCACGCTGGGCCGCGCCAAGAAGGCCTACGCCTTCGAGGCGTGGGACGAGCACAACGACGACAAGGACATCGCCCCACTCGATCTGCCGCCCGAGTCCGATTGGATCCTCTACGGCGCGTACAACTTCGACCGAGCCCTGATACGCAACGCGTTCATCTACGAGGTGAGCAATCAGGTCGGGCGCTACGCAGTGCGCACGCGATTCTGCGAGGTGTTTGTCAACACGGGCGGCGGCAGCGTATCCGACGCGGACTACGCCGGCGTCTACAGCTTCATGGAGAAGATCAAGCGCGGCCCGGACCGCGTCGACATCGAGCGCCTGGTGCAGTCGCACGACAGCGAGCCGGAGATCACCGGCGGGTACATGTTGAAGATCGATCGGCTCGACCCCGGCGACTCGGGCTTCAACGCCGGCGGCCAGCGCCTCGGCTACAACTACCCGAAGGAGCGAGATATCACACCGACGCAGGCCGCGTGGATCGCCGGCTACATCGACGACTTCGGCGCCGCACTCAACGGTGCGAACTTCCACGACCCGGAGCTCGGCTACGCGCCGTTCATCGACGTCGAGTCCTGGGTCGATCACCACCTGCTGAACGAGTTCACGAAGAACCCGGACGGCCTTCGCCTCAGCACGTATCTCTTCAAGCAACGCGGCGGGCCGCTCGAGTACGGACCGATCTGGGACTTCGACCGCACGCTGGGCCCGGACGACGACGGACGCGCCGCGGATCCCGTCGGCTACTCAGGCTCATTCAACTACGGCTGGTGGGGACGGCTGTTCCAGGATCCGAACTTCTGGCAGGTCTACAAGGACCGCTGGCACGTCTTCCGTCAGGGGCCGATGAGCACGTCGAACCTGCTCTCGATCGTCGATTCGATGGCGAACGAGATTCGCGAAGCGCAGGCCCGCAACTTCGCCAGATGGCCCCTGCAGCTCGACGGCGGCTGGGAGGGCGAGATCGACGAGCTCCAGAACTGGATTTCGTCGCGCGCGAGCTGGATGGACGACCAGTTCGCGCCAGCCCCTCGCTTCAGCCCACCGGGCGGCCCGATCTCGCCCGGCTTCCTGCTGACGATGTCGGCTCCTGCGGGGACGATCCGCTACACGCTCGACGGAACCGATCCGCGGCTCCCCGGCGGAGCCACTTCCCTCCGATCCCGAGTGTACTCGGCGCCGATCGCCCTCGACGAGACGACGCGCGTGGTAGCCCGCACCCGACGATCCGCTACCGATTGGAGCGCCCCCACGGCCGCGACGTTCTACACGTCGCTGCCGACGCTCGTGATCACCGAGTTGATGTATCACCCGGCGGACCCGCCTCCCGACAGTGCGTACGACGCCGATGACTTCGAGTTCGTCGAGATCCTCAACGCAGGATCCGAGACGATCAGCATCAGCGGTGTCCGCCTCGGAGGCGGCGTTCAGTTCACGACGCCGCCGACCGGCGACCCGGTGCTGGCGCCCGGCGAGTACGCTCTCGTCGTGAAGAACATCCAGGCCTTCGCGTCCCGCTACGACATCACGAATCTCTTCGTCCTGGGCGAGTACGCGGGACGGCTCGAGAACGCCGGCGAGGACATCACGCTCGAGGGCGCTCTCGGCGAGCCCATCCTCAGCTTCGGCTACAGCGACCTGTGGTACCCGAGTACGGACGGCGGCGGCGAATCGCTCGTCATCATCGATCCGCTCGCGCCGCGCTCGACGTGGGGTGACCCGGAGAGCTGGGCTCCGAGCTCGATCGCGAACGGCACGCCCGGGTGGGAGGATCCGGCGTTCCCCTCGGTCGGCGGCTTCCAGCTTCCGGGCGACAGCAACCAGGACGGCGAACTCGACATCTCGGATGCGTTCTCGCTGCTGCGACGCTTGTTCCTCGGCGGCGTCGCGCCGCCCTGCGACGGTCCGTCGCTCAACGAGGGCGGCAATCTCGTCGTACTCGACGTCAACGCCGACGACGCGGTCGACGTCACCGACGTGGTCTCGGTGCTGAGCTATCTGTTCCAGGGCGGCCCGCCCCCGACGATGGGAACGGACTGCATCCGCATCGAGAACTGCCCCACGACCTGTTCTCGTTGATCCGCCAGAAGCACCTCGAATCGAGGAGGCCAGGATGAAAGAAGGCGCGACTCGCGCGACGAAGAAGACTCGCCTGCCGTGTGGCCGAATCGTCACAGCGGCGGTGGCGGCGATCGTCACTCTCGGCCCGCTGGTCTCCGTGTGCGGCGAGGACTGGCCCACCTACCGCCACGATGCGGCGCGTAGCGGCCGAACGTCCGAGAGCCTGCAATTGCCGCTGACGCAGCGCTGGGTCTACGAGCCGCTCCATCCGCCCGCGCCCGCATGGGCACCGCCGCAGCCGAAGCCGATCGAGGGCATCCTCGAGCTACCGCGCATGCGCTTCGATGACGCGTTCCACGTCGCGATCGCCGGTGACGCGCCCAGCGGGCTCTTCAAGGGGCTCGCGTTCTTCGGATCGTCTGCAGACCATACCGTGCGTGCGCTCGACTTGACGACCGGCCACGAGCGCTGGTCGCTCACCACCGGCGGTCCAGTCCGTCTCGCTCCGACCGTCTGGAAGAGCAAGGTCTACTTCGGGTCCGACGACGGCTGCGCGTACTGCGTGGAAGCCGCCTCCGGCCGCGTCGTCTGGAAGCTGCGCGCGGCGCCGGCGGATGATCGCCTGCTCGGCAGCGGCCGCATGATCTCGCGCTGGCCGATCCGCACGGGCGTGTTGATCCGCGATGGCATCGCCTACTTCGCCGCCGGAATCTTCCCCGGAGAAGGGCTGTATCTGTACGCCGTCCGCGCGGAAGACGGCGCGGTCGTGTGGAAGAACGACGCGTTCGGCCAAGGAGGGCGACGCGAGATCTCGCCGCAGGGCTATGCGCTCGCGTCTGCGGACAAGCTCTTCTTGCCGTCGGGGCGGAGCGTGCCCGCGGCGTTCGATATCCGCGACGGTCGGTTCCTCTTCCAGCGCACCGTCAATCGTTTCCGCGAGGGAACGTACGGCGGCACCGATGCCGTGCTGGCCGACGATCACGTGTTCAGCGGCACCGAGCAGATCCTCAGCTTCGCGACCGACACGGGCAAGGCGGGGTACTCGTGGTTCGACGGTCAGCTGCTCGTCGTCGACGAGGACACGTTCTACATCGCGAAGGAGAAGGAAATCGTCGCTCTCGACCGCAAGGCGTACCCGGCGGCGAGCCGCGAGCTTCAGTCGCTCAAGCATCGACGCCAAGACCTCAAGAAGGTGACCGACGCCGAGAAGCGAAAAAAGGCGACGCAGGAGCTCGTTGCGGACGAGAAGGCCAACGCCGGGAAGCTGGCGAAGGCGACGCGCTGGCGATTGGCGTGCGAATGTCGGGACGCGTTGATCCTCGCCGGCGACACGCTGTTCGCCGGCGGCCAGGGCCGCGTCGTCGCGATCGATGCGAAGAGCGGCAAGCGGGCCTGGCAGGTCGACGTCGACGGCAAGGCGCGCGGGCTCGCGGTCGCCGCGGGCCGCTTGCTCGTCAGTACGGACACCGGCGCGATCCACTGCTTCGTGCCCGGTGACGTGGTGACGTCGACGCGCGTCCGGCCGACGACGACCGACGCTCCGTATCCGTCCGACGACCGAACGCGATACTACGTCGACGCCGCGACTACGATTCTCGACGAGTCGGGCGTCCGACGCGGCTACGCCCTCATCCTCGGCGGCGGCACGGGACGCCTCGCGCTCGAGATCGCGCGGCGCTCCGATCTGCACGTCATCGTCGTCGAGCCGCACGCGGATACTGCGGAGAGGGCGCGCGAGGCCGCGCTCGCGGCGGGCCTCTACGGCACGCGAATCTGCGTCGATCACGGTCCTCTCGACGCGCTGCCGTACTCCGACTACTTCGCCAACCTGATCGTCTACGAGGCCGAACTCAGGTCCAACGACATCGCGACGCCGCCCGCAGAGCTACTGCGGCTGCTGAAGCCCATGGGCGGCTTCGCATACGTCGGCCTGCCCGTCGACCGCGGGCGCCCCACGACCGACGGCGAGCACGACCGCATGCTGAAGTGGATGGACGCACTGCCTGACGATGGCAGCCTGCAGCAGCGCATGAGGGAGAAGACCGGGACGAAGGTCTGGGCATCGATCAAGCGCCGCGGACTCGACGGCGCCGGACACTGGACGCATCAGTACGCCGACTCCGGCAACACGACGTGCAGCGACGACCGCCTCATCAAGGCGCCGCTCGGCTTGCTGTGGTACGGCGAGCCCGGGCCGACGCGTATGGTCAATCGACACGCCAGCGCCGCCGCGCCCCTCGCGGTCCACAACCGGCTCTTCGTGCAGGGCGAGCACGTGATCATGGCGTACGACATCTACAACGGTCTCCACCTGTGGGATCGGGAAATCCCCGGCGTCGCCCGGACCGGGCTCAAGCTGGAGTGCGGCAACCTTGCCGCGACGGGCGATCGGCTGTATGTCGCGGTCGGCGCTCGATGCCTCGAGCTCGACCAGGCCACCGGAAAGACCGTGCGCACGTTCCGTCTGCCGCCGACGAAGGATCGCATGGCGCGCCGCTGGGGCTACGTCGCGACGCGGGACGGCCTGCTCTTCGGCAGCCGCACCGCGAAGGGGCGCACCGCAGACGCGGTCTTCGCGATCGACCTCGACGACGGCGAGCGGCGCTGGATCCACGAGGGCCGCGAGATCATGCACGCCTGTCTCGCCGTCGGCGATGGCAGGATCCATCTCGTCGACCAGAGCGAGACCGAAGCGCAGCGACAGCAGGCGTTGAAAGCGAGGAAGACTCCACCGCCGATCGACCGCAAGGGGCAACCCGCCATCGACGCGCGCGTCGTCGTGACGCTCGACGCGGCGAGCGGCGACAAGCTATGGGAACAGGTGCTCGACGTCACGGACAGCGTCAAGGTCAGCAAGGGCGGCGGCGAGCTGTCGGCGATCTACCGCGACGGCGTCCTGCTGCTCTTCAGCGCGCCGTGGAACGGTCACTTCTGGCAGGAGTTCCACTCGGGCGAGTTCTCGCGCCGTAGCCTGATCGCGCTGGGCGCGAAGGACGGGGCTCCGCTGTGGTCCGGCAAGATCGGTTACCGCAGCCGGCCGATCGTCGTCGGCGATACGATCTTCGCCGAGCCGTGGGCGAGAAACCTGCACACGGGCGAGCAGGTGTCGCGCGATGATCCGATCACCGGCGCCGCATCGCCGTGGCAGATGGCGCGCCCCGGTCACCACTGCGGCTGCATGGCCGCGTCGGCGGAGTGTCTGTTCTTCCGCTCTGAGTCGATCGCGTACTACGACCTGGAGAGCGACGAGGGCACGACCCACTTCGGCGCGATTCGACCGGGGTGCTGGATCAATTTCGTCCCGGCGGGAGGCGTGCTGCTCGTTCCGGAGGGAAGCTCGGGGTGCGTGTGCGCGTTTCCGATCCACTGCACGGTCGCGTTCAAGCATCGGGAGACCGAGCGGCGCTGGGGCATGTACAGCTCCGCCGACGGCGTCACGCCTGTCCAGCGGCTCGGCATCAACTTCGGCGCGCCGGGCGATCGCAAGGACGACAGCGGCACGATGTGGCTCGCGTATCCGCGCCCGCGCAGCGATCGGCTCGTGGTCGATCTGCAGCTCGAGACGACCGCGTTCGCGAGCGGTCGATACTACGAGAACGATCCCGCAACCACGTCGATCGCAGGCGCGAAACTCCCGTGGATCGTCGCGTCGGGCTACGAGGGCTTGAGACGCTGCGCGATCCCGCTCGTCGGAGACGACGAGCCCGCGGGCACGTACACGGTGCGACTCCACTTCGCGGAGCCCGACAGAGACGCAAAGCCCGGCCAGCGCGTGTTCGACGTCGCGCTCCAAGGGCATCGCGTGCTCGATGATTTCGATATCCTCACCGCAGCCGGCGGCGAGAACCGAGCGGTCGTCCGCGAGTTCACCGGCGTCGAGGTGACCCGCGACCTGACGATCGACCTCGAGTCCGCTCCCGGCAGCCCGCGCGCAACGCTTCTCTGCGGCGTCGAGGTCGTCCGCACGCGCGTCGACCCCGTCAGCCTCCGATTGCCGTCGTTCCAGATCAGCGACTTCGCGGCCCGACAAGCCGGCAAGGTCATCGCGACCAACCAGGCAAACGCGGCGTTCCGCGGTGTGCTGCGCGCTGTCGCCCCGAAGGGCTTCCGCGTCGAACCGGCGCACCAGGATCTGCGCATCGCGGCTGGCGGCCGAGCGACCGTCGAGTTCGCGGTGACGCTCGACGGCACGCCTGCGCCCGGCGACTACGCGATCGACATCGGCATCGCCGGCCCGTCCGGGAACGTCGAGATCGCCAGGAAGATCCCGATTCGATACACCGGCGCGTCAGGCGAGGTCACCGTGCAGGCCGCCGCGGACGCGCACGTGAAGAAGGGGCAGGCTGACGACAACCTCGGCGCGGCCGTGGCGATGTGGAACGACGGCGGTGACAAGGAGATGGCCGATGCCGCGCACTGCATCGTCTACTGCCGCTTCCCGATCGACGTACCCGGCGTGGCGATTCGCGCACGGTTCCGCACGACGGTGAACTCGGGCCAGCACTCTCAGAGCGGAAACGCCGGCCACCTGCACGTCGTCGAGGGCGCGTGGGACGAAAAGACGATCACCTACGCGAACCGCCCGCCGACGGGCAAGCGCATCGGGACGGTCGGCAAGGTCGCGCTGGGAGAGAGGATCGAACGCGCGCTGGATATCGATCTGAGCGGGCGCAAGGAGATCACGATCGCGATCGTACCGGCGAGCCTCGACGGCGCCGGTTTCGTGTCGCGTGAGGGCGGCAAGCCCGCGGAGCTCGTCATCGAGTACAGGCCGAAATGACCAGCAGCCCTGTGAAAGAGGGCTGTCAAGGCCGCGTGCGGCCCGCGTCCCGGATCGCCTGCATGCGCGCCAGCATCTTCTTCAGACGCTCGGGCTGCTCCTTGGCGAGGTTCTTCTTCTCGCCGGGGTCGTTGCGCAGGTCGTAAAGCTCGAAACGGCCGAGGCCCTTCTCGTAGGTCAGCGACTTCGCCCGCTTGGCGCTCGAGTACGACAGCACCTTCCAATCGCCGACGCGCAACGCGAGGTTGTTGCCGCGATTCGGTTGCTGAATCAGATGGTCGCGGCCCTTCGCCCCCGGCTTGCCGAGAAGCGCCTGCATCACGTCGAAGCTGTCCGGGCACGCGTCGTCCGCGAGCTTCTGTCCGGTGAGCTTCGCCAGACTCGCCGCGAGGTCGATCGTGCACACGACATCGTCGGACACCCCCGGCTGAATCGTGCCGGGCCAGCACGTGATGAACGGCGTGCGCGTGCCGCCCTCGTAGATGCTGTACTTGCCGCCGCGGTACGGTCCCGCCGGCTCATGCGCACCGAGCTTCTCCTTCGCGCCGTCCTTGTAGCCGTCGTCGAGGACCGGTCCGTTGTCGCTGCAGAACACGATCAACGTCTTCTCGGTCAGCTTCAGTCGCGCGAGGGTCTTGACGATCTCGCCGACGCACCAGTCGAGCTGCACGATGGCGTCGCCTCGGAATCCGAGCTTCGTCTTGCCGTGGAAGCGCTCGTGCGGCATGCGCGGCACGTGGATGTCGTGCGACGAGAAGAACAGGAAGAACGGCCGGTCCTTCTGCTTCTCGATCCACTGCACCGACTGCTTGACCCACTCGTCGGCGAGATCCTCGTCACGCCAGCGCGCCGCGTGGCCGCCCGTGAAGAAGCCGATGCGGCCGATGCCGTTGTGCACCGTTTGGTTGTGGCCGTGGCTCCAGTCCATTTTCAGACTCTTGCGCACGTCGGGATCCTTGCCGACGGGGTGATCCGGAGATGGCTTCTTGCGCCCGACCCACAGCGGATCGTTCGGATCGAGATCGCGCACGCGGTGGTTCTCGACGTAGACGCTCGGCACGCGATCGTTCGTCGTCGGCAGCAGGAAACAATAGTCGAAGCCGATCTCGAGCGGTCCCGGCTTGAGGAGGCCGTTCCAGTCCGGAGCGGGCTTCGCGCCGAGGCCGAGGTGCCACTTGCCGATGACCGCCGTCGCGTAGCCGGCCTTCTTGAGAATCGACGCGACCGTCTCCGTTCCCGGCTGGATCAGCAATGTCGCGTTCGGAGGCGCGATGCCGGCGCCCGGCTGGCGAAACGCGTATTTCCCGGTGAGAAACGAGAAGCGCGTCGGCGTGCACGTCGAGGCCGAGCAGTACCCCTGCGTGAAACGCAGACCGGTCGACGCGAGGCGGTCGATGTGCGGCGTTGCGAGCTCGGTGGCGCCGTAGCAGCCGACGTCACCGTAGCCGAGGTCGTCGGCCATGATAACGATAACGTTCGGGCGATCGTTCGCGGGCAGCGAGACGGTGACGAAGACAGACGCGGTGAGAATCAGCAAGCCGACGAGATAGCGCACGGGTGTTCCTCGCTTTGCGGGTGCAGAGTCGGGGGCTTCGTGGATGATGCGGACAGGATCCGCCCCCCTCGATCATCGGGAATCGCACCGGGACATCCTATCAGAGCCTTGCTCGTCGTGGTCGCTCTCTCCGACGCCGATTCCGACTCCGGCTCCGCCCCCGACTGTTGACTTCCGTCCGC
>CAYMRB010000130.1:0-21756 GCA_964392615.1 uncultured Planctomycetia bacterium | reverse complement strand
GGCTCGGCCTGTCGGGCTCGGTCCTGACGAGGGTTTCTTGGACAGCCTCCTAGGCCTCGTTTCCTGCGCTGGGGGCGGGACGAACGCTCGGGTCTACCGGACATGGAATCAGGGAGAGCTCGAAGCGATAGGGGAAACCGTCCTCCAGGGGTGCCGCGGAGGGCTCTTTTCCTTCGATGCGGAGCTCGACGGCGACGTGGTCGAGTTCACGGTCGCCGGCTTCAGCCACAAACGCAGGCTGTTGCTGGAGAGCCGCTATCTCCCGACAGCGAAAGACGGCCCGGAGCTCGATTTGCTTGTCATCGGAGGAAGTGCGCGGGTCGGTCTCTTCGGCGATCGCGAGGGGTTCTATCTCTACGCGATCCACAAGTCCGAGGACGGGCCGCCGGCATTCCACGCGTCCGAGGATGAGCCGCCGAGCAAACCTCCCGTGGCCGCCGGACTCATCATCTCGAACGAGCGCGGGCAAGACTACCTGTTCGACGAGGACATCGAGACCGAGGCGCTCAGGAACGTCGACGTGATCCAGCGGGTCCGCGAGTTCCGGATCGTGCCCGAGAGCGTCGTCCGGCTTGGCGCGAACGATACGCCTGCTCGTCCGTAGCGCTCAGGGGAGCAGACCCTACCGCCGCGGCACCGTGAACCGCGACACCTCGCACTCGATCGCACCGTTGAACACGCGTCGTCGATCGGCCGACGGAAAGCCCAGCGCTTGCGCCAGCGGTCGGTGTCCGCACAGCAGCGCGACACGATAGCCGCCGCAGCGCTCGCGCAGCAGATCGCCGAGGTCGCGGTAGAGCGGCGTCAGGCGATCGCGCTCGCCGACGCGCTCGCCCCACGGCGGGTTCGTGACGATCGTCGCGTTCCAGCCGCGCTTGAAGTCGAGCTCTAGCGCGTCGCCGACGTCGACCTCGATGAGGTTGTCGAGGCCGGCGGCGGCGAGGTTCTCGCGGGCTCCCTTGACCGCGGCGGGATCGATGTCGCGACCGCGGAGGATGAGCTTCGGCGGAGGACGGACCGCGGCGATCGCCTCGTCGCGCATCTCTTCCCAGGCATCGTCGTCGTGGTCGGGGAGGCGTTCGAACGCGAATTCGTCGCGGAACATGCCCGCCGGCGCGTTCGCCGCGATGAGCGCGGCCTCGATCAACACTGTGCCCGAACCGCAGAACGGATCGACGAGCGGCGAGCGTCGATCCCATTCGGACTCGAGAACCATCGCCGCGGCGAGCGTCTCGGCCAGAGGCGCGCGTCCCTGGAATCGACGCCAACCGCGCTTGTGCAGCGAGTCGCCGGACGTGTCGATCGACACCGTGCAGCGGTTGCGCCACAAGTGCACGTGGATGGCGAGGTCTGGATCCTCCCTGTCGACGCTCGGCCGCACGCCGTGACGCGCGCGGAACTGGTCGACGATCGCGTCCTTCGTCTTCTGCGCGATGAACATCGAGTGATCGAGGGTCGAGTCCTTCGTCTGCGCGCTGATCGACAGCGCACCGTCGGGAAGCAGGTGTCGACTCCAATCGATCTCGCCGACGCCGGCGTAGAGCTCGTCTTCCGTCGCCGCGCGGAAGCGCTCGAGCCGCCACAGCACGCGGATCGCCGTGCGCAGGTGCAGATTCGCCCGCCACGCGTCGCGCAGTGTCCCCTCGAAGCGCACGCCGCCGACCTGGCTCTCGCTCTTCGCGAGGCGCAGGGCACGCACCTCGGCGTGCAGCGTCGGCTCGACGCCGGGCGCACAAGTCGCGAAGAAGGTTTCGACGGGCCGAGGGTCTTGACGGTGGTCCTTGTCGGCACCTGGCTCGGGCATCGGGCTTACTCCCATCGGAAGATCTTCAGCGCCAGAAGGAAACAACCGATGCCCCACGCGGCTTGAACAACCACCGCGGGCCACAGGCTCGCCAGGCTGGCGCCTTCCAGCATCAGCGCTCGCAACGAGTCGTTGAGCGCGGTCAGCGGCAGCGCCTGGATGAACGGGTGCGTCACCTCGGGGAAGCGGTCGTAGCTGAAGAAGATGCCCGAGAACAGCCACATGGGCATCATCACGAAGTTCATCAGGCCGGATACGCCCTCGATCGTTCGCGTGCGCGCCGCGACCAGAATGCCGAGTCCGGAAAACGTCAGTCCGCCGAGGGCGACGAGCGTCGCGAAGCCGATGAGCGAACCGCGCAGCGGCACATCGAGCAGCAACGTACCGAATAGGAGCAGCAGTCCGACCTCGGCGACGAGGAACACGAAGCGCGACAGCACGAACGCCCCGAGGAACGAGCTCCGACGCATCGGCGTGACGAGGAATCGGCGCAGCAGCTTCTTCTGACGCCACTCGGCGAGACAGAAGCCGATGCCCCAGACGCCGGTGCTCATCACGCTCATGCCAAGAAGGCCGGGAAACAGCCAATCGATGTACCGCGAGCCGGTCTCGGAGATCTCTTCGACCTCGACGTCGGCGAGCGCGTCGGGGTGGTTTTCGCTCCACAGCGCCTTTTCGACGCGCAGGCGCGCGACCTCGGCCTCGGGGCGTTGGGGATCGAGCTCCAGACCCGTGCCCGATGCCTGGTCAGCGCCGGGAAGCACGAGGACCGCGATCTTGCCGAAGCGCAGCGCGCGGCGCGCGTCCTCGATGTCCGCGAACTCGTCGACCTCGATATGCTCCGAGCTCGACAGGAGCTCGGCCACGGAGCGGTCTTCCGCAACGACATGCACGCCGACCTGCGCCGGCGACACGCCGCGCTCCATGAACGCCCAGCCGAGCACGATGGCGAGCACGACCGGGAACATGAACACCCAGAACACGGCCTCCGGCTCGCGAATGAACAGGAGGACTCGCACCCACGTCAGGTATCGAAGTTCGATCCAGCTACCCATCGCGCAGATGTCTCCCGGTCAACGCGACGAAGACGTCTTCGAGCGTCGGGCGGTGTGTGCGCAGATCGTCGAGCGCGAAATCGGCCGCCTCGAGCGTTTCGATCAGCCTGGGAATCACGGTGTGCGCCGCGTCGACGTGCAGGGACAGCACCGGGCCGTCGACGCGTGCCGTGCGCACGGCCGGAAGCGCCTCGAGCTGCGGCAGGACATCGTCGAGACGCGTCGTGCCGTTCGACGGGGCGGTGATCTCGATGACGCTCTCGGCTCCGAGCGAGCGGATCATCTCCTGCGGCGTCCCTTCGGCGACGCACTTGCCGTGGTCGACGATGACGACGTGGTCGCTGAGGCTCTCGGCCTCGTCCATGTAGTGCGTGGTCAGAAGGACCGTCCCGCCGTGCGATTTGAAGTCCTCGACGACCTCCCATACGCGGCGCCGCGCCTGGGGGTCGAGGCCGGTCGTCGGCTCGTCGAGGAACAGGATCTCCGGCTTGCTGACGAGTGCACAACCGAGCGCGAGCCGCTGCTTCTGGCCGCCGGAGAGCTGCACGTAGCGCGACCCGCGTTTCTCGCTGAGGCCGACGAGCTCGCACACCTCGTCGGGATCGCGACCGCGGCGGTAGAAGCTGCGGAAGAGCCGCAAGACCTCGATGACCTGGAGCTTGTCGTTGAGCTGCGTCTCCTGCAGCTGCACTCCGATGCGCTCGCGGATCTCCTGCGCGCGACGGCGCCAGCCGAGCCCGAGAATCTCGACGTCGCCCTCATCAGCCTTGAGCAGACCGACGAGGATGTTCACGGTCGTCGTCTTGCCGGCCCCGTTGGGGCCGAGCAATCCGAGGCACGTCCCCTTCGGCACGGCGAGGTCGAGCCCGCCGACCGCGACGAGGTCGCCGAAGCGCTTGACGAGGCCGTCGGCGCGGATGGCGAGATCGGTTGTGGCGGGAGTCATCGGGGCGTGGACCATCGGGTGCGGCTCATGCGGAGCGCACAGGGTACGTGGGCGGTCGTCGCTCGTAAAGAACGGTTCGCAGTCGGGGCCGGCCGCACCGCAACGGCGTGCGGACGGTCACCGCGTGCGCAGCAACCGGCGATACGCGAGCGCGAAGGCGACGAGCAAGACCTCCGCTATCCCGGCGACCGCTGCGGCGAGCACGACCATCGTGGCCGGTGTACCCACTTCACGGTCGAACCACAGCGCGAGCGGGTGGTATCGCGCAACGGCCCAGTCCGCCGGGAACGCGAGCACCGGCGCGAGTCCCAAGACAATCAGCGTGCCCATAGCGAGAGCGAGCCGCTCCCCGTGCGTCCTCGCGATCGCGGTGGTCCACAGTGCGACCGAGCATGCCAGCGGCAGGAACGCGAGGAACAGAATCACGGACGCGATGGGCCACAGAGCGCCGTCGTGGTGACCGACCGGGAGAATGTGGAATAGCGCGACGAAGGCGATGAACGGCCACGTGCGCACCAGCGACACTCCAATGGCTCCGACGACGACCTGCCAGCCGCTCAGCGGCGTCGACGTCAGCGTCTCCAGGAATCCCCGTTGGGACTTGACGGGCAGAAGTCTGGTGACGGTGGCAGAGATCACCACGAGGCACAGGAAGAGTCCTATCGTCGCCGCCACCGCCTTCGTGTCGGAGCCCATGAAGCGGTCGAAGAGCAGCCAGTAGAAGACCGCTATCGCGAGGAACGGTATCAACGGCCTGACGAACCAACGTGTTCCGCCGATGCTCTCCCGGATCACGAACGGATTGTCGCGCGTGACCCACGCGATCCAACGCTCGATGCTCGGGCGCCTCGAGAGCAGGAGCCGCGTCAGCGACCGGCGTCTCTCGCGAGCGTCCGGTTTTTTCGCCGACCTCCGGCGGCGAGATCGGGTGACGGCGGACAGGATCCGGCGCCGCTGCGTGCGGCTCTGGCCGGTCGGAGCGTAGGACCGACTCTCGTGCGACGACTGCTTGGAGTACTGGCTCCTCAGCCACATCGAGAGCCTGATCGGCGCGCGTCGAGCCAGGAGGACGATCAGCACGGCGTACATCGCGAACGACACCGTGGTGATCCACGGCACATCGAGCGGTCCGTAGACAACGACCAGGAGGAGGCCGCAGAACGGCAGGAACGGCACGACCGATACGGCGACTCCGAACTCCATGGAGCCCGACATCGCCGCAGCGAACGGGCCGAAGAAGCCGCCGCAGAACGTCGCGATCACGATCCACTCGATACCGAGGACGCTCGGGGTCACGAGGACGAAGCGCACAACCGAACGCAGCACGGCTGCCGAGCTCTTGCCCTGCGCGGCCTCCGACACCGCCCAGACGGTCGAGAGCGTGCTGCCGGCGAGGACCGGTGCGATGGCGCGCAAGACGATCTCTACCGGGCCGATGCCGCCGACGTGCAGCGGCACCGCGAAGAGCGGTATCGTCGCGACGAAGAACTGCAGGGCCAGTAGCAGCCGACCTCCGGTGACGGAAACGAGGAGGTCGCGCGGCGTCAGCGGCGAGCTGACGAGCACTTCGAGCATGCCGGTCTCGCGCTCGTTCTGAATCGCGCCGGCCGCGATCGCCGGGCCGATGATCACCCCGCCGACGAAGCACGAGATGCAGAGCGTTTGCGCGATCAACTGGCTGAACCGCCCGAGCTCCTCCTTGGGGAGGGATGTCGTCAGGCCCTGCTCGACGAGCCACATGACCACGAGAGCGAGCGCGAGGACGGCGACGAAGGCCCACCTCGCGAGCCAGAAAGATCCGCGGTTCGCGACGAGGCAGAACTCCTTCCACAGCAGCGCTCGAGTCAGCCTCCAGTCCTCGCTGGCAGGCCGTTGAAAGAGGCTCGCCATCAGCTCTCCTCGCGAATCAGACGCAGGAAGGCCTCCTCGAGGTCCAGCTCGCGTTCGACGAGGCGAGTGACGCGAAAGCCCGCGGTGAAGAGGGCGGCGCCGAGGTCGGCGACGGACGCCTTGTCGTCCTCGAGCGATAGCTCGACGCCGTTGCCGTTCGTCCGAGCCGAACGAACGCCGGAGTGTTGCTCGAGGAATGCGCGGAGCTCTGCGCCATCGCCCTCGACGGCCACCGCGACCCGGCGATCGCCGCCGAGCCGTTCGCGCAGCTCGTCGAGGGTGCCGAGGAAGACGATCCGACCGCGCTCGAGGATCAGCAGCCGATCGCAGATATCCGCGAGGTCTGCGAGGATGTGGCTCGAGATCAGGATCGCCTTGCCCATCTTGCCGAGCTCCTCGAGCAGGCTGCGCATCTCGACGCGAGCGCGCGGATCGAGACCGGAGACCGGCTCATCGAGCAACAGCACGTCGGGATTGTGGAGCAGCGTTCGCGCGAGGCCGAGACGTTGCCGTGCACCGAGCGACAGCCGAGAGATCGTCGCGTTGCGCAGCTGTCGTAGCTCGACGAGATCGAGGATGTCGTCGATCGTCCCTTCGACGCGCGATGGCGCGAGCCGGTAGACGTGCGCGAAGAACTCGAGGTAGGCGTCGACGCGCAGCTCTTCGTACGTGCCGAAGCTGTCCGGCATGTAGCCGATGTTGCGGCGGATCGTCGTCGCTCCACCGCGAAGCGGCACGCCGCCGATCCACGCGGTGCCGCGAGTGGGAGGCAGGATCGTCGCGAGGATGCGAAGCAGCGTCGTCTTGCCGGCGCCGTTCTGGCCGATCAGTCCGCAGACTTCGCCCGCTTCCACGCGAAAGCTGACGCCATCGAGCGCCGGCCCCATGGCGTAGTCCTTCGCTAGGTCGCGGGCTTCGATCGCTGCCGTCGGTTCGGTCATGCCGCTCGAGCCCCAGGAAGGGAACGACGTGTGCGTTCTTGTGCGCTCACGGCGTCTACCCTATCCGTTGCGGGCGGCAGGTCCAGCCCGAGACGCGGTGGAGGAAGTGCGAGACGCGGCGACTTCGGATACGATCGCGGCATGAGGCGGCGCGTTGTGACATGGCTCGCGACGGCGACGGTGGCCGTCGTCGCGCTCGTGCTGATTACCGGGTGGGACGAGATCGCGTGCCGGTACCACTTGGCGCGGCTGCGGTCGGCGGCTCAGAACGGCAGCTGGGGCGCCGTTTTCCATGAGATCGGTCAGGACCCGCTCGGGGCCCCATCGCGTCGAGCGCTTCGGCGCTACGCGGACGAGGACGTCGGCTGGCCGGCGATGCTGCGCGAGATACGGAAAGAGGTGGCGTACGAAACTCCGCCGAATCTGTTGTCGCGCCCGGGGAGGCCGGCTCCCTACCTCTTTTTCCTCTGGGAGAAGCCCGGAGCCAACCGGCGAATGTTCCTGTGTCGAACCGACAGGGCATCTTCGCCGCGCCGTACGAGCTGGACCGAGTCGGGTCCTCCGTCGGGCGGTCTGCCGACACTCCTCGACCTGCTCGTCGAGTGGCTCACCGAGTCGAGCGAACACGCCGCGGAAGGGTTCGTCCTGATTCCGACGAGCGAGGTTCCCGGCCTGGTGCTGTCGTTTCCCGCGGATATCGACGTGGACGACCTCGCGCCGTACGCGATTCGCTGCCGTTGACAGGCCGTGCCTCTTTCCTGATCGGTGCCTGCCAGCGTACGATGGCCCTCCCCCCATCTACGAACGGAGTCGAACCCCATGCGAGCCTCGCAAGCCCCCCGTCTCGTCCGCACGGCGCTCTTCGCGTTGGCGGCTGTTCTTCTCGTGTCGCAGCACCACGCGCTGTTCGCACAGAGCTCCGCCTCCCGGCCGAACATCCTGATCATCTTCACTGACGATCAAGGCTGGGGCGATCTCGCCTGCTACGGCTCGAAGACGAACAAAACGCCGCGCATGGACCTGTTGGCGAAGGAAGGCATGCGGTTCACGAGCTTCTACTCGCAGCACGTCTGCGGGCCGTCGCGCTCTGCGCTGCTGACGGGGCGCTATCCCCATCGCAGCAAGGGTTGGGGCATGCCCGCGAGCGAGATCACCTTCGCCGAGCTCATCCAGAAGGTCGGCTATCAGACGGCGTGCATCGGCAAGTGGGACGTGTCGAACCGCAAGGCGATCATCCCGCGCATGCCACGAGCACAGGGCTTCGACTACTACTTCGGCACGCTCGGCGCGAACGATGGCGGCCGCGTCAAGTTTCACGAGGACGACGAGGCGGCCGGCACCACCGACGACATGGGCAGCCTGACCGGCCTCTATACCGACAAGGCGATCGAGTTCCTGAAGAAGAAGCGCGACCCGAAGAGGCCGTTCGTCCTCTACGTCGCGCACACGATGATGCACACGATCATCGATGCCTCGCCGAAGTTCCGCGGCAAGTCGAAGGGCGATCTGTACGGCGACGTCGTCGAGGAGTTCGACTTCCACACCGGGCGCCTGCTCGATGCGGTCGACGAGCTCGGCCTGCGCGACAGCACGCTCGTCATCTACACGACCGACAACGGCCCGTGGAATCAGCCGGCCTACACGGACAGGAAGAAGGGCCATCCGCCGGGATCGATCTTTTGGGGTGACGCCGGCCCGCTGCGCGAGGGGAAGGGTTCCTGCTACGAGGGCGGCTCGCGAGCCCCCTGCATCGTCCGCTGGCCCGGCAAGGTGCCGCAGAACAAGGTCTCCGACGCCGTCTTCGCGACCGTCGATTTTCTGCCGACGTTCGCCAGCCTGACGGGCTTCAAGGTGCCGAGCGATCGCCTCATCGACGGCGTCGATCAGGCCGAGCTGCTGCTGGGACGGAGCGCGACGGGAGCGCGCGACTCGTTCTATTACCAGGGCAACGGCGTGCGCAAGGGCAAGTGGAAGTACCTGATCGCCAAGCACAGGGTGCCCGGTTACGCGCGCGAGACGAAACGCGCGGAGGTCGAGGAGCTGTACGATCTCGACGCCGACATCGGCGAGACGACGAACCTCGCCGACAAGCATGCGGACAAGGTAGAGGAGCTCCGGAAGCTGCTCGCGAAGATCAGGGGCTGAACGTACGTACGAGCGCTGACGCCGAACGAGGAGCGCAGATGTCACGCCGGATACGACTGCTACTCGGGTGTGTCGTGTGGTGCACCGTTGCGCCGCACGCGCCGACCGCGGATCTCGACGATGGCTTCCGTTCGCCGCCGAGCGCGACGAAGCCGTGGATCTACTGGTACTGGATCAACGACAACATTTCGCGCGATGGTCTCACTCGCGACCTCGAGGCGATGGCGCGCGTCGGCATCGGCGAGGCGTTCATCGGCAACGTCGACCTTCCCGGCGGCCAGCCGCGTGGCAAGGTGCCGGTCTTCAGCGACGAGTGGTGGGGCCTCGTCGAGCACGCGATTCGCGAGGGCGGGCGCCTCGGCGTCGACATCGGCCTCTTCAACTGTCCGGGCTGGAGCCAGTCCGGCGGTCCCTGGGTCGAGCCGACAGACGCGATGCGGTACGTCGTCATCTCGGAGACCCGCGTTCAGGGGCCGCGACGATTCGAAGGACGTCTAGCGCTGCCCGCCGCCGCATCGGCCGACACGTTCGAGGACATCGCCGTGCTCGCGCTTCCCGCGCCGAAGGCCGACGCGGACACCGTGGCAGCGCGCTCGCCACGCGTGTCGTGCTCGTCGCATGCGGAGAATGCGGCGCACATGGTCGATGGCAACGTCGCGACGACGGCGACCTTTCCCCATGGCACGGGCGTCGGGAAGCCGTTCGCTATCGACATCGAGCTCGCGACGCCGCTGACCGCGCGCAGCCTCGTGCTCCATCCGAGACGCAAGTCGATGCGCGCGAACTGCCGACTCGAGGCGGCCGACGAGAACGGCGTGTTCCGGCTCGTGCGTTCGTTCCTTCTCGATCGCTCGAATGCGAATCCGACGGTCGGTCCGATGACGTTCGGACCCGTCGCCGTGTCGTTCGATGCGGTGACGTCGAAGCGGTTCCGGCTCGTGCTGACCGGCGTCGGCGGGCAGGCGGGGATTGCCGAGATCGATCTGTCGGGCGCGGCGCGTCTCGAATCGTTCGTCGAGAAGCAGCTCGGCAAGATGCTGCAGACGCCGTTCGCCGAGTGGGACACGTACCTGTGGCCGCGGCAGAACGAGCCCGAAGCGGCTGATCTGATGGTGTCGCCAGACGCCATTGTCGACATCAGCGATCGCATGTCCGCTGACGGCACGCTGCGCTGGGACGCGCCCGCCGGCGATTGGGTCATTCTGCGCGTCGGCACGAGCCCGACCGGCGTGACGAACAATCCGACGTCGCCGGAGGGACAAGGGCTCGAGATCGACAAGATGAGCCGCGGCGCGGCCCGACGGCATTTCGACGCGTTCGTCGGCAAGCTGCTCGGCCGCATGCCGAAGGCCGACCGCAAGGCGTTTCGACACGTCGTCGCCGACAGTTACGAGACCGGCTCGCAGAACTGGACCGACGGCTTCGCGGCGAAGTTTCGCAAGCGCTACGGCTACGACCCGACGCCGTGGCTGCCCGTCCTGACCGGTCGCATCGTCGGTAGCGCCGAGCGCTCCGATCGGTTCCTCTGGGACGTGCGGCGATTGATCGCCGACCTCATCGCGACCGAGTACGTCGGCGGCCTGCGCGACCTCTGCCACGAGCACGGCTTGAGGCTGTGGCTCGAGAACTACGGCCATTGGGGTTACCCGGCCGAGTTCCTGCAGTACGGCGGCCAATCGGACGAGATCGGCGGCGAGTTCTGGAACGCGGGTCGACTCGGCGCCGTCGAGGTGCGCGACGCATCGTCGGCCGCACACATCTACGGCATGCCGATCGTGCACTGCGAGGCGTTCACGACCGGCGGCCCGCTGTGGCGCGAGCACCCGGCGCGGCTCAAGGCGCGCGGCGACTGGGCGCTGTGCGAAGGCGCCAACCACTTCGTGCTGCACGTCTGGGTGCATCAGCCGTGGGAAGATCGCCGTCCCGGCATGTGCGCGTGGTTCGGCACCGAGTTCAATCGGCACTGCACGTGGTTCGAGCCGAGCCGCGCGTGGATCGACTATCTGCGGCGCTGTTTCTTCCTATTGCAGCAGGGAGCGAACGTCGCGGACGTCGCGTACTTCATCGGCGAGGACACGCCGAAGATGACCGGCGTCAGGCGACCGAAGCTGCCGCCGGGATACGCGTTCGACTGGATCAACGCCGAGGTCATCTGCGAACGGATGCGCGTCGAGGACGGACGTTTCGTGTTGCCCGGAGGCGCGTCGTATCGCGTGATCGTGCTGCCCGAGCTCGACACGATGCGGCCGGAGACTCTGCGCAAGATCGGCGCGCTGGTCGAGGCCGGCGGCGTGATCGTCGGCCCGTCGCCATCCCGCTCGCCGAGCCTCGAGAGCTGGCCGACGTGCGATGCGGAGGTGAAGCGGCTCGCGGAGCGGATCTGGGCCGGCTGCGACGGCGAGCGTGTCCGGAGCGTGCGACGCGGCAAGGGGCGCGTATTCTGTGGGGTCGAGCTCGACACTGTGTTCGCGCAGATCGCGACGCCTCCCGATGTCGCGGTCACGAAGAGGTCGGCGGGATCGGGACTCGATGGTCTTCTGTGGGTGCATCGCGCGACTGACGACGTTGACCTCTACTTCGTGTCCAACCAGCGGGCCGAGGCGATTGATCTCGAGGTCGAGTTCCGAGTGCGCGACAAGGCGCCGGAGCTGTGGAACGCGGTGACCGGCGAGATCGTCGGGACCGCGCGGTTCACGTCGGGGGCGAACGGCACGCGCGTGCGATTCGCGCTGGAGCCGAACGGCTCGCTGTTCTGCGTGTTTCGCGGGTCGGCGCGCAAGGCGCAGTCGGTCGTGCGTGTGACGCGCGACGGCGAGCCGGAGAGCGTTCGCGTCATCCGGCGCGGCGACGGCGAGGGGCTGGAAGTCGAGGTGGAGGCCGGCGGAGACTACGTTGTCGAGCGGGCGGATGGCTCGACGCGTTCGTTTTTCCACAGGGCTCCCGCATTGAGGACGTTCTCGGGCCCGTGGCGCGTGAGCTTCCCGGCCGGCGTCGACCCAGCGCGTGATGAGACGTTCGACCGGCTGCTCTCGTGGACCGAGCACGAGGACCCGATCGTGCGCCACTTCTCCGGCACGGCGACGTACCGCCAGACATTCGACTTCTTGTCCGATCCCGGCGAGCGCTGGCTCCTCGATCTCGGCCGCGTCGAGGTCATCGCCGAGGTCGTCCTGAACGGCAAGAACATCGGCACGGTCTGGAAGACGCCCTTCACCGTCGACGCGACCGACGCGCTGCGGCGACGCGGCAACACGCTCGAGATCCGCGTGACGAATCCGTGGCGCAATCGGCTCCTCGGTCCGCGCCCGAGCGAATCGACGGTGCCCGTGCCCTATCAGCTGTGGACGAGCCTCAAGCCGAACGTGCAGTCGGACCAGCCGCCTGACCCCGCCGGGCTGATCGGACCGGTGCGGCTGCGAGCGACGAAACGTGTGGTGGTGGAGTGAGGCTTACTCGCCCGGCGCGTCGTCCTCTTCGGCGAGCGACAGATCGACCTTGCCGAGCGACACCAGCGCCTTCAGCACGTCGTTGACCGGCACCTCGAGCCGCTTGACCCGCGACGCCTCGATGACCACGAGACGACCTGCGGCCGGGTTCGGCGCACCTGGAACGAAGACCGTCAGCTTCGGTGGCGATTCGTCGTCGAGCTCGTTCGTTACGAGGCCGAGCTCCTCGGTGCCCGGCTCGCGCGCCGGGATCAGTACGACGTCCTGGAAGATCGCGTCCTCACCTTCGCCGTAGCCGAGGATCTGCTTCAGCGTGCGATACAGCTGTCCGAGGGCCGGCAAGCCGTCGAGGATTCCGTCGGCGCGCTTCCACAGCCAGCGCCCGAGGAATGACGACACGATGAAGCCGACCGCGTAGAGCAGGATCGCGACCGCGACCAGCCCGAGCCCGGGGAAGTAGAAGTCCTGATCGGCGAGCCAGACCTGCGAGATCACGTACTCGGCGTACGCGACACTCGCGACGAGACCTCCGATCGGCAGCAGGGCGACGAATCCGGCGATGGCGCAGCGCGTGACGTGGTCGAGTACGGGCTTCATGGGCGTCTTTCGTTCGGGCTTCGGGATCGAACCTTCGCGTTCGGCTCATCTCGTCGTCGCTGTGTCGACTTCTTTTCACTGCGATCGCCGAGCTTCTTCGCTCTGCCTGTTCCGGCCGGGCCGATGTACTCGCGGGCGATGACGACGTTGTCGAAGTACACGGTGTTGTTCCGGTTCTTCGTCCAGCGATCGGTGATGTACGCCTCGAGCGTGAACGCGTTCGCCCACAGCGTCGGGCTGCGGCGCCAGCAGATGCCGCTCCAGTGGCCGCGCAGCTCGCCGTCGATCCAGAACGCCTGCTCGCCGTCCGCCTTGCCCGGCGTGTTGTGGCGCAGCATGAACTCGGCGCAGATCCACTCGCCGCGGCGAATGTCCTTCTGCTCAGCGGGACGGAACGCGTTGCCCCAGTACTTGCCGTCGCGGCTCGGCTCCATCTCGTGCCAGTACGTGTAGAAATTCCATCGACCGGGCGGTGGTCGTCGGCCCCAATCGCCCCACGGCTCGAGCGCCGTCGAGAAGCGCTCGTCGCCCTGCGGCTTCAGTCCGGCACCGCCGAAGCCGCTCCAGCGGTCCTTGCCGCGCAGGCTCTTGTTGGCGCGCAGCGTCGCGAAGTGGTGCACGTAGTCGCACGTCGGGTCGAACTTGACGTAGAAGCGGAAGAACAGCGTCGGCGCCGACTCGAACCACTTCGTCAGCCCGCCGCCGGTGTTCTCGCCGAGCGTCGCGCGGACCTGTAGCGCTTTCGCGCCGAGGACGTGCGGCTCCCCCTTCGGCTCGGCCGGATCGACGAGCGACAGCACCGTGTCGCGATTGCGCGCGCTGTCCCACCGCGGGCCATTGTGCTTCGCCTCGATGCGGCCGGATTCGAAGTCTTCGGCGAAGATCACCGCCTCGTGCGACGCGATGTCACGATCGGATCGGAATGCGCTCGCGAGACCCTTGCCGCGCGGCAGCTTGCTGCGCGCGGCGAGGTTGCGCTCGCCTTTCGAGTCGCCGCCCGATTCGGCCAGGGCGATGGAGCTCACGAGCAGCGAGAGGGCGAGGAGAGCGACCCGTTCCGTCAGGTCGCGAGTCATGCCGTGCGTCATGGTGCGGTCCTCCGTCTGCCGCGCATCCTCGCACAGCGTCCCGTACTGCTCAACTCCGCATGGCTGTGGCCGCAACTCTCGGCTATCCTCCGAGTCAGCTGCTCGTTGTCCGAGAATCGCGTCACCACCGTGGAGGGGGCTCCCATGCACCGCATTGCCGAACGATTCCGCGAGCGTCCGCTGTCGTCCGCCGTCGTCCTCTTGCTGGCCGTCGGGCTCGTCGGCGTGCCGGTGAGCTGCGTTCTGACGCGGCGGAACCGCCCGGCGACGCCCGAGCAGTTCGCCGCCGCCGGCCTCGCGGCTCCGCGCACCGTGTGGCGCGGCGCGTCCGATGCGGAGCCTTCAGTCGAGCGCATCCGACGCGCGCTGCGCGATCCGCGCAAGGTCGACCGAGGCCTCGTGGCGACCGGCGGTTCGGAGGGAACGGATGAAGCGCCCGCGGTCGTGGCACCGCGAGAGGTCGAAAACGCCGCCGAGCCCACCGGCATGGCCCTCCGCGACGAGGCAGCGCGTGTCGGCAGGGTCAGGCGGTCCGTGTCGAGAGCCGATGCCGAGGTCGACCCCGGCGATGCTGACGACGCGGCCGACCTCAGCGTCGACGAGGGCGGGACCGGCTTCGCGTTCGGCGACGAGGACGACGACGCGGACTTCGACGAGGAGGGCGACGACGACGATGACAGCGGTAGCGACGACGGCACCCCCGAGACGACCGTCCGCCGTCTGACCTCGCCCTCCGACGCTCGCCCGCGCATCGGCAAGATCCTCTTCCAGAACGAGCGCGGTGCGTACGAGTCGCTCGTGCCGCGCGCGTTGCGAGTGCAGGTCTTCGTCGATGGGCCCCGCGCGCGCACGGTCGTCGACTACGTCTTCTCGAATCCGCACGATCGCCGCCTGCAGGGCACGTTCTACTACCCGCTGCCAGCGGGCGCGGCGCCGGCCGCGTTCGGCATGTTCCCCGGCACGGCGCAGT
Source organism: uncultured Planctomycetia bacterium (assembly GCA_964392615.1). GTDB lineage: Bacteria > Planctomycetota > UBA8108 > UBA8108 > UBA8108 > CAYMRB01. Next base: position 6,874 of record CAYMRB010000130.1, on the reverse strand, counting down.
TTGCCGAGGAGGACTTCGACGAGGCCGACCTTCTGCCGCCGCTCGGCGACGAGCTGCCCGCCGACCTCGGCTCGGTCACCGCGAGCCTGACGTCGGTCGCGCCGTCGGGATCGTCGAGCCGCGTCGAGTCGGACGTCCGCCGCGTCGAGAGCTGGGGCGAGATGCAGATCGCGCGAGTCGTCGAGCAGAAGCGGGCTCGCGAGGCGTACGAGACGATCGTGCGCCGCAACATCGATCCGGCGCTCCTGGAGTGGAGCGGCGCGAACACGTTCCAGGCGCGCGTGTTCCCGATCGAGGGGCGGTCGGTCAAGCGCGTCGTGCTGATCTACGAGGAGACGCTGCCGATCGACGAGGGGCTCCTGCGGTACGACTTCCCGCTGCCGCGCGACGAGCGTATCGGCACGGTCGACGCGCGCGTGTGGATCGATGGCCGTCAGCTGTCGCTGCGTGCGGCCTCGACCGGTGACGTGCGGGATCCGATCGATCGCGACGGCTGGCAGCGCCGGGACTTCGCGCTCGCGGCAGGCCGCGACGATGCGCTGGCGCTCGGCTTCGCGGCGAACGACTTGACCTCGCAGGTGCTCGAAGGGCCTGCAGCGGATGGCCTGACCGGCACGTCGTTCTTCGTCCGCATGACGCCGGATCTTCCCGAGCGCACGCTAAAGACGCCGACCGGCCGCGCGGTCTTCGTCGTCGACACGTCGCTGTCCGAGGAAGACCTGCGCCACGGCTGGTCGGTCGACCTGATGCTGGAGGTCCTCGCGCGCGACAGCGGCATCGACGAGTACGCGGTGCTACTGTTCGACGTGCGGCCGCGCTGGCTGCACGACATCGCGTGGCGCGCCAATAGCGACACGAACCGGACTGAAACCCTCACCGAGCTGCGCAAGGTCTTCCTCGAAGGCGCGACGCATCTCGACGGCATGCTCGCCGAGCTCGACTCGCAGGCCTCCTGGCTGTTCGAGAACGGCAAGCCGGCGCGTGTGTTCTTGCTGTCGGACGGACAGGTGACGTGGGGACAGAGCCGCATCGACGAGCTGCTCGCCGGCCATCCGTGCGTGCGCGCCGCGCCGTGGACGAGCTATCGCTTCGGCAAGGTGCCTGTGAACCGCGAGCTCTTCGCCGCGCTGTCGCGCGCGTCCGGTGGTCGTTCGGCGACGGTTCTGTCGCACGATCAGATCGCCAGCGCCGCGCTCGCGCACCGCGCCGCGCCGGTCGTCTTGACGCGCGTCGCGGTCGAAGGGGGCACGGCGCAGGATCTCGTCGTCGCCGGAGATCCGCAGCATCTCTACAAGGGGCAGGAGCTCGAGATCGCCGGGCGTCTGAGCGCCGCCGACGCTGGCGCGACGCTCGTCGTCGAGGCGGATATCGACGGGGAGACGGTGCGGTGGGAGGAGCGCCTTCGCGGCAAGGGGAGGTCGCCGCTCGCGTGGCGTGCGTGGGCCGAGCTCTTCAGCCGTCGATTGCTCGCGTTCGATGATGAGCGGCTCGACCGCATGGTCGTCGCGCTGTCGCAGCGATTCGCGCTCGTCAACAAGGTCGCCAGCCTGCTGATTCTCGAGACCGAGGAGGACTACCGCGAGTTCTCGATCCGCGACGAGACGGTCGACCTCGACGACCTCGTCGCGCTGCGAACGAAGGAGGAGGACCAGCGTCGCGATCGGCTGCAAGGCCTCGCGATCGATGATGTTCCCGACGATGGCGCCGAGCTCATCCGACGGCTCGCCGCGGTACCACGCGAGGCGCTCCGAGCGCGCGACGCGCAACCGCTCGTGTCGCGGCCGTACTCCGGCGGCATCGATCGAATCAGGGCGGAGCAGGGCTATCGCGAGGACCGTCCGAAGAACTCGCGCAGCGCCGCGCTGTGGGACGCGATAGGCCGAGCGCGCGCGCTGTCGGGCGATACGGCCGGCGCGTTGCGGGCGTACTCGTCGTTCGTCGAGGTCATGCCGGCGAGCGCGGAGGCCGCGCGACTGGTCGGCTACGCGTGTCTGGCGCTCGGTCAGTATGACGCGGCCACCGAGCTGTTCGAGCGCGTGCGTCTGCGCCGTCCGTTCGAGCCGCAGTCGTACCTCGAGGAGGCACTGGCCCTCGAGGCGGCGGGGCGCTGGAGCGAGGCCGCGCGCAATTACGAGATCCTGCTCGCCCGCGACTTCCGGCGTCACACCGAGGAGTGCCGCACGACGGCGACCTATCACTACGCGCGTCTTCTCTCGTTCCTCGCGATTCTCGAGCTTGCCGGCCCCGACTCTCTTGGCGTCGTGCTCCGCCGTCTCGAAGCGTTGAATAGGTCCGCGCCGCGTCCGTTCGACGATGTCGACTTCCAGCTCGCGATGCACTGGAATACCGACTCGGTCGACATCGACCTCTGGGTCATCGACTCTGCCGGCGAGAAGTGCTACTACGAGCACAAGGAGACCAAGGCCGGCGGCAAGCTCTACTGGGACACGACGGACGGCTACGGCCCCGAGCTCTACCACGGCGGCGCCGCACCCGAAGGCGGCGGCACGGACCAGATTCTCGCGAACTACTACGGCAACAACTCGCCGCGCTGGAACGTGCCGACCGCGGTCCTCCTGGTCGAGACGCTCGATGCATCCAGCGACGTCGAGACGGGGCGATTCCGCATGATTCTGCTGCCCGACGCGGAGGCCGTGCTCGCGCTCGACGAGGTCGAGCGCTGATCGCGGCGAGCGAGATGACCGCTAACGGCACGCCTCCGGGATGACGACACAGCCGATCGCCGCGTCGCTCTCGAGCGTGCCGACGCCGCACTCCGGATGCGGCGGTGCCGGCGGCGGGCCACCCAGGTACGCGAAGTTCAGCCCGTAGATCGCGTCGGCGATGTCGCTCGCGACGTTGCCGTTGCCGTTGGTGTCGCACGCGACCATGCAGAGCGGCGCGGGCCCGTTGCCGAAGAGGTGGTTGAGCAGCAACACCGCGTCGCTGACGTTGATCGACTCGTCGCCGTTGCAGTCGCCGCGGATGAATCGCACACCGTCTACCAGATCGAGCCCGTTGCGAAGAACTTCGAGGAGCGTGTGGTCGTCATCGTCGCCGCTGAGCTCCCACGCCATGACGCCCCCTAGCTCGTGCTCTCGGACGTAGTTGACCTTCTCGGCGAGCGACCGCTCGTCGTCGTAGCCGATGAACACGCGCCGCTCGGCGTGCCAGATCCAGGGCACACTGGCCTCCGCGTGGTATTGGCGCGACGCAACCGGCAGCCAGTTCTCGACGATGTCCGAGTAGTCGAACACGCCCGCTTCCCACGTTCCCGTGGCCGGGCCGCCGGACTCCTGGTACAGCCCCCTGCTGGCGTTCGGCACATCGCGCCAACCGCGTCCGTAGAACGGTACGCCGAGGTGGAGCTTGGCTGCGGGAACGCCCCCGTCGAGGTACGCCTGAATTGCCGCATGCGCGTTCAGCGCTTCGTTTCCCGGGGGTTCAGTCGGTGACGCGTAGAGCGGCGCGTTGAAGTTCGTCGTGCGCTCCCAGCCGCCGTGGAAGTCGTACGTCATCACGTTGATCCAGTCGACGTGCTCGTGGATGCGCTCGAGCTCGAGGTTCGCGATCTTCTCGGGGCCGGCACCGGCCGCGATCGTCAGCAGGTAGTCGCGATCGTCCTCCGATCCGCGCGCGTCGATCTGCCGTCGCAGCTCGGCGAGGAGCCGCGTGAAGTTCTCTGGGTCCTCGGGCCGCGTTCGATTGCCGGGAGCGCCACCGCCGCCGGGGTACTCCCAGTCGAGGTCGACGCCGTCGAACCCGTAGCGAGTCATGAAGTCGACGCAGGAGCGAGCGAAGCGTTCGCGCGACGCGGTCGTCAGCGCGACGTCCGAGAAGTGCGTCGACCACGTCCAGCCACCGACAGCGATCAGCGTACGAACGTGCGGGTGTCGCTCCTTCAGGAGTCGCAGCTGGTTGAAGTTGCCCCGTAGCGGCTGATCCCAGGTGTCACCGGGGAACGTCTTCTCGACGTCGGCCCAGGGGTCTCCCAGCACGCACTCGCCATCCCGGATGTTCGCGAACGCGTAGTTGATGTGCGTCAGCCGGTCCGCGTCGATCTGCGTGACGTTGTAGTTGCGGGCGTAGATGCTCCACGCGGTGTAGTACGCGACGATGCGCGGCGGATCGTCTGCCCGCAGACTCGCGGACGTCACGAACGAGCAGATGGCAGCCACGAGGAGGCATGGAACATACCGGCGCTGTCGGCTCATGGTCGGGTTCTCTCGTCAGCTGTGTCGACGGGCTGTCAGCCGTCGGCCGAGTCAGCGTCCGCCGCCGTCGTCGCGGGAACAGCGCCCTCGGGCTCGAGACCCGCGAGCTCCCGGTGCAGCATGTTCAGGAGCGCGTGGAAGAACGCGACGACCATCGGGCCGACCAGGATACCGATCGGGCCGAGTGCCGCGACTCCGCCGAGCACGCTCAGAAGCGCGAGCAACGGGTGCATGTTCGACCGGCCGTGCAGGATGAACGGCTTGATCAGATTGTCCGACATCGACACGATCACCGCACAGTACAAAGCGAGGAAAACCGCCGGCCAGGTCCGCTCGTCGACGACCCAGATCCAGACGCAGACCGGCACCCACACGGCGGCGGCGCCCAGGAACGGTACGAGCGCGAGGATCATCGTCAGCACCGTCAGCAGGAACACCGACTCGATGCCCGCGACCCAGAATCCCAGCCCGGCGAGCACGCCCTGCACGAACGCCGACAGCAGCGTTGCGACGACGACCGCGCGACTGATTGCGTCGAACTCATCGACGAGCTGCTGTTCGTAGCGATCGTCGAGCGGCGACAGGCGCATGACGGTCCTGACCATCGCCGGCCCATCGATCAGGAAGTAGTAGAACGCCAGCGTCATGATCGCGAGCCAGAAGAGCAGCCGGCCGGCGATGCTCGTCGTCGAGCGCGTGATCGACAGGATATAGGGATGGACGAGGTCGAGAGCCTGGGAGCGGTATTCGGCGATGCGCTGCTCGTCCGGATTCGCGACGTCGAGGACGAGAGCTTGGAGCGGGCCACCGGCGAGATCCTTGCGCAGCTTGCTGCACGCGATCAGCAGTCGATCCACCTTCCCCTTGCGATCGTCGGGGGAGCTTTTCGCCCAACCGGCATCGAGCTTGTCGAAGCGGGACTCCAACGCCTCCTGCGCGGCGCTCACGATCTTCGCGATCTCGGCCCTCTCCTCGCTCGTCGCGTCCGCGGGGATCGACGCCAGGATGGACTCCTGAAGCCGGTCGAGGTGATCGCGGACGGTAGCGATCGACTTCCTCGCATCTTCGGACGTCGCGATCGAGTCACTGTCGGCCGCACCGGCGGGCGCATTTGCCGTCTTTCCGGCGGACAGCGGCTCGGCTTTGTCCCTCAGCTCTCCGAGGCTCATCTCGATCGATTCGATCGCTTCGTCATAGGGGAACTCGAGGCCGAAGCGCTCGCGGAACTTCCCGAGCTTGGCCTTCGCGTCCTCGGCGGTGAAGCCCGTGACGATGTCGACACCTTCGGTGACCGCCTGCGTGCCGACCCACGCGAGCGGCAGGAGCACGATCAGCAGCACTGCGCCGGTCGTCATGCCGGCGGCGAGCCGCGGGCGAAAGCCGACGTGCTCGAGAATCCACGTGTGCAGCGGACGGAACATTACGACGAGCAGCGCCGCGAGGAAGAGCGGCAACAGGAACGCCGCCATGACGCGGTAGAACAGCACGCCCATCACGAAGAGGCTCGCGACCAGGACGATGAACGATGCCGTGCGCCGACCGGTCGGGCTCGCCAGAAGCGAAGCGGCGGAAGCGGGCTTCGGCCGCCTCCTGCGGCGACGCTTCCGAGGGGAGGCCGCTTCCTTCTTGGGTGCGTCGCCGGCGCGCTTCGTGGCGCGCTTCGGCTGGTCGCCAGCCTGGCGCGAACCCTCCGAGCGCGTCGATTCTCCGTCGGCCTTTCGCCTCTTCTTGCTCACGCGTGGCTCCCGTACCAGCGACCGAGTGCGGGCGGCATTGTAAGCAACACCGGGGACGAGCGCCAACGGGGAGAAACGCGCGGGGGAGCCGGTAATCTGCGCTTGCGGGCCCTCAGTCCTCGGGCGCGTCCTTCGACGTCAGTCGCTGCGCGGCGCGGCCGATCTCCGCCGCGAACGCGTCGTTGTCCCCGCCAGCGCTTCTGCGAGCGCGTTCGAGCGCCCTCCGAGCCGCATCGATTTCGCCGCCGAGCTCGTGCACGCGCGCACTGGCGAGGAGCGCGCCGGCTCGCGTTCCGCAGTCGTCGTCGGTCGGCACGAGCTTGCGCGCTCGTTCGAGGTCCGTCTCGGCGAGCGCGAGCGCGAGCGCGGCCTTCGCGTCGCAATCGGTCGGCACGAGCTCGAGCGCGGCTCGAAACGTGCGCGCGGCGGAAACGAACTGCCCGTCGCGATATCGTAGAAGGCCGAGCTCGACGTACGTGCGCGCGCTCGGGTATTGGGCCGCGCGGCGCGCTAGACGATCGCGCTCCGCTGCGCCGTCGTGCAGTCGACGGTGCTCGGCGAAGTGCGCCGCTGCCTCGTCGTTGCGGCCGAGCGCTCGCAGGCTGCGGGCGAGCTGGTAGTGGGCGCGTTCGAGCTGGGGGCCCGAGTCAGCCAGCGCGAGCTCGTCGATGGCGCGGCGGAATTCGGCCGCCGCCGCCTCGTGTCGACCGCTCGACGCGAGGACGTTGCCGAGGAGCGCGCGCGCTTCGCCGTCGCGCGGTCGCAGCTCGAGCGCGCGGCGCAGCGAGCGCTCCGCGTCGTCGAGACGGCCATCGTCCTTGGCGGTGCGACCCGCGTCGACGAGCTCGGCGGCGGTCGGCGCGGGCGCCCGGCCGCCCGCGGCCGCCTCGCCGGCGCCCGCGGCGGGGCGGCCCCCCCCCCCCC
>CAYMRB010000129.1:0-21786 GCA_964392615.1 uncultured Planctomycetia bacterium | reverse complement strand
GATTCCGATTCCGATTCCGACTCCGACTCCGACTCCGATTCCGATTCCGATTCCGACTCCGACTCCGATTCCGACTCCGATTCCGACTCCGACTCCGCCTCCGCCACGGCCTCCGCCTCCGCCACGGCCTCCGCCTCCGCCACGGCCTCCGCGGCCGTCTTCATCTCGGTGACTTTCGCGATGCTCAGGAGGATGCCGACCTGTGCCATCGTCATGCACAGCCCCGTGCCGCCGAACGTTACGAACGGCAGCGGGATGCCCTTGGTCGGTGCGCTGCCGGTCACGACCGCCAGGTTGATCACCGCTTGTACGCCGAGCGCGATCGTGATGCCCGCGGCGACGAGAAAACCGAACGAGTCTCGCGCCCGCCAGGCGATCGACGCTCCGGCCCACACCAACGCGAAGAACACCGCGATCACGCCGACGCAGCCGACGAAGCCGAGTTCTTCGCCGATGACCGCGAAGATGAAGTCGGTGTGCGCCTCCGGCAGATAGCGCAGCTTCTGCACGCCGGCTCCGAGTCCGGCGCCGGTCCAGCCTCCGGTTCCGAGTGCGCGCAGCGAGTGCCGAAGCTGATGGAGCGCCTCGGGTTGGAACAGCCCCTTGAGGCGGTTCTCGATCATCTCCCAGCGCACGGACGCGTAGATCGCGAGGATCGGCGCGACGAGGACCACGCTGCCCAGCAGGAACACCTTGCGGATTCCGGCCAGCAACAGGACGACGCCGGCCAATCCGAGGATGAACAACGACGTGCCGAGGTCGGGCTCCAGCAGCACCAACGCGAATACGCCGCCGACGACTCCGATGACGGGGCAGAACCCCTTCCAGAACAGCCGACAGCGCTCGGGGCGATTCGTCAGGAACCCGGCGACGAACAGCGGCACCGCGAGCTTGGCGATCTCTGACGGCTGGAACCTCTGGTTGCCGACGATCGGCAGCCAACGCTGCGAGCTGTTCACCTTGACGCCGATGCCCGGGATCAGCACGAGACCGAGAAGGATCACGGTCAGCAGCAGGATCCACGGATAGAGCCGACGGTAACCCCGATAGTCGATCCGATAGAAAACGTAGGCGACCGCGCCGGCGATCGGCAGCCACATCAGCTGGCGCCCGAGGAAGAAATACGGATTGTCGGTGTGCGCCCAGTGAAACGCGCTCGCGCTGAACACCATGACCGTGCTCAGCGTCAGCAGCAGGAACACGCACGACAGCAGCACCTCGCGTGGCGCCACGGAGATGCGCGGGATCGTCGGTAGTCGAAGTGGGAACGTGAGCCTTCTCATAGCCTCAATACGACCAGAGAGAACACGGCGAGCACCGCAGCCACGATCCAGAACCGCACCGTCACTTTCGTCTCGGTCCACCCCTTGAACTCGAAGTGGTGGTGTAGCGGCGCGCAGCGGAAGATCCTCTTTCCCGTCATCTTGAACGACGCGACCTGCAGGATGACGGACATCGCCTCGGCGACGAGGACGCCTCCGACCACGAAGAGCAGGACCTCCTGCTTGCAGAGAATCGCGACGAGCCCGAGCGAGCCGCCGAGCGCGAGCGAACCCGTGTCGCCCATGAAGATCTGCGCGGGGTGGCAGTTGAACCACAGGAAGCCGAGTCCGGCTCCGACCAGCGCCGCGGTGAACACGGCGACCTCGAGGCTGCCGACCACGTGAGGGATGCGCAGGAGCGCGCTCGTCGACGTGTGCCCGGCCAGGAACGCAACGGTCACGAACGTGACGCCGACGAGGATGCTGCAGCCGATCGCCAGGCCGTCGAGCCCGTCCGTCAGGTTGACCGCGTTCGACGTCCCTGTCGTGACCAGCACGACGAGCACGATGTATCCGACGCCGAGCGGCACGCCCGCGCTCTTCAGAAACGGGAAGAAGAGCGTCGTGCCGGGCTCGTTGGCAGGCACGTTGATCCAGACGTCGAGCGGCTGCTGCCACAGGACGAAGCCGATCACCAACGCGAGTAGCGCCTGCAGCAGGAACTTCGTCCGCGCGGTGAGCCCCTTGCGCAGCGACCGCCACTTGACGAAGTCATCGATGAAGCCGATGGCGCCGAAGCCGATGCTGATGAACAGCAGGAGAAGCACAGGGCGGCTATCGAGCCGCGCCCACAGGAGCGTCGAGGCAAGCACGGCGACGAGCAGAATGACACCCCCCATCGTCGGCGTGCGCGATTTGTGCCGATGCAGGTTGTCGAGCTCCTGGGAGTCGCCCTTGTCCGTCCGTTCGAGCACATCGCGTCGCACGAGGAACCGGATGAAACGGCGTCCGAAAACGACGGCGAGGAAGAACGCGGTCACCGCCGCCAGCAGCGCCCGGAACTCCGGGTACTGGAAGATCCGGAAGGCCCGCAGGAAGGCGGGTCCATCGAGATCGGCGAGTCTGTGCAGCAGGTGGAACACGTCAGGTCTCCCGTACCGTCTCGGTCGATCTCGCCGTCCACCGATCGCGGACCCGCGTCGCCAAGCTACCGAGCCCCGCGGCATTCGACCCCTTGAAGAGGACGCGATCCCCCGGCTCGATGCAGTGCTCGAGGAACTCGAGCGCGCCGTTCGCCGCATCGAAATGGCGCACCAACCCCGACGAGCCCGCGGCAGCCGGCGCCGGCGCCTGCGCCATCTCGGTCTCGTACGCCGCCGAGAGATGCCGACTCTGATCGCCGACCGTGACGAGAACGTCGACCGGCTTCGCGGCGATCCCACGGCCGAGCTCCCGATGCAGCGCTTGCGATTCGGCGCCGAGCTCGAGCATGTCCCCGAGGACTGCGACGGTGCGTGCGCAGTCATCTCTGGTCGCTATGTCATCGAGCACATCGAGCGCCGCGCGCATCGAGCGCGGATTCGCGTTGTACGAATCGTCGAGGAAGACGACGCCGTTCTCGCGGCTGAGCTCGAGGCGCTTCGGCGGCAACCGACAGCGAGAGAGCCCGCTGCGAATCTCGTCGAGGTCGAGACCGAGGTCGCGGGCGACCACGATGGCCGCCGCGATGTTGACGAGGTTGTGACGCCCCGGCACACCGACCTTCATGCGCTCGCCGTCGATCTTGAATTCCCAGCCGGGCGCGATGGTCGCGTCGTCCGCGGCGCTGCCGACCGCCGGCGCGCAATCGGTCAATGCGAGATCTCCGCCGTCGGCCCCGAACGTCGTCACCGGACACGGCACGCGCGCCGCGATACGTTCGAAGTGCGGCAGGTCGACGCAGAGGTAGGCTCGCCCCTCGGGCGCGAGCCCCTCGAAGATTTCCGACTTCGCATCGATCACGCCATCGATGCTGCCCAGCCCCTCGAGGTGCGCCGGCGCGATGGCGGTCAGCACGACGCGATCCGGCTGAACGATGCGCGACAGGTGGGAGAGCTCGCCAGCGCCCGACGTGCCCATCTCGAGGACGAGCTGCTCGGTCGATGCGTCAGCGCCCAGAATCGTCAACGCCACGCCGAGGCAGTTGTTGTAGCTCTTCGGCGCCTGGTGGACCCGGTAGCGCTCGGCGAGAAGCGTGCCGAGGAACTCCTTCGTCGTCGTCTTGCCGACCGTACCGGTGATCGCCGTCACCTCGGCGCCGATGCGGCGAAGTTGCGCGATGGCCAAGCGCTCGAGCGCGCTCAGCGGATCGTCGACCGCGATCAGTGGCACCTCGCCGAGCTCGGCCGCGAGCGACGCGGCGCGGTCGGACGCGACGACGCAAGCGAGAGCGCCTCGATCAAGAGCCGCGGGAACGAAGTCGTGCCCGTCGAATCGATCGCCATCGAGAGCTACGAAAAGCTCGCCCGGAGCGACGGCGCGGGAATCTGTCGACACACCGGTGACGACAGCCTCGGGGGCGGTGCCGCTCGGCGCGGTCCACCTGCCGTCCAGCGCTGTGATCGCCTGTCGTAGCTCGAGGGGTTCCACTCGTCGCCGTCTCCGAAACGCTCCTGTCGTCAGGCCGGACAGCCCTCGACCACCTCACGCAAAAACTCGCGGGCGACTTCGCGATCGTCGAAGTGGATCGTGCGGTCGCCGAACTCCTGATACGTCTCGTGTCCCTTGCCCGCGATCAGCACCGTGTCTCCCTGCCGCGCCATGCGGATACCGAGGCCGATCGCCTCGCGACGATCCTCGATGAAGACCGCGTCGTTCGGCTCCTCGAGTCCGGTGGCGATGTCTTCGAGAATCGCGCGGGGCGCCTCGGTGCGCGGATTGTCCGACGTGATGATCACGTTGTCGGAGCCCTTCTCCGCAACCCGTCCCATGCGCGGACGCTTCGTCGTGTCGCGATCGCCGCCGCAGCCGAAGATCGTGATCAACCGACCCGGCCGCGGCGTCGCGCGCCGCAACGCGGTGAGCACGGCTTCGAGCGCGCCGTCCGTGTGCGCGTAGTCGACGACGACACGGAACGGAACGGGCGACGCGATCTCCTCCAGACGCCCCGGCGGCACGTCGGTGTCCGACAGCGCCGCGGCAATCTCGCGCGGGGCCAACCCGAGACACTCGGCCGCGGTCATCGCCGCGAGCGCGTTCTGCAGGTTGTGGTCGCCGTACAACCGAACCTTGATCGGCTGGCCCTTCCAGACGAACTCGAGGCCGTCCGCCGTCATCTTCAGGTCCGTGACGCCGTCCTGCGCATCCGTGCCATACCACGCGATCTCCGCGCACGTACGCTCGGCGATGACCTGCGATGCCCTGTCCTCTCGCGGCAGGACCGCGACGGCGTGCCGCGACAGATCCGCGAAGAGGCGCACCTTTGTCGCGAGGTAGTTCTCGAAGTTGCCGTGGTAGTCGAGATGCTCCGGCGCGATGTTCGTGAACACGGCGCAGCGGAAGTCGAGACCTTCGACACGCCGCTGCTGGATCGCGTGTGACGACACCTCGATGGTCGCGTTCCTACCATCGGCGTCGGCCAGGTCGCGCAGCCAAGCGTGCAAGTCGAGGCAGCCCGGCGTCGTGTTCGCCGCATCGAAACGGCGACCCGCGACGCGATTCTCGACCGTCCCGAAGAGACCGGTCACACGCCCCGCGCGACGCAAAATGCCGTCGAGAAGCCACGTGGTGGTCGTCTTGCCCTTCGTGCCGGTGACGGCGGTGAGATCGAGACGGTCCGCCGGATCGCCCCAGAACGCCGTGGCGAGATGGCCGAGCGCGCCGCGTACGCTCTTCACGCGCAGGAAGGGCACGCCGAGATCACGCGTCCGAAGTCCGTCGCGCGCGCGTTTCTCGCCGAGCACGGCGACAGCTCCGGCGTCGACGGCCTGCTCCGCGAAGAGGTGTCCGTCGGTCGACTCACCGGGCACGGCGACGAAAAGGTGGCCGGCGCGCACGCGGCGCGAGTCGCACGACAGACCGCGGATGTCGTAACCGCGATAGCGGGCGGGCACCTCCATCCACCCACCACAGAGTTCGCTGAGGCGCATCTTCTCTTCCGTTCCTTTCTCCGCCGGGAGCGCGACGCTCGCCGACTCGGCGATGAACGCCTACCAACCAGGCCAGCGGTTTTTCATGAAAACGGGCTCGGCCTCGACTCGAAACCAACGGCGCAGGATCCGCGCCACGACGGGCCCGGACACGGTGCCGCCGTAGTACTTGCCGCTACGCGGCTTCTCGCTCATGACCAAGCACACGACTTGCGGATCCTCGTACGGCGCGAACGCCTCGAACGAAGCGAGGTAGTCCTTTCGCGTGTAGCGAGGGTCCATGTCGGCCGTGCCGGTCTTGCCGCCGAACTCGAAACCATCCATCTTCAGATACTTCGCCGTTCCCTCGTCGACGACGCGCTTCAAGATGTCGCGCATCACCGCCGAGGTCTCGGAACTGATCGCCTGGCGGACGACTCGAATCGGGGTCTTCACCTCCTTGCCGTCCGCGACCAGTCTGTCGATGATCCGAGGTTGCATCAAACGACCGCCGTTGATCAAGGCAGAAAACGCGGTCGCGAGCTGGATCGGACTGATCAGAATCTCGTAGCCGAACGATACGGAGACCGTCGAGTAGATATCATTCCACTCCGCGGCCGACGTGTGCTTGCCCGCTTCCTCGGCCGGCAGGCCGATGCCGGTCTTCTGGCAGAACCCGAAGCGGCGGATCGTGTCGAGCATGCCGTCCCGGCCCAGCTTCATCCCGAGCAGGCTGAGACCGACGTTGGACGAGTAGACCACCGCGTCCTCCAGATCGATCGGGCCGTGATCGTGCACATCGGTCACGCGTCGACGACCGATGGTGTGGTAGCGCCCCCCACCCCACACTCTGTCGTGCCGGCCGTGCAGGCCGGCTTCGAGCACGGCGGCCGCGATGAACGGCTTGATCACGCTGCCGGGCTCGTACACGTTCTCGACAGCGCGGTTCTTGCGGCGCTCGTCGAGCTCGCTCTTCGGGTAATCGTGATACTTGCGCGGGTCGTACTTTGGCCAGCTGGCCATCGCGAGGACCGACCCCGTGCGGCAGTCCATGAGAATCGCGGTGGCGGCCTCGACCTCGTGACGCTCGATACCGGCGGCGAGCTCCTCCTCGACGATGCGCTGCGCCCGGACATCGATGGTCAACCAGATGTCGCAGCCGTTGATCGGCGCGATCTCCGCGTTCTCCGGGAAGTAGAAGCGGAACTCCTCGCGCGCGTCGGTCAGCACATCGCGCACTCCGGACGCGGGCTGCAGGAAAGACGCGCGGGAGCGCTCGACCCCCTCGTAACCGGAGCCGTCGATGCCGCGCACGCCGACGACGTGACACAGAAACGAGCCGCGCGGGTAGTCGCGGCGGGTCACCTTGTCGGCCACCAGCACCTTGCGGTAGCTCTGCTCGCCGAGCTCTTCGCGCAGCGCGTCGGCGACGGCCACCTTGGCTTCTTCATCGACGGCGCTCGCCAGAGCGATGTACCGACGCCCCGCCGCCTTGTTCTCGAGCGCGACGCGCAAGCGGTCGCGACGTCGCTCATCCGGCAGCCCGAGCTTGTCGCTGGCGAGGGTGACGAAGCCGGGCACCTTCTCGGCGTCCACCGTCTTGAGGTCGAGCCCGACGTCCCAGGCGAGCAGCGAACGCGCGAGGACGACATCGTCCCGCGTCCGGAGGTCACCCGGATACGCCTGGATGCGATCCTTGCGACCGACGCCGGTGCGCGCTTTCGCGCTGTGCTTGTCGTGCTCAAGAACTTGGATGCAGAACAGGCGGCCCGACAGGAGGATGAAGCACGCGCTCACACCGCACACCATCAGAAACAGCAGGATCCTCTGAGGACGCCTCGGGGCCTGCACGGGGAGGTCGTGATCGGCGGCCTCCGCGGTCGCCTGCTTCAGGGCCGTCGTCTTGGTCGTCATCGTCCGGCCTCTCCGGCTGACTCTTCTGCTTCTCCGGACCGCAACGCCAGACCACGCGTCCAGCGGCGGGAGCGACCTCGCGGCCAGAGGGGGGAGCCGCGTCACACCCGCGCGATCGTTCGTCGCAACGTGCTCGTCAGAGCGCGTCGCTCACGGCGTTCTTCTGCGGCCCGCCTCATCCTCGCGGGTGTCTGGCGACGGCTTCGGGAAGTACCCGCGCCCATCGTCGGGAAATCCCAAAGGCGTCCGGAACTCCTCCGGAAGGCTTGCCTCGAGGACATCGGGACTCGTCTTCTCGTGATGGACGAGCTGTAGCCGACGCAGTCGCTCGACGGCGGCCTGCTCGTCCTCCAAGGCCTGCCGAATGCGCACACCACTGCGCACGTTGTCGACCTCCATGTGCACGGTCACGAGACCGACCGCCAGCAGGAACAGGCAGAAGAGTGCGCATCCTGTCGACAGCGGCATCGCGGACTCCTTCTCCGTCCTCCCTTTGCGATCCGGATCTCGTCAGGCCTCTTCAGGCCGCGGCAACTCGCCGCCCGCGCGCACAGCGACGCGCAGACGAGCGCTCCGGGCCCGCGGGTTCCGCGCGACCTCGTCCGGCCCGGGTCGAATCAGACCCTTGCCCGACTTCGCGAACAACCCGTCGCGGAACCGCTCCGCGAACGAGCTCTTGACCAACCGATCCTCCAAGGAGTGATAACTGAGCACCACCACCCGCCCCCCTGGCCTGAGAAAACGGTCCAGGTCGCGGAGAGTGAGGCGGAGGTGCTCCAGTTCCCGATTCACCGCGATGCGAACGGCTTGGAATGTCCGCGTCGCGGGGTGGATTCGTTGTCCCTTGCGGGGAAGCACTCGCTCCACGAGGCGCGCTAGCTGTCCGGTCGTTTCGATGCGCTCCGTTGCGCGATGCCGAACGATAGCGCGCGCGATCCGCCTCGCCGCGCGTTCCTCGCCGAACTCGCGGAGCACTTGCTCCAGCTCGGCGACGTCGACGCGATCGAGATACCGGGCAGCGGACTCGCCCTCGGACGGGTCCATCCGCATGTCCAACGGACCGTCGTGAAGAAAGCTGAACCCACGCTCGGATCGGTCCAGCTGCAACGAAGAGACGCCGAGATCCAGGAGCACCCCATCCAGCGCTCCTTCCGGCGTCCTCCCGATGTCCTGTAGAAACTCTCGAATACGGCAGAATACGCCGTGATAGAGGTGAAACTCGACACCGCCCTCGGCGAGTCGCTCGCGCGCCAGCTCGAGCGCTTGGGCGTCCCGGTCCATACCGAGAAGCACGCCGTCGGGCGCGATTCGCCGCTGGATCTCCAACGCGTGACCGGCGATCCCGAGTGTCCCGTCGAGAATCGTCGCACCCGGTCGCGGGGCGAGCTCGCGGAGAACCTCGTCGAGGAGCACCGGTACGTGGAGCTGATCGTCCGACACGGCGCTCATCCTCCGACTCTGCCCGGGCATCCTCCGTCCGGACGTCGCAACGAGGTCTGGCAGCTCGCGTGCGCATCACGTGACCTCGACGTTCCCCACGCGATGGCGCTCGGCGGTCGCCCGGACGCCATCTCCGAGCTCCACGCCATCGAAGCCGGGGGAAAGCACGTGCAAGCGCCGCAGGCGCGCCTCGAGCACTTCGACGTCGAGACGCGCCTGCCGCGCCTCGACGGGAGATGGATCAGCGTCCGCGAGCAGGGCACACCTCGCGCGCCCCGGCGCGCTGGCGGCGCGCAGGCGGCTGCGAACGCGGGCGATGACGCCCGACTGCTGATCCCGGTTGTCGTTCGCGACTACCACGCCGTGCTTCTCCAGACTTCGGCCAACGCCGTACTTCTCAACTCTCTGCGGCAACGGCTCGCGCCGCCGCGCTCGTCGCCAGATCTCGCGCGCTGCCCATTACGTATTCTGCTGCTTCTGCCGCTGCTTCTCTAGCTGCCGCTGCTTCTTCTTCTCGTCGCGCTCTTTCTTGTACTCGTCGTAGTGCGCCTTGTCCCAGACCTCGATGCGCGTGACCATGCCGACGAAAACGACTCTCTTCTGTGGCTTCTCGGCGTCGCCGCCCTTCTCCCGCGCCGCGTCTTTCTTCTTGTCTTGGGCGCCGTCTTCGTCTTTGCTTTCCTTCTTGTCGATACCGACGGCCCGCCTGCTCTCGCCGGGCAGGACGAAGCGAAACTGTCGGTCGACCTCGAGATCGCGCTTCGAAGAGGTGATGTCCCGGAGCTCGTCCTCGCTCTCCTCGTCGTCGATGATGTCGTGCGTGGAGAGGAACTTCTCGATCCGAGCCTCCCAGCTCTTCTTCGTCTCGAGGTTGAGGCACTTCGCATCCCGGCCGATGGTCATCACCAAGCCGTCCTTCTCGAGCTCTTCCGGGGACATCTCCTTGCGGAAGGCTGCAGGAAGGACGACGCGGTTCTTCCCGTCGAGATTATGTGCGAACTCGCCTCCGAACACCGCTCGCGCCTGACGGAGCGCTCACCCGCCTCCGGCCTCCTCTCGGAGAGCCCGGGGACGGATCGAGACGCGCCGGTCGCCACCGTCGCCGCTCGCGCGGTCGAAGGCCTGCGCCGGAACTCCGCTTCTGTCTGCTTCAGGTTTCGAAAAGCTGCAGCGGAGCCAGCGCCAACGCGCCGGCTCCGCTGCAGCGAGATGCTTCCTCTTCGCTTCTTCCCCAAGGGGGACACTTCTCTTCTTTGGGCGAAGAGCGCTTCGAATGCTGCAGCGCCGACTCGTCAGTCAGCGCGACGGGCTTCCGAAGACGTTCCGGCAGACGTCGCGGGGCACTCCTCAGATTCCCACGGCCGCTCCCGCACGCCTCTCCTGGCGAGCGGAAACCGAAACGCTGGCACTCCTCTGACTGCGGCCGGAGCCCGGAACCGAGCGGCAA
This sequence comes from uncultured Planctomycetia bacterium, assembly GCA_964392615.1. GTDB lineage: Bacteria > Planctomycetota > UBA8108 > UBA8108 > UBA8108 > CAYMRB01. The sequence continues at coordinate 11,617 of CAYMRB010000129.1, read as the reverse complement.
CGCTCGAGGCGCTGTCGGGAAACCCACACCGACGCCGGTCCGACGCTCCTGCGCATGGAGCGTCGCGCGCAGCGACCGTGTCTCGTGGCAACCCTTCGGCATTCTCTTCGCGTTCTCCACCGGGAACACGGGCATCGACCCGCGGGCTCTGGAACGTCAGGACCCGCCCACCAAATGTCAGGGACGGCATGCCACCTCCCGGCACTTGATGGGAGCCCATTCCACCGCGGCCAACATCGGAAGTCAAGTCCCCACAGCGGGATACTTTGCGTCCATCGGTACATTCTCGGCCCCTTCCCACATATCGTGTCCGAAGACGCGGCGCCCTACCGCTTGTCGCGGTCACCTCGCGAGGCCATCTCGACCGAAACCGGGCGGCGAGGCGACTTCGAACGCGACGTGAGAAAAAAGTACGGCGGAAACACGGTCGACCGCGGCCCCATCCGCGCGACCGGTGAGCGCAAAAGCGACGCCTGACCACCTCTGGACGGCGTCAGAAACAGCTCCGGGGAGCGAGGTGGAGGGCTCCGGGGAGCGAGGTGGAGGGCTCCGGGGAGCCCTGGGGAGCGAGGTGGAGGCCGAGCGCGCGCCCCCTCTGACCGACGCTGCCGGCCTACACCGCCGGCGCGACGCCGACGTCGCAGCCGAGCGCGTCGGGCGTCGGATCCGGCCCCGGCACCGTGTTGATCGGCGTCGGCGCCCCCGGCGGCGGCAGCGCCGGTCCGCGACGGAACAGGAAGTCGAACACGACGACCGCGTCGGTGATCGTCAGCGCTCCGTCGTCGTCGGAGTCGGCGGCGTCGGCGCACCCGAGCGGACCCGCCTGGAACAGGTAGCGCAGGATCGTCACCGCGTCCGGAATCGCGAGCCGCCCGTCGAGGTTCGCGTCGCCGCGGAAGAACTCCCGCGTGATGCCGACCTCGCACACCGCCTCGCAGCCATCGCCCCCACCCGCGAGGATCGGCACGATGGAGTACTGCGCCATGTCGAGACCGGCAGCGTCGGCATCGACGTAGTCGGTCGCGTCGCCGGCCAGCGTCGCCAGCTCGGAGCCGCCCCGCGACACGCGCACGCCGTCGAACGCCGCACCGTCGGGAAGCCGCCACGACAGCTCCACGACGTCGCCCTCGCCGCGCGCGCAGATGAGATCTTCAACCGCGCCGTCCGTGACGACGTCGACCACCACCGACTCGGGCCGCGACGCGCCGATCGCGACGCCGAGCTCGTCGAAGACGCGCGTCTCCTGATCGAACGGCTCGCGGCACGTTTCCTCGTTGAGGCGGAAGGTCAAGCTCGTGAACTCCGGCGCGTCGTCGACGACCGCGAAGCGGATGCGCCCGAGCACGAAGCCGACGCCCTCGAGCGACTCCTGCGGCGGCCCGAGCACGTCGCCGCCGTCGCCGTCGTCAAGAGTCGTGACGATGACGGCGAGCACGTCCTCACCGGCACCGTCCTGCCACGGATCGGCCACCCCGGCGTCGCAGCCGTCGAGATCGAACACCGGCGCGAACTCGTCCGGGCCGGCGAGCCAGATCGTCTCGTCCATCTGCTGCGCCTCGAACGCCGTCGGGCGCACGAGAGCCGCCGGATACCGCAGGAAGAGCTGGTAGCCGGCGACGACCGGGCCCGTCCCGTCGAGCGGGCCGGTGTCGAGCTGGATCTCGAGCTCGAGGGTGCGATCGCACGCCAGGAACGCGTCGGGAACGAGCCGCAGCGCGGGTTCCTGCGCCGTCGCGGGGCGACCGACGATGACGGTCAGGAGCAGTGCGACGAGCAGCCGAATCGAGAGACGACGGACATGCGAGGAAGCGAGCATGACAGCAGACCGGTGACGGAGAACTGGAAACGTCAGCAACAGACGGTGCATGGGGAGACCCGATTACCGCCGATGGTACCACACGCGGCCAAGGCGCGGGATGCAGCCCCACGTGGTGAATCGGCCGAGTTCGGTTAACGGGCTGTTCAGTTAATCGCCGGGGCGCACCTCGACCCAGAACAGCGGCGTCGCGCAATCGAGCCCGTCGCCGGAAGGATCGCCGCCGGGCTCGGGCGCCGGACGCGGCGGACGACGGCCGCCCTGGAACAGGAAGTTCAGCAGGAAGATCGCGTCGCTGAGATAGATCGCCTCGTCGTCATCGGTGTCGGCGGCGTCCTCGCATGCCGGGGGCGTACCGCCGAGGAACCGGTACTCGAGGATCGCGACGGCGTCGGACAGGTCGAGCCGACCATCCATGTTCGAGTCGCCGCGCAGGAACGCGGCCACCTCGACCACGGGCAGCCGCACGAACCCCTCGGCCATCTCGGCGACGGGGACCGATCTGTTCTCGACCGAGTAGACGTTGTAGATCGGCGGCACGCCGAGACCGTCCTCGAGACGGATCGGCAAGTCCTCGACCGCGCCCTCGGCGACGACCGCGTCGACGCGTAGATACGTGAGCTCGCGACCGACGTTCGGGATCAGCTGACCGTCGAATGGCGGCCGCGCGTCGAGGAGCACGCCGACCGTGATCGTTCCCGCGACCGGATCGACCGTCGTCTCGAAGAAATCGATCTCGAGCGCCTCGAGAAGCGTGTCCTCGATGTGGATCCGCTCGATCGACAGCCCGTCCGCCGGGAAGCGCGCCGCGAGCGAAAAGCCCTGCACGGCCGTCTCGTGGAGGCCCTGGAGCTCGATCTCGACCGATTGGCCGGGAGCCGCCTCGACGTCGGGAATCACGAAGTGGTAGCCCTCGACGACGCCGAAGCCGGCATGGACGCAAGGCGCGAGCGCGAGGGCGGCCAGCAGCGCCGACAGCGCAACGCCGTACCGCACGGGCCTACCCGTCTCGAAGAGCATCGGTATCTTTCTCCGCGTTCAGACCCAGGAGTCGCCCGACAGCCGCCGATTGTACCCCTCACGCGGGGGGCGCGCCAGAACGCGAGGATGCCGCATTCCGGCTCACTCGTCCTCACACGGCCCCCGCCGGCAGACACCGCAGCGCGTCGTCGGTGCGGTCGCCGCCCGCGAACGGGTACGGCGGCGGCATCGCCTCCGTGCCCAGGAACAGGTGCCCGAGCGCGAAGATCGCGTCGCCGATGTCGACTGCGCCGTCGTCGTTCGCGTCGAGCGCGTCCTCGCAGGCCCGCCGCTCGGCGCCGAGGAACAGGTAGTTGAGCGTCGCGACCGGATCGGAGATGTCGACTGCGCCCTCCCCCGTCGCATCGCCGCGGACGAAGAGCTCCTGCACGTACACGGTCCCGATCATGCCGAGGCGCTCGTGTGGCCGGCAGAAGTACGGGTAGACGTCCGCCGTCAGGAATTGATGGACGAAGATCGGCCGCGCATTCGACGATTCCGCGTCGAACAGCTCGCCAGCGCCCGGATCCGCGTTGCCGGTACCGCTCGTGACGGTGTGGAACATCTCGTCCGGCTCGTGCTCCCAGCGGATCGAGTCGCCCGCGAAGATCCATGACTCGTCCGGGATGTAGACGTTGTCGACGACGCCGACCCGAAACGTCTCCTCGCCCGCCGACACGTCGATGAACCCCTGCTGACCCGGATGCCGGCGGTCGAAGAACGGAATCCCTGCGGGACGAGGCTCGGTCACCGCGAGCTCGAATGCAGGATGCTCCTCATCGAGCACCGTGTCGAAGAGCTCGCCGGCGCGCGGATCGTCCGGCCCGGTGCCGCTCGTGACCGTGTGCTCGCCGCGGCGCCACTGGAACGTCACCGACTCGCCGATCTCGACCGTCACGGACTGCGGCAAGAACGAGGCCGTGAAGAACTCGATCACGGCGTCCCCGGCCTGCGCGGCGCTCGGGGCGAGACCTCCGAGGAATCCGGCGACTCCGGCGACGGTGCACAGCACGCGGATGATGGGCGAAATCACGGCCTGGTTCCTCGATCGGCTCACTTGCGGATCTTCCAGGGTACGAGCGACGCGGGGACGCGCAACTGATATCGGCACGGCTCTCGCCTCTCGGGGCTCGCCGCAGCCTGAGGCGCACCGCTCTCTGCTCGGCAAGACCCATGCGGAGCTGAGCCGCCGCGAGCCTGCACGGTGACGCGGGATCCAGCCGTCGCGAGCGGTCGGCTCCAGCTCCGCGGGCATGGGCTGCCGGGAGCCGACGTCGAAGGCTGCGTCGGGAGCGGCCAGCCCATGCCCATCTTTGACCGCGTCGTGTACGTATGATAGCCTCATCCGGCCGCTGGTGTCCGGCTCGAGGCCGAGCGCGAGCGGCTCGAAAAGATATCGGCAATCGGCATGATCTGCACACCGTGTCCGCTGCGGCGGACTTGCACGAACGTCTGCTCCTGGGTCGAACCGCTCCTCCCGTCGATGGAGGCGGGCCGCGTCGACCACGAGGACCTGCTGCGCATCTATCAGGGCCGCCTGATGACCCACGCGCTGCTGGACAACATCCACGTCCTCACCCAGCGGCAGCAGAACGTCGTCCAGCTCTACTACCGGGAGACGCTGCCGCAGGCCGAGATCGCCAAGCGCCTCGGAATCTCCCAGCAAGCCGTCGCCGATTCGCTGCAGCGCGCGCGCAACGCGGTCAGCAAGAAGCTGCGCGACTACGTCAAGTTCGCCCAGGGTTAGCCTCCTCGTCGCCTTTCGGTCGGTCAAACGCCCTCACGGGCCAAATTGACTTGGTACCGCGGCGTACGTATACTCGAACTTCGTCTTCCTGAACCGAGCGGGGTCTCCCGTCGGCTGTGGCTCGGAATGGGCTCGCCGCGACGGGTTCGTATCGGTCTCTCCAACTACCGTACAACTTGACAGGGCATCTCGGATTCGCGGGACGCGCACGTCCGGGTGTTCCCCAGAGGACCCACCGAGGTACGTACTCGTAAGATGACGAAGCGAAGCCTTCTTTGTGCAGCCACGTTGCTGCTCGCACTCAGCGCCGGCAGTGTTTTGCGTGCACAGCCCACTTGCACATGTACCCGGACCGAGGACTTCGGCTCGTGCGTCGGTGCTCAGACCGGCACGTACCTCGGCGACTTCCCCGGCAGTGTTGCCGTCGTCGCCTCGGACGCCGCCCCGACGAGCCTGTACGTCCCGGACCTCTTCTCGGGTTTCACGTTCCGCTTCTCGGCCCAGTCTCTGGCCGCCGGCGCCGCGCAGACGCTCGTCTCGCCGATGGGCAGCGCGCCGACGACCGGCCTCGCGTACCACGAGACGCAGGGGCAGCTCTACTGGCTGATCGACGGCCACCTGCTCCGCTCCGCCGTCCCTGACGCCGGCGCGACCGAGTTCAGCGGCGTCGAGCTCCTCGGTACCGTCGACGTGGCCGGTCTGGCCGAAGCGGTCCTCGGCGATGCGACGCTGGCCGGCCAGCTCGGCGGCCTGACGTGGCACCGCGGTCGCGACACGTTCTGGACCGTCGACATCGTCAACGACATCTACTTCGAGATCAACGCGGACGGCAGCCTGTCGACCGACGGCGACGGCATGCCGGTCTACTTCGTCAGCCCCCTCGGCGGCGCGGATGGCGCGTTCGGTAACTCGCTCGCGTTCGTCGGCACCGATGCCGGTGAGTACCTCGACCTCCTCGTCGGCTCGGCGTGGGAAGGTCGTCCGACGGGCGTCGTGCGCGTCAACGTGCCGACGGATCCCGACGCGGCCGGCCTCGCGATCGGCAGCGACGCAGGACTCGCGTACAGCCTGATTCCGGAGCTCGTCGATGAGGGGGACACGCCCGGTGCGTATCCCATGGGCCTCGGCCACGCGTCGGATTCCTGCAGCGCCGGCAACTCGAGCGAGTACGTCACGGTCTTCGACCCGATCGGCCACGCGCCGTTCATCTTCGAGGTTTCCGTCGACGAGCCGGAGTACGCGAACGTCGCCGACTTCACCGCGACGCCGGACAGCGTCGCGGTCGAGCTCTCTTGGACGAGCACGCGCGGCTACACGTCGCTCGTGATCACGCGCAGCAGCCTGACGGATCCGGACGCTGCACAGCAGGACGTCGAGGTCGCGCGGATCGATGGCATCGATCTCGCGACGGACCCGTCGTCCGATCCGCAGACGGTCACCGACTCGAGCCTCCCGCTGCCTCCGGATGGCACGTACGAGTACACGATCACGGCGATGGGCCCCGGCAGCAGCGCCGCGCCGGTCCGCACGGCCCTGGCGACGATCGGCCAAGGCCGTCGCGTCGATGCGATGAGCTTCGACGGAGCGCCGACCGGCGTGACCACGACGGGCGACCACCTCGTCGTCGTCGATCGCGACACGGGCGTCGCGCAGCGCTACCGCCTCGACGACGGCGCGGTGGACGGCACGATCATCGGGCCGTTCGCGAACTTCGGCACGACTTCCGGCGTCGAGTACATCCCCGAAGACGCCCGCATGTACTGGCTCGGCCAGATCGGCGGCGTGCACTACATCCAGGCGAGTGACGCCGACGGCGCGAACATCGGCCCGCGGCACGCCGTGCGCTCGTCCCCGGACCTTCTGCGCAACCCGGTCTACGGCGACCTCAGCTGGGACTCGGTCGCCCGGAAGTTCTGGCTCGTCGACACGTACAACACCTTGCTGCATGCGGTCGACATGGAGGGCGCCTTCGACGCCGATACGTTGATCGCCGACCCCGCCGGCGCGATGGTGCTCGGCGGCGGCATCGAGGTCTACTCGTCGGACGCCGACAACGTCGTCATCGACTTCACCTATGGCGAGGACGACGTCGCGGATCGCCTGATCCGCAATACCTACGCGCGCGCCGACCTGACGGCCGAGACGGTCCACCGCCTGTACCTCCTCGGTGAGACCGAGTCCGTCGAGCCCGTCGGCATCGCCACCGCGATTCGCGGCGAGGGCGGCAGCGACGTCAGCGAGTACGTCGTCGGCGCCGACACCGGCCGCATCGTGAAGCTGAGCCTCAACGCTGCCACGTTCGAAGGGCTGCCGTTCCGTCGCGGCGACGCGAATAACGACGGCGACCTGAACATCTCGGACGCCAGCTACGTGCTGACCGTCCTCTTCCTCGGCGTGGCCGAGACGCCGGCCTGCGCGGAGGCGGCCGACGCCGACGACAGCGGCATGCTCGCGATCTCCGACGCGGTCGTGATCTTCAACTTCCTCTTCCGCGGCGGCAACGCTCTGCCGGCGCCGTTCGGGGACTGCGGCTTCGACACGACGCCGTCCGACCTCGACTGCGAGTCGTCGATCTGCGTGCCGTGACGTCGCGCTTCGCGGCCTGGCGGCGACGACCGCGAGGCCGCGAAGAACGATCTTCACGCGATCGGATGAAACAAGGCAACCCTGCGCTGCGGCGCGGGGTTGCCTTTTTTCACGAGCAGTCGAAGCGGGAGCGGCGATACGATCACGGTCCACGCGGTCTTTCGAGGAGTCCAGCCATGACCACGCCTGTCCGCCAAGGGCTGTTCGCATCGTCGGTCGTCATCCTCTGCACAGCGCTGGGCAGCGCTGTGAGCGCCCAGTCGGCAGCCGATGCTCCGGCGGCCGACGCTCCGACGGAATCCACCCGGCCGCCGACCGATTTCCTCAGCGCGAAGCCCGAGATCGTCGAGGCCTGGAAGGACATGCGCTACGGCATGTTCCTGTGCTGGGGCCCGGTGAGCTTGACGGGCAAGGAGATCGGCTGGTCACGAGGGGCGCCCGCGTGGGGACGGAGACCGGGTGTGCGCGGCGGCAGGGGGCCGACGCCGGCGGCGGTCTACGACGATCTCTACAAGAAGTGGAAGCCGGACGCGTTCGACGCCGAACATTGGGTCCGGGTCGCCAAGGAAGGCGGCATGAAGTACCTGATCTTCCTGGTCAAGCACCACGACGGCTTCTGCCTCTACGACACGAAGCTGACCGACTACAGGAGCACCGGGACGAAGTCGGCCTGGCAGGTCGACGTGATGAAGCACGTCGCCGATGCGTGCCATGAGCACGACCTGAAGCTGATAATCTACTACTCGCAACCCGACTGGCACCACGCCGACTATCTCGGCGAGCGCCACGATCGGTACATCGAGTACCTGCACGGACAGATTCGCGAGCTGCTCACGAACTACGGCCACGTCGACGGACTGTGGTTCGACAATCTGCGGAGCCGCGGAAACAACGCCGACGCCGCGAAGCTCTGGGGCGCGGAGAACCTCTTCAAGATGGCGCGCTCCATTCAGCCCCACCTCATCATCAATGACCGCTGCGGGCTGGATGCCGACTTCTACACGCCGGAGAACAAGGTTGGCTTCTTCATGAACGACCGGGCGTGGGAAACCAACGCCACGCTCAACGGCCAGTGGTCGTGGGAGCCGAGGGAGGTCGATCCGTTCTTCCGGTCCTTCGACGAGTGCATCCACATGCTGGTCTCGTGCGCCGCCGGCGATGGGAACTTCGCGCTCAACACCGGACCGATGCCCGACGGCCGGATCGAGCCGCGCCAGGTCGAGCGGTTCCGGGAGATCGGCAGGTGGCTCGAGAAGTACGGCGAGTCGATCTACGGCACACGCGGCGGCCCGTTCATCGCACCCGACGAGAAGACGCGCGGGCACGGCGGCTACTACAGCCACTTCGAGCTGCCGTCCGGTCGCTGGTAGGGAGGCTCGACGCACAAGGACAACGCGATCTACCTGCACGTGTTGCGCTGGCCTGCCGAGGAGGTCGTGCTGCCCGCCATCGGGCGGAAGCTCACGGGCCACAGCGTGCTGACCGGCGGGAAGGCCATCGTGACGCAGGACGACGAAGGCATTCGCGTCACCGTGCCCGTCGATCAGCGCGACCCGCTCGACACCATCGTGAAGCTCCAGTTCGAGCGCTCTGTGGCCGACATCGAACCGATGCGTACCGGCCCGCCTTCGCTCGTGGATGGCGGGCGTGCGACGGCCTCGGGAGTGTGGCCCGAACCGCGCCTCGGGCCCGAGCTGGCCTTCGACGACGACCCGTCGACCCGCTGGGGCGGCGCGCCCGACAGCAAGGACGGCTGGCTGGCGATCGAGCTCACCGAGCCCGAGACGTTCAGCCGGGTGCGGATCAGCGAAGCTTACGATCGCATCCGGAAGTTCGAGATCCAGATCCGGCAGGACGGCCAGTGGCGCACGATCCACACGGGCACGACCGTCGGCGGGAGCTTCTCGGCGACGTTCGCTCCGGTCACGGCGCAGCATGTGCGCCTGAACATCCTGGAGGCGAGCCACGTGCCGACGATCTGGGAAGTGCAATTGCTGGCCGAGTAGGGAGCTGGTGCGAGCTCGGCCAGCTCACCGAATCCTCGAGGCATCTGTCGACAAGGCTCCGTCTCACTCTCCACGTCGAGCCCCGAGGCATACGACGCGGCCGCTCGTGAGGGAGACGTAGAGGCGCCCGCGCGCGGCGGACATCCCGTCGAAGACCGGCAGTCCGGACAGGTCGTGCTCGGCGATGGTCTTTCCGTCGTCGACGGAGATGACGCGCAGCACGCTCCCCATCGCACCCTCGTAGGCGTCCTGGGAGATCACCCAATCCCCTTTCGCGCCGGCAACGAACAGCCGCTTGCCTGCGCCCTCGCCGGCCAACACCATCGCCCGGACCTGCAGATCTCCGGATGTCGACCAGACGACTCCTGTCTTCGCTGCCGCTCCGGACTTCTCCTTCTTGCCCCGCCTTCTCTTCTGCGCGGCGTCCCGGGGTGGCTCGACGATTCCGGCGCCATCCTTCGATGCCGCGAAGAGCCGCTCCTTCTCGCCCGCGAGGTACATCTGGTGACGATTCCCCGGCGAGGGCGGATAGTGGTCGCGGCCGAAGCCATAGAGCCGCTCCTCGTCGATCGACAGGATGCGCCCGCTGGGACGGATGTTCCCGGCTCGCGCCCAGCCCTGCGCACCCGAGACATAGGTTCGACCGTAGATCCAGTACGTGCGCCGGAACCAGGACGCATCCAGAAAGCCGGTCGGTGAAAACAGGTGATCGAACTTCTGCTCGACGCTGTTGCCCTTCAGGTCGAGCGCCCAGTGTCGCAGGAAGACGTGGCTGCCGTCGCACGAGAGGATATCGTTCTTCGCCCCCTCCATGTCCAGCCGGGCGTACATGGTCGACGTGATCGGCGGCTGCACGTCCCGCTCGCCCAGCGAGTCGATGCGGGTCGTCGACAGCACCTCGCCTGTGCGCGGATCCAGCCGGTAGACCAGCAGACCGCCGTCGAGGAACGAGGACCGACCGGCACAGAACCAGAGCGTACCGTTCTCGACGAGGACGCTCCCATGTACGGGCCAGACCGACTCGACCTGGTCGTAGACGACACAGCGTCTGTCGATCTCGGCGGCGCGAAACCGCCACACGAGAGCGCCCTTGTCGGCCGTGAGGCAGTAGACGTATCCGTCGCGCGAACCGAAGAGCCCCGTTCCCTGGTAGTACGTCGGCACGGAATCGACACGCCCGCCCGCCACGAATCGCCACAGCGGAGTTCCGTCGTCGGCATCGAGCGCGCGGACCGAGTGATCGTCGCGCGTCGCCATGAAGAGCCTCCCGGCGGCGACCACGCACTGGCTCGGCTGCTGGCCGACCGGAACGCTCCAGCGCTCTTCCAAGCTCACCGGAACCGAGACCGTCGTCGTGCCGCTGCGCGCGGCGTCGCCACGGTACGTGAACCAGTCACGCGATGACGAGCGGGCGGGGTCCGACGTCTGCATGGCCTCGAAGGCCGGCCCCTTCTCCAAACGCGCGGGCGCACTCTTCGCCTCGGGGAGCGTCCGCTTGCCCGCGACCGCCCAGAATCCCGTCAGCTTCCCCTGCGTGTAGCACGCACACGGATGAGGCGGCGCATAGATGAGGCCGTTGGCGGGCATGAAACCGTAGAGGCACGCGCCTCGAATCCAGCTGTCGTGCGTCGACTTCCCCGTCGCGACATCGAAGAACTCGATGCCGGGAAAGCTGGTGATGATGGACGAGCCCGTGGCACGCGGCACGTGACACCGGTGATGCATGATCCCGTATCCGTGCGCGGCGGAGACGGGGATCTCCTTGACGACGGCTCCGGTTCGGAGGTCGTAACCGGTATAGACGCGCTGGATCTTGCTCCAGTCAGTGCCCGGTCGGTAAGGCTCGCCTCCGACGGCCACGTCCCAGATCAGGTCGTTCACGATCGTGATGCTAGCGGGAGCCCTGTAGCCCGTCTTCGCGCAGGGCGCTGACCACAATGCGTCGCCCGTTGCCGCGTCTCGCGCCGTCAGCTTGCCTTGGATCGCCAGGTAAACGACATCCTCGTGTACCAATAGCGTGGGACTCGACGTCGTTCCGAAGCGGACGCGCTTGTTCGCGACCGTCCGCGTCCACAGATCATCGCCGCTGCGCATGTCGGCCGAGACGAGCTCACCGCCTCGCAGGAAGAACGCCCTGGCACCATCGATGGCGACGGTCAACGGCACGACAGGGCTCGCTGGCGTCTTCCAAACGGACGCGCCCGACTTCGCGTCCACCCTGACGAGCGACCGGCTACCCGTCAGGTCGAGGGCTCGTTCTTCCACCGAGAAACCACGGCGACTCTCCAGCGTGGCGCCGCGATAGGACTTGGTTCCTCGACCGTCACCTACCACGACCAGCAGCGCGCCGTCGGAGTACAGCAGCTCCTCGGCATGCTCGGTACCGTGGAACGTCTGCAGTATCGCGCCGGTGGCGGCGTCGATCTCGCTGACCGGCTCGTC
>CAYMRB010000128.1:0-21828 GCA_964392615.1 uncultured Planctomycetia bacterium | reverse complement strand
CACCGACTCCGCCTCCGACACCGACTCCGACGGCAGCGAACCGCCGGCCGAAGGAGCACCGACCTCGCTGCGCTTCTGGCTGTTCAGGGCCGATCGCGTCTGGTTACACTGGCCACGATGATTCCGGACGGGCCCCGGCTTCTGATTCCAACGGGAGGGTTGGCGATGAGAAACAGTCGGCTCTCGGATCGGCCGTGTCGATGGCGGGCCTCGGTGTTCCTCGCCGCCGCGGGTGCCTCGCTCCTCGCGGCTCCGGTCGAGGCCGGATCGCTCGTGATTCCCGCCTGGGGCTTCGACCGCGGCAACGCGCGCATTCTCGTCGCTCGCGCCGAGCACGCCGACGCCGGTCCCGTCGTCGTCAGCGCGGAACGACAGCCATGGGGCTGGACCGTCGAGTACGACGTCGACATTCCGATTGCAGGCGAGTACGCAATTCACCTTCGCTACGCGGCGGGCGAGGCGCGGCCACTCGACGTCTTCTTCGATAACCAGAACGTCGGCCGGTGCTGCCTCAGCGTCACCTTCGCTCCTTCCGAGCGGATCGCTCGGCCGGTCGAGCTCACCTGGAAGAGCAGCGGCGCGACGTGGGAGGGAGTTCGGAACAAATGGGGCCGCCTGATCCGCGTGAAGGCCACCAGGGGAAGGCACACCGTCAAGCTCGCCCGACGCGGCCCGCTACCGCATCTCGTGGCGCTGCGCCTCGACACGTCGACGGCGTTCGACCCGGAATGGCTGCCGCCGCGATTCGAGCTGCGCGACGTCGACGGCACTCCCGTCGCGCGTCGGCGGATTCCCGCGTCGTCCGATGCGGTCGACGTCGCCGCGTTGCGATGGGCGGTCGAGGATGCGATCGACACCTTCGGTCCGCGGTATCCGCAGGGGCCGGAGCACCTGAGTCGACTGTCTGAGCTCCAGAGGCTACTCCACCCGGCCGGCGACACCGCGACGCGCGCGAAAGCCGTCGAGACGCTCATGTCGCTGTGGCACGAGGCCATGGCCATCTGGAGCCTCCCGGCATCGGCGGAACGCGCGGCGGGCTCGCTGACGATTCCCGCCTGCACGTTCGACCGCGGCAATGTCCGCATCTTCGCGAGTCCCGACGAGTACGCCGACACCGGACCGCTTGCAGGCGGTGGGCCGAAGTCGCCCGCGACGGGAAGGGTCGAGTACGACATCGACGTCCCGGTGTCCGGCGACTACACGCTGCAGATCCTCTACTCCGCGGCCGAGGCGCGCCCCGTCGACGTCGTCCTGGACGACCGCAAGGTGGGAACGTGCTGTCACGGAATCGCGTTCGGGTCGGCGCCTTTCGAGCATCCGGTCCTCTTCACGTGGGACAGCAGCGGCGCGCGTTGGGAGGCGATGCAACGGTGGCGGAGCCCGATCAAGGTGCCGATCACCGCGGGGAAGCACACGTTGAAGCTCGTCCGCTCGGGACCGCTCCCCCACCTGGTGACGCTGCGCCTCGACTCGACGACCGCGTTTCCGAAGGACTGGAAGGCTCCCGAACGCGAGGTCACGCAGCTCGCCAGCGTGCCGCCGCGCGAACGCGCCGCGTTCCTGCCGCCCGATGCCGTCAACATCGGAGCGCTGCGCGTCGCCGTCGAGAAGACGATGACGCGCTACGGCGCGCGGTATCCCATCGGCGAGCGCGAGCTCCAGCGGTTGGCCTCTCTGGAGAAGGAACAGCGCGCCGCAAGACGCGACGCCCCCGAGAAGCGAGACGAAATCGAGGCCTCTCTGAAGGCGCTGCGCCAGAGGGTCATGCTGGCCCACCCGGCGTTGACCGTCGACAAGCTACTATTCGTCACGAAGCCGGTTTACTCGCCGCATATCTACGAGCCGCACTGCGCCAACGAGATGGGGGGCAGCCTCTGTGTCCTCTCGCCGGTGACTCCCGACGGCGAGGTGACCGATCTCGTGCCGGAACTGGCCGGCGGGCTCTTCAGCCGCTTCGACCTGTCGTTCGACGCCAAGAGAATCGTCTTCGGCTACAAGAGGAAGGACGAGGCGTTCCGCATCTACGAGGTCGAGCTCGACCCGGTGAATGCACGCACGGTGCCGGGCAGCCTGCGCCAACTGACGTTCGGCGGTGAGGCCGAGATGGACGCGATTCGACGCTACGCGTCGCTCGGCCGCGGTATCGGCCGCGGCTTCGACGACATCGATCCGTGCTATCTGCCGGACGGGAGGATCGTCTTCGCGTCGAGTCGATCGATGCGCAGCGTCTTCTGCTTCCCGGCTACGGTCACTAGCTTGCACCTCATGGAGGCGGACGGCGGCGGCGTGCGTTGCGTCTCGCCCGGCCCGCTCAACGAGATGAACCCGTGTGTACTCGATGACGGCCGCATCGCGTACACGCGTTGGGAGTACGTCGACAAGGGACTCGGCAACGGCCAGAGCCTGTGGACGGTGCGACCGGACGGAAGCGGGTTGGATCACCTGTACAAGAACACCGTCGTGCGACCGGCCGGCATGCTCAACGCCCGCAGCATGCCACACAGCAACCGGATCGTCGCGATCGGGGCACCGCACTGCGGGCGCGAAGGCGGCCCGGTGATCCTCGTCGACGGCGGCCGTACGCGGCGCACTCCGGAAGCGATGACCTGCATCACGCCGGAGATCGGTTCGCCGGGCATGTACCAGGCGACGTGGGAGATGGGCTTCTTCCAAGATCCGTATCCGCTCTCCGAGGAGCTCTTCCTGGTCTCCTATCGCCCCGGCCCGAGGACGAACAAGGCGGGATACGGAATCTACGTGCTCGACACCGAAGGCAATCGCGCAGAGCTCTACCGCGCTCCCGAGATCTCCTGCTTCCAGCCGATTCCCCTCCGCCCGCGTCGTAGGCCCGCGGCGATCCCTCCGGTGGCCGCGAGCGACGCCGCGCGACACGCCGCTTCTTCGTCGGCTGAGAACACGGGGACGTTCTTCGTCCAGGACGTCTACCAGGGCATGACGGGCATCGAGCGCGGCAGGGTCAAGTACGTGCGCGTGATGGGCGTTCTGCCGTGGCCGTGGAGCGAGAACGGCATCTTCCGAGTCGGCCTCAATGTCGGCGTGCACCGCAAGAAGGTGTACGGCGTCGCGAAGGTCCACGAGGACGGCTCGGCCTATTTCGCGGTACCCGCCGAAGAGAACGTCTTCTTCCAGGCGCTCGACGAGAACTTCATGGCCTTGCAGCACATGCCGACGTTCACCTATCTGCTGCCCGGCGAGCATCGTTCGTGCGTCGGCTGCCACGAGCCGGACAACACGACACCGAAGGCGATCGCTCAACCGGCCTTGGCGTTGAACCATCCCCCGGCCACGCTCTCGCCGCAGCCGGGCGATTCCGGACCGCGCATGGTCGACTACGCCGCGGACGTGCAGCCGATCCTCGACGAGCGCTGCGTGCGCTGTCACGGCGGCGAGGAGCCGGACGGGAACCTCGACCTCGCGGGCGTGCCGACCGACAGCTTCAACCGCTCCTACGAGAACCTGATCGGCAAGAGCCTCGTCAGCTATCGGGATTGCCGCTACGGCCAATCGGGATTCCGCCACCTGCCGCCGCTGAGCTTCGGGTCGCACCTGAGCCGCCTCGTCGCGCAGATACGGAAGGCTCCGTGCGGAGAGAGCCTGTCCTCCGAGGAGTTCATCCGGATCGTCACGTGGGTCGATGCCAACGTGCCGTACTACGGCACCTACCGGGGCAAGCGAGGCCTCGAGGACAAAGACGATCCCGACTTTCGCGCGCTACCGATAGCATCGGTCGCGAGATAGTCTCCGCCGGGGACGGGCTTCGACGGGATGCCGCCGCTTCGAAACAACGCGTTCGATAGTTCCATGGATTCCACTACCGCTGTCCGCTCCTTCGCCATCGTCGCGGCGCTGTGCTGTCTCACGTCACCGGCACCGGCACCGGCAAGCGACGAGGCCCCCCGTCCGAACATCGTCTTCTTCCTCGTCGACGACCTCGGCTGGACCGACGTGGGCTGCTACGGCAGCCGCTTCCACGAGACGCCGAACGTCGATCGCCTGGCGCGAGAGGGAGTCCGCTTCACGCAGGCGTACGCGGCGTGCCATGTCTGCTCGCCGACCCGCGCGAGTATCCTGACCGGCAAGTACCCGGCGCGGCTTCACCTGACGGACTGGCTGCCCGGACGCAGGGACTTCGCGTTCCAACGGCTGCAGAACGCGACGATCCGCCAGACCCTGCCCGACGAGGAAAGCACGCTGGCCGAGGCGCTGAGGACGCACGGCTATCGCACGGCGATCTTCGGCAAGTGGCATCTCGGAGAAGAGCCCTCGGGACCGCGGCGGCACGGCTTCGACGTCCAGGTGCCCAAGTGGAACAAGGGCTGGCCGCGGGCGGGCTATCACGCACCGTTCCGGCTCGACGGCATCGAGGACGAGCCGGGCGACTACCTCACCGATCGCCTCACCGACGAAGCGTTGCGCTTCATCGACGAGAGCAAGAGCCGGCCGTTCCTCCTGTACCTGTCGCACTTCGCGGTCCACGATCCGATCCAGGGTCGCAACGATCTCGTCGCGAAATACCGCGCCAAGCTGAAGAGCGCGGGGCGGCCTGCGGGGCCGGCTTTCGTGCTCGAGGGCAACCCGGACGATACGGAGCCCGCTTCTCGCGCCGAGCTGGACGATCTCATCGGCCGGCCGTCCCACGACGGCTATCGGGTGCTGCCCCGACGCACGGTCAAGATCAAGCAGCACCAGGACAACGTGCAGTTCGCCGCCATGGTCGAATCGATGGACGAGAGCCTCGGGCGCGTTCTGGCTCGACTCGAGGCGCTCGACCTGGACGAGCGAACGATCGTGATCTTCTTCTCGGACAACGGCGGCATGTCCGCCGCGAATTTCGGTAACCCGCGTCGAGTGATCGCGGAGTCGAAGCTGGATTCGGCCTACTCGACCTCGAACACGCCGCTACGAGCCGGCAAGGGCTGGCTGTACGAAGGCGGCATCCGCGTGCCGCTGATCGTCAAATGGCCCGGCGGCGGACGATCCGGGGTGGTCTGCGACGAGCCGGTCATCAGCACCGACTTCTATCCGTCCCTCCTCGAGATGGCCGGGCTTCGTCCGATGCCGAAGCAACACGTCGACGGGAGGAGCTTCGTGCCGGCGCTGAAGGGAAAGCCGTTCGATCGCGAGGCGATCTTCTGGCACTTCCCGCATTACAGCAATCACGGCATGCAGAGTCCGGGCGGTGCGATCCGCCGCGGCGACTACAAGCTGCTCGAGTACTTCGAGAACGGCAGCGTGCAGTTGTTCGACCTGAATAGCGATCCGGCCGAGCAACACGACCTCGCGCGCACGCGACCGCGGAAGGCCGCCGAGCTGCTGACGGAGCTGCGGGCGTGGCGACAGGCGGTTTCGGCGCGTGAAGCGCGGGCGAAGGACCGACCGAAGCCAGGGCGCGAATGAGGAGCTCGCCCCGGCTGCATCGGCGCTATACTGAGTGCCGTTCAGTTCGTCGAGCTCGCGATTTCCATGAACCTGCTCATCATCATCGATCCCGATGGCGGGAGCCGAACTGTCGAGCTGGGCGGAGCAGGTCTGACGCTCGGGCGCGCTCCCCCATCCGACGTGCGCCTGCGCGATAGCGCGGTGTCCAAGCAGCACGCTCGCATCGAGCCCGCGGACGATGGCTGGCAGATCTCCGATCTCGACAGCCACAACGGGACGTGGCTCAACGGCCAACGCGTGACTCGAGCACGGCTCAAGCAGCGCGATCGGGTGCAAGTCGGCCCCTTCCACCTCGTACACGTGATCGAGCGCCCGGCCGAGGGCGAGATCGAGCTGATCGTCCGGGGCGTCCTCGACGGCGCCACGCTGAGCGCGAAGTTGCGGCCGACGCAGAAGGACTCCGCCCGCGCCAAGAAGCGGTCCTCCCGCGGCGGCTCGGGAGCTCACGTCACGCGAGAGCCGATCGGCCTCGTGCTCGGACTGGTCGGGACGATCATCGTCACGCTGTTCCTCGTCGGTCTCTTTCGAGCCCTGAAGTCTCCCGAGCCGAAGCCGAAGGCAACGGCGACGGCGACGGCGACGGGTTCGAGCTCGGCGACCGAGCTGCCCACTCGCCCGAGCGACTCCCCCGTTACGCCGACCATCGCGGCGGACACGACGACGAAGGCCGCCCCTCCCGTGCGCGATCCCGCGTCGAGCCCGCGTCGGACTGCTACCGGCGATGCCGCTCGCGCGCGTCCCGAGGACACGGCCGACGCGACGCAGGTCGCCGCTGCGGACGCCGCCTTCTCCGGCCGCGCCGTCATCGTCTGCGTCGCGGGACTCGATCTCGACGAGCTCTTCCGCGCGTCCCGAGACGCGCCGCTCCGCCGTCTCGCGGGGCGCGGCGTGCTGACTCTCGGCGTGCCGGCGCCAGGCGTCACCGCTCGAGCGTCGCTCCGCAGCGCTCTGGTCGGCGACAAGCGCAGCGCCGGCGACCCCGCGAGTCAGGGGCTTCTCGAGATCGTTGCGGGCGTTTCCGGCGCGGAATACTGGATCCTGGTTCCCGGCGGACGAAACCTGCAGTTCTATCTCGCGACGAAAGCTGCCGTCGAAGCCGCGGTCGCGGAAGACGACGACGCTCGCGCGAAGGGCTCCCTGACTCTCGAGCCGCTGGACATCAACGCGCGCGTCGGCTCGATGCTCCGCGGCGGACATCCCCACTGCATCGTCGCCGTGATCGTCGAGCCGGCAAGCGTCACGACGAGCCGCAGCGACCGTATCGAAGCGGTCACCGAGTGCTTGGACTGGCTGTCCGAGATCGTCGACGACGCGAGCTGGCTCTTGGTGTGGAACGTGTGTGGAGCGCCGCATGCTACCGCAAACGCGACGCGCTCGGGCTTCGCCCTGGCGGCCGGCGGCCCGTTTCGACGCGGCCGTATCGTGAGCGACGAGCTGACACCGTCGCACCTGGAATCCGCCCTGCTTCGGGCCCTCGGGCTCCTGCAGCCGACGGCGGCGCGGGGCGCGGAAAGGCGTCTGTTCGAGTGACCGCCATGAGAATCGCGACCGGCACGACACCGGGCCACTCCTGGCCAGCCCTCCTCGCACTGGCGGTGTGCATCACGGCGTGGCTCTCCGACTGCGTAACGGCCGACGATCGACAGTTCCAGAAGTCCGTCAACCGCGCCATCGATCGCGGCCGCGACTGGCTGCTGCACGAGTACCGCCAGGACGGCTTTCCTCTGCGTGGCTACCCGATGGGCACGGAGGCGTTCTGCCTGTACGCGCTGATCAACGCGGGGCTCGATCCGAACGATCCGCTCGTCGAGCGGAAGTTCCGCCGCCTCGCCTCGCAGCCGCTCGAGAAAACTTACGGCGTCGCCCTGCACATGATGGCCCTCGACGCGCGTCATCGAGCGCGGGCGGCGGCCAAGGGGATCGACAAGCCCGGGCCGATTCGCGGCGGCGGTCGGAGGCGCATGCAGCAGTGCCTCGACTGGCTCCTGAGGACGAAAATCGGCGGCAGCGGCGTGTGGGGATACGGCCCCGGCATGAAGCCCCTGATCGCCAACCCGAAGTTCGAGAACCCGGGTTACGACCATTCGAACACGCAATTCGCGGTGCTCGGCCTCGAGATCGCGCTGCGCAACGGCCTGCACGTTCCCGATCACGTCTTCCGAGAAATCGGCAACAGCCTAGTGAAGAGCCAGGCGCGCGATGGCCGCTCCGTGCGCCCGATGGTTCGCTTTCGTCCACGGCGCGGCAAGGGTGCCCGCGAGATCGAGATCAAGCCGACCCGCGCCGGAAGCTGGGGATACTACGGCAAAGTGCCGAACCGTCCGAAGCCGACGCCCGAGCACTCGACGTTGAGCATGACAGCAGCGGGCCTGTCGAATCTGTTCATCGTGCGGACGGTCCTGGGACGTCGAGGCGCGGTCGACAAGTCGATCGACGAGGCGATCCGCGCCGGCCTGGTGTGGGTCACTCGAAAGTATAGCTCGCTCAACAGCCTTCGCGTCCGCAGCCGCGGCATCTTCCACGACTACTTCTACACGATCTACACGATCGAGAAGGTGGGAGACCTGGGACACGTGATTCGTTTCGGGCAGAACGACTGGTACCGCCTCGAGGCGCGCTTCCTGATCCGCTCCCAACGCTCGACCGGACAGTGGGGCAAGAAGAGGACGGACAGCCACATCAGCACGGCCTTCGCGCTGCTCTTCCTCCGTCGGGCAACGGCGCCGGCGCCCGTCGACCTCGAGAAGCTGCTGCGTCCCCCCTACATGGTCGACGATCCGGGCAAGAAGGCGTCGAACGACCAGGACGACCCGAAGGCTCGAGACCGCGTCTACGTGGGAAGCCTGGAAGGATTCGTCTCCGCCCGCGAGCTCTTCCGTTTTCTCGCGACGGAGCGCGAGGCGTCCGAACTGTCTGTCGCGCGACAGGTGGTCGCCGCCTATCCGCCCCTGTCGCGCCCCGAGCTGATTCCTCACCTCCTGCGGCTCCTCGGTCCTCACGACGCGGTCGCGACCTTCGGGACCAGAACGCTGAAGAAGATCACGGACTTGCGCCGCGTCGACGAAGAGGATTGCAAGCGCTGGAAGAGCCGCTGGGAGACGGTGCGCGAGATCGGGCATGGGCGGGATCGCAGTCGGCTCGGCCCGGTCCTCGAGATCCTGCGGCGACCGCGGAAGGAATCCGCCGTATTGCAGGAGACGGCTCTCTGGGCTCTCGGGCGCATCGAGGCCAAGGAAGCGATCGGCGAGCTCGTCGCCGTCCTGGACGACGTGCCGAGCTCCGTCCGCGAATCATTCCACCGCACGCTCTGTCAGCTCAGCGGCAGGACGTCGGAGTTCTCGAAGCTGCGCTGGAGGGATCTCGTCGGAGAGTGGAAGAGTTGGGCCGAACGCCACGCCGCGGTGGCGCGCTCCGATCCGGCCCGAAGGAAGTCGCGCGAGAAGCAGCTCGATCTGGCGCCCCACCTGAACGCGCTCGATCGAACCGGCAGCTCGCAGCAGGAGACTCGCGACGCCGCCGACGAGTTGATCGCTGCCGGCGACCGCGCCATCCCCTCGATCCTCGAGCGCATGAAGCGACCCGACTACAGCTATCACCTCGTCGAAGTGCTCGAGGAGATCACGGGTGAGCGTCTCGGCCCCGCGCGCGATCCGTGGGCCGAGTGGTGGGCGAAGCGGCAGGCGAAGAAGGACCGGTAGGATGTCGAACGGATCGATCACGCCTCGGCCTCGCTCCGCCGCCGCGCTCGCCCTCTTGGTGCGGATACAGGTCGTCGTGCTGACGGTCTCGCCCGCCGCTCTGGCGCAGATCCCCTCGCGGGACGCTTCCGGATCCGACGACGACGATCGCGTCGGCTGGACGCTGAGCTACGACGCCGGCTACACCGACGCCAACGACGCGTGGGCGGGCGGCTCCGAGATCATGCACCTCGCGGCGCACGCGGGGAAACTCTACGCGGCGAACGGGTACTGGGTGGACGCCCGCTGGGTGATTCCTCCCGACGCGCAGAAGCAATCGGCACAAGTTCTGCGCTTGGACGCTGCGGACGGGAAGTGGCAGGTCGACCTCGACACGGGTCGGTCCAACGAGTTCGGCCTCCGCTACATGAAGGGCAACATCCTCAAGTCGGTCACCTTCACCCGCGACGGCTCCGGGAAGCCTCTGCCGCAGCCGCAGAGCCTATTGGTCATGGCGGCTGGCGCGAACTTCGAGCGCGGCGGCGCCGTCTCCGCATGGGTGCGCGACGACGCGCTCGGAACGTGGAGTCACACGCTCGTCCGACACGGGTCCAACGCCGGTGGCGTGCGCTGGGTACCACGCGACATGGAGGTCTACCGCGACAAGGTGACCGGGGTAGAACGTCTGTTTCTTCTGCTCGGCAATCCTGGCGTCACGTCCGGTGTCTACGATCCGTCGACACCGGGCACGATCCTGTGGGACCGCCATGTCGAGTTTCCGTTCCTGACGACGGGCAGCCTCAAGACACGCCCGCTGGGCCTCGCTCGAGCAAATGGCGCGCTCTTCCTCTCGGAGGGGAGCTCGATCTTCCGGCGCGTCGACGGACCGCAGCCGCGCTACGTCGAGATCCTCGACCTCGAGGAAGACACCGACACGGACGTCGGCGGCATCCGAGGACTGACCAGCATCGAGAACCCGACGGGTCCCGGCCAGTCGCTGCTGTTCGTCTGGGCGCCCGGCGGTCGATCCAGAAGCGAGGTCAAGCGTCTCGATCCCGACGGCTCCGGCGGCTACGTGCTCCGTGACGAGGTCAGCCTGGCCGATCTGATGAGCCGCGCGCTCGATGTTCCGATCTCGTACTCGCTCGGCGGACACAACCGGCTATACCCGATCACCCACCCTGCGACCGGCGAGCTCCTGCACCTGATCGGATTCCAGGGGAACATCCAGAGCAAGGCTCGCCTGCGGTGGAAGGGCAGCCGGCTCTACGCCGGCGCGATGTACGCGATTCGCGCGGCCGACCGGAGCTACACCCTGTGCGAAGTCAACAACGCGTGGGCGCCCGGCAAGACGGTGCTCGTCTCGCCACGCGCGTTCTGCCGCTCGCCGTTCGGTGACGATCGGGTCTTCGTCGGCGGCCACGACGCGAGCCGCAAGATCTCGGACGGCATGGCGTGGATCTTCACCGCGCCGCTCGATGTCGCGCTCGGCATCCGGATAGGCCTCGACGCGCCGATCGGTCGATCGCCCGCGCGGCCCGACGCTCGACTCCTGGCAGGGCCCGTCTGGGAGTTGCGTATCTATCAGGCCGGCGACGGGCGATGGGAGCACCTCGTCCGGCGCTTTCGAGATCACACCGACCGACTGTTCAAGAAGCACGGCATGAAGCCGATCGGATACTGGTCCCCCACCGACGGCACGGCGCGCCAGAAGAGGCGGTTCGTCTACATCCTCGAGCACGCCTCGCGCTACGCCGCCTACCGCAGCTGGAACCGCTTCTCCACCGACCGGGAATGGCAGGACGTGCTCGATCGGCCCGAGTTCCAGCGCGTGCTCGCCGAACGACCGATCAGCATCTTCTTGACCGAGAACGACTACTCGCGAGCAGCGCGCAGCGCCATCGAGAAACCGGGCGGCGTGTACGAGCTTCGCACCTACGTCGCTCAGCCGGACCAGCTACCGCGACTCAACGCCCGCTTCCGCGATCACACCACGCGGCTTCTCGCGAAACACGGCATCGGCAGCGTCGCCTATTGGACGCCGTTCGATGCGCCGGAGTCCGGCAACACGCTGATCTACCTCGTCCGTCACGCCAGCCGCCAGCAGGCCGATGCGAACTGGCGAGCCTTCGCGGGCGATCCCGAGTGGCAGCGGGTCGCCGAGGTATCTCGTGTCGGCGGCCGACTCCTCGCCGCGCCTCCCGAGCGCATCTTCCTGAAGGCGACGGAATTCTCTCCGCTGCCATAGCTCCGTGCCGCTTCGGGCTGGCCGCTCGGCCGTGTCACGACTCTCGCAGCTTGTCGTTCTCGCGGTGGCGGTCCCGATCCCTCGCGGTCTTCTTCGCGAGGTTGCGCTCGAACGCCGCGGTGAGGTCGACGCCGGTCTGATTCGCCAGGCAGACGACGACGAAGAGCACGTCTGCAAGCTCGTCGGCGAGGTCCGCCTCCGCGTCGGAGGGCTTCGAGCTCTGATCGCCGCACGTACGCGACAAGATCCGGGCGACCTCCCCCACCTCCTCGACGAGCTGCGCGAGATTCGTCAGCTCCGAGAAGTAGCGCACGCCGACGTCGCGGATCCACTCGTCGACCCGGCGCTGCACGTCTCGCAGCGTGATCTCCTCGGCCATGCAGTCCTCCCCGTGCGGTGCGTTGCGGCGCGACACCCCGCAAGAACGGGGGCCCATCAGGCCGATATGCTACACTGTGGGCCTCTGTAGAAGGGACCCCTAACTGAAGGACCGCCATGCTCCGACCGCGACGGCTCTCCCCGCTCATGTTCGCGTTCACGGCGTTCGCCTGGTTGCTCGTGCCCGAGAGGGCGGCCGGGGGCGATACCCCGAAGAAGCGCGATCAGGAGGACAAATTCCGGCAACTCGAAGAGATCCTCCCGACGCCGAACGCTTGTCGCACCGCGTCCGGTGCGCCCGGACACGCGTATTGGCAGCAGCAGGTCGACTATCGGATCTCCGTCGAGATCGACGACGAGAAGCAACGTCTGACCGGCACGGAGACGATTCGCTACTTCAATCGCTCTCCCGACACGCTGCGCTACCTCTGGCTGCAGCTCGAGGGGAACATCTTCGCCCCCGATTCCGACGCGAAGCTCACGACGATCGCGCCGAACCTCGAGCAGGCCTACTTCGGCACCGTTCGTCGCCTGCTCGCCAGCGAGAGCTTCGACGGCAGTGTCAAGATCACGTCGGTCCGCGACGAGGCAGGCGCCCCGCTTCCGCACACGATCGTCAAGACGATGATGCGGGTCGATCTGCCCACTCCACTGCGCAGCGGCGAGTCGTTCCGGTTCTCCGTCGACTGGCACTACGCGATCAACGACTTTCGCATCGCGCGTTCGCGCACCGGAGCGGAGTTCTTCAAGAAGGACGGCAACTGGATCTACGAGCTGGCGCATTGGTTTCCGCGGCTCGCGGCGTACACCGACGTCAACGGCTGGCAGCACAAGCAGTTTCTCGGTCGGGGCGAGTTCACTCTCGAGCTCGGCAACTACCTCGTGCGCATCACGACACCGGACGATCACGTCGTCGCCGCGACCGGCGTCCTCCAGAATCCCGACGAGGTCCTCCGACCGCTCTGGCGCGAGCGCCTCGCCCAGGCCGCGCGCGCCGAGAAGCCGATGTTCGTCATCACGCCCGAGGAGGCCAAGGCGAACGAGCAGAGCAAGCCGTCCGGCAAGAAGACGTGGATCTTCCACGCCGAGAACGTCCGCGATTTCGCGTTCGCGTGCTCGCGCAAGTTCATCTGGGACGCACAGGGTCACGAGGTCGACGGCCACCGCGTGATGGCGATGTCGTTCTATCCGAACGAAGGCGAGCCGCTGTGGAGCAGATACTCGACCCACGCGATCATCCACACGCTCAACGTGTACTCGCGTTACACGTTCACCTATCCGTACCCGGTCGCGATCTCGGTCAACGGTCCCGTCGGCGGCATGGAGTACCCGATGATCTGCTTCAACGGGCCGCGCCCCGATGCGGACGGCACGTACTCGAAGCGGACGAAATACGGCCTGATCTCGGTCGTCATCCACGAGGTCGGCCACAACTACTTCCCGATGATCGTCAACTCCGACGAGCGCCAGTGGACGTGGATGGACGAGGGGCTGAACACGTTCATCCAGTACCTGGCCGAGCAGGAGTGGGAGGAGAACTACCCCTCGCGCCGCGGCGAGCCGCAGGACATCGCCGGCTACATGAAGAGCACCGACCAGGTGCCGATCATGACGAGCTCGGAATCGATCCTGCAGTTTCACAACAACGCGTACGCGAAGCCGGCCACGGCGCTCAACATCCTCCGCGAGAGCATTCTGGGCCGCGAGCTCTTCGACTTCGCGTTCAAGGAGTACGCGCGGCGCTGGAAGTTCAAGCGCCCGCAGCCGGCGGATCTCTTCCGCACGTTGGAGGACGCGTCCGGCGTCGACCTCGACTGGTTCTGGCGCGGCTGGTTCTACTCGACCGACCATACCGACATCGCGATCGCCAACCTGCAGCGCTGGGAGCTCGACATCGGTGACCCGGCGATCGACAAGCCGAGGCAACGCGAGGAGCGCGACGCGCTGCCGAAGACGCTGTCGCAGCAGCGCAACAAGAGCCTCCCCAAACGCGTCGACGCGTTTCCCGAGCTCAAGGACTTCTACAACGACTACGACCCGCTCGAGGTCACGGACGAGGATCGCCGCGCGTTCGAGAATTTCGTCGCGGGCCTGAAGCCCGAAGATAGAAAGGTCCTCGATGCGCACCGCCACGTCTCTGTCGTCGAGCTGGAGAACATCGGCGGCCTCGTGATGCCCGTCGTCCTGCGGGTCGACTACGAGGACGGCACGCACGAGGAAGTGCGCATCCCGGCCGAGATCTGGCGTCGCGACTCCGAGAAAGTCTCGAAGCTCCTGCTGACGGAAAAGCCGGTCGCCAGTGTGACCCTCGACCCGCACCTCGAGACGGCGGATGTCGACCTCGAAAACAACCGATTCCCCCGTCGCCCGGTCCCATCGCGTTTCAAGCTCTTCAAGTCGCGCCGGGGCGGTTCCAACCCGATGCGCGATGCGAAGAGGCGCCAGCAGCGTCAGGCCAGCGGGGACAAGGATGGGCGCGGCGATGCGAAGGCTCCCGCCGCGAAGAAGCGCACGTTCTGAAGACAACGACAAGACCGACGAACTCAACGGATTACCGAGGCGGTAGCAGATCATGACATCGAATGCCCGTGCCGGCAGTTTCCTTCTCGCGGCCCTCGTGGTCGCTCTCTGCGGACGCGTGCAGGCGCACGAATTCCACACCAGCCTGGCCCAGGTCGAGTACAACGCGGCGACGCATCGCCTCGAGGTCGCGCTTCGCGTGCAGCCCGATCATCTGGAGGAGGCGCTGACGCAGCGAGCCGGAAAGCGCGTCGACCTCGAGCGCACCGAGAGTGCAGACGAGCTCGTCCGTTCGTATCTCCGCGAACACTTCGTCGTCACGGCGAAGGGCAAGACGTGCAGTCACGAGTGGGTCGGCAAGGAGATGGGCGTCAAGGCGACGTGGCTCTACTTCGAAATCGTGGTGCCGAGAGAGCTCGACGGCGCGATGGTGCGCCACACCGTGCTCGTCGGGACGGATGCAGCGCACCGCCAGGTGAACACGGTGAGCTTCAAGTCCGGGAGCTACCGCAAGACGCTGACGTTCACGCGTCAGAAGCCGCAGCAAGCGCTTCGCGTCCCCGCGAGCACGGCGACGCTGACCGCGGTCGCGACGCCCGCGAATCCGTTCGTCATCCACCGCTTCACCAAGAAGCAGCTGGAGAGCAAGTTCTACTGCGAAGGCGCGCACGCTGGCGACCTCGACAAGGATGGCGACGAGGACATCGCGGCGGGGCCGTACTGGTACGAAGGGCCAGACTTCGGCACACGCCACGAGATCTTCCCGCCGAAGGAGTACAACCCGAAGGGCTACTCCCACAACTTCCTGACGTTCATCGACGATTGGGACGGCGACGGCTGGCTCGACGTGTTTCACATCGGATTCCCCGGCGCGGAGTCGGTCTGGTATCAGAACCCGCAAGGGAAGAAGGAAGGCCACTGGAAGCGTTTCGTCGCGTTCGACGTGACGGACAACGAGTCGCCGACGGTCACCGACCTGACGGGCGACGGACGCCAGGAGCTCGTCTGCCACCGCAACGGAATCTACGGCTATGCAACGCCGAACCCGAAGCGCCCCTACGAGATGTGGACCTGGCACCCGATCTCCGGAAAGATCGCGAATGGCAAGTACCAGCACGGCTTCGGTACCGGCGACGTCAACGCGGACGGCCGCATGGACGTCCTCGTGAAGGACGGCTGGCTCGAGCAGCCGAAGTCACTCGACGGCGATCCCGCATGGAGGTTCCACGCCTACCGCTTCGCGGGAGCCGGCGGCTGCCAGATGGTCGCGTACGACTTCGACGGCGACGGCGACAACGACGTTCTGACCGCTATCCAATCGCACGGCTACGGCCTCGCATGGTTCGAGAACGTCCCGAAGGACGGCGGCGGCATCGACTTCAAGCCGCACGTGATCATCGGACGGCGACCCGCGGACAACGCATACGGCGTGTGCTTCACGCAGATGCACGCGATCGACCTGGTCGACATGGACGGCGATGGCCTGAAGGACATCGTCACCGGCAAGCGCTTCTGGGCGCACAACGGGCACGACCCCGAGGGCAACGAGGCGGCGGTCCTGTACTGGCTCCGCACCCGACGAACCGCTGCGGGTCAGGTCAGCTTCGTTCCGTATCTCGTCGACGACAACTCGGGCGTCGGCACCCAAGTCGTCGCTCGCGACGTCAACGGCGACAAGCTGCCGGACATCATCGTCGGCAACAAGAAGGGCGCGTTCGTGTTCCTGCACGCAGCCGAGAGCGTCTCGGAGGCCGAGTGGCAGAAGGCGCAGCCGAAGCCCACTCGCTGAGCTGTCAGACCGTTCACTGACCGAAGGGGAGACTCGACATGTCACTGGCCAAGGTGCTGCTCATCGTCGGATTCGTCCTGACCGCGATCGGAGGCCTGCTGCTCATCGAGCAGCTCGAGCTCGGCTGGCAAGGGCGAGCCCTGTTCTTCGTCTACACGCTCGGCGTCGTGATGATCGCGGTCGGCCAGGACACGGCCCTGCGCGACCGCATCCGGATCCTCGCGCAGCGGCTCGACAGTCTCGAAGATCAGGGAGCCGACGACGGCCGGTAGATCGACGCGCGATCAAGGGTCGGAAGGGAACGAGAGCACGAAGGCGCTTCCTTCCCCTTCGGTGCTGTCGACGTCGATCTTGCCGCCGTGGCCGATCATGATCTCGTTCGCGAGCGCCAGTCCGAGGCCGTGCCCGTCGCTGTGGTGGGCGACATCGTCGATCGCGAACGGCGTGAACAGATTCGGTAACAGAGCCTGCGGGATCCCCGGGCCGTGGTCCTCGACGACCACTTCCTGAAGCCCTTCGACGCAGCGCAGTCCGACCCGGACGGTCTCCCCTGCTGACGAGAAGCGGATCGCGTTGTCGATCACGACGTGAACCGCTCGCGCCACCTCCCTGCCATCGACCAGCAGCTCGGAGGCGGGCTCGATCTGGGCTGCGAGCGGAACGCCCTTGTCGACGGCGACGCTCTGAAGCTTTTCGAGGACTCCCTCGACGACACGCGTGAGCGATTGCGGCTGTTTGGCGAACTCGTAGCTGCCCGCTCGCATCATGGCCAGGTCGAGCGCCCGGTCGAGAAGGTTCTGCAGCTTCTGCGAGTTCTCCGCGATCGCCTGGAGCATCAGCTCGCGGTCTTCATCGTCGATCTCTCCCGTGCTGAGCAGCTCGGTCGCACCGACGATGCCGGCGAGCGGCGTGCGCGTCTCGTGATTCAGCAGGTTCAGCAAGTCGCTCTTGAGGTCGTTGATCTCTTCCAGCGACCGCAACCGAAGAAAGACGCGAACCTTCGCGAGCAGCTCGTCACCGTCGAACGGCTTCTCGACGTAGTCGTCACCGCCGGCCTCGTAGCCCTCGAGCCGATCACCGATCTCTCTCCTCGCCGAAACGAAGATGACTTTCGTGTTTCGCGTCTGAGGTCGAGCCCGAAACTGCCGGCAGAGCTCGTATCCGTCCGTTCCGGGCATCATGACGTCGAGGATCGCCACGTCCGGATGGAACGACTCGCAGACCTCCAGGGCCTCGTCGCCGTTCTCGGCAGTCTCCAGATCGTAGTCGTCCTCGAGGATCTCCTCGACGATCGCGAGGTTCGTCGGGTTGTCGTCGACCACGAGAACCTTCCCGCGCGTCGCCGCCGGCGCCGAGGTCTGGGAATGCGTTGAGTCGGAGGTCATCACTGCACGGGGTTCACAGGTTCCAGAACGGCTTGTCGGATGAGCTCATCGTGTCCGTTCGCGAGGAATCGGTCGGCGGCGTTCACCAGCGACTCCCGACGGTCGGCATCGATCGGCGTCACCTGGGCGGCCGCGCGCACCAGCTCACGCAAACCGGTGGCGTCGTCCGTCGAGAGGCATGTGTAGACGCTCTCAGCCCTCTTCGCGTCGCCCGCCAACAATGCGAGGAATAGCTGCCAGCAAACGCGCGCCTCGAGAGCGTCCGGATCGAAGGGCCTCGCCAAGACGTCATCGACGCCGACCTCGAAAGCTCGTCGGCGATCGGACGCGTACGCCCGAGCCGAGACGACGATGACGCGTGTCGAACGCACCGAGGGCATCGCGCGCAGCCGCGTACACACCTCGTAGCCGTCGATGCCTCCGAGCATCAGATCGAGCAGGACGAGATCGGGACCGAAGCCCTCGATGACCTCGAGCGCTTCCTCACCCGACGTCGCGACACACAGAGTGAAGTCGCCTTTCAGAATCTCCTTGAGGACGATGATGTTCGTCTCGTTGTCCTCGACGATCAGAATCCGGCGTGGCTCGAGCGGTACCACCTCGTCCGACGGGTCGGCCTCGACGTCGGGGCCTTCCGGCTCGTCATCGGCCTGTTCCGCCTCCGCGCGCGTGTCAGACGCGACCGGACCGTCGCTCCCATCGACCGACCTCACCGGAATCTCGAAGATGAACCCCGCGCCTCCTCCGGACGCAGCCTCGGCCCAGATGCATCCGCCGTGCGCTTGGATAATCTCGCGGCAGATCGGCAATCCGAGCCCGGTCCCTCCGGCTCCCGTGCTCGTCTTGCTCGACTGCACGAACTTGTCGAACACGGAATCGAGCTCATCTTCCGGTATGCCGACGCCTTCATCCGACACCGACAGCCGTACCGCGTCCGCGCTCCGCTGCACCTCGACGGTGATCGCGCCGCCCTCCGGCGTGAACTTCACCGCGTTGCCGACCAGGTTTCGAATGACCTGCTGAGTCCGCGCGACATCGACGGGCACGGTATCGTCCGCTTCGGAGCCCACGACCTCGAGTCGCAGCCCCTTCTCCTCCAGGCTCGCTACGAACTCGCCATGAACCCGCTGAGCCAGCCAGGACAGGCTCGTCGGCACGAGCTCGAAGTCCATCGCGCCGGACTCGAGCTTGGCCAGGTCGAGCAGATCGTCCAGCAGCCCGAGAAGCGTGTTGCCGCTCGACTCGATGCGCGTGAAGTAGTCGAGCAGCTTCTCGGGTGCGGCCTTGGCGTGCTTCTTGACGCCGAACCGGGCGAAGCTGAGGATGCCGTGAAGCGGCGTCCGCAGCTCGTGGGACATATTGGCGAGGAACTGGCTCTTGGCGCGATTGGCGAGTTCGGCCCTTTCCTTCGCCACCTCGAGCGCAGCGGCGGCTTGCCGCTCGCGCGCGAGGGCCGCCGCCAGCCTCTCGTTGCTCGAGCGTCGAGCGGCCTCGGCACGAAGTCGCTCGACTGCCGAAGAGACGACGCCGGCGACGGCCTCGAGAAACGAGACCTCGTCCGTCACGAACGCGGCTCCGGCCGGGAGGTAGTAGACCATCGCTCCGGTCACGCTGGCTCCGGAGCGAATCGGCACGGAGTAGTGCCCGTGAGGCTTCATCCCTTCGAACTCGATGGCATGCCGGCCGTCGACGCAGGAAGCGTGCTGCGTCTCGCCGGTCGCCGCCGCGATGCCGCACAGGCACTTCCCGAATGGCACCCTGGCGCACAGCGTGAGTTGCGGCGCGCTGAGCTGGCGCTCGGCCTGGAGGACGAGCGTCTGCGGGTCGTCTTCGACCAGGAAGATCGCCCCCCCGGCTCTCAATCCGCAGGAAGGACTGCGACAGGACGATGTCGAGAGCCTCTTCGAGAAAGACGCGGAGGCTGTCCGCCCGAAGCGAGGCGCCCAAGATTTCGTTCAACGCCGCTTGGTGTCGCGCATCTCGGGCGATTCGCTGCTCGGCCTCCCGCCGCTGGGTGACGTCCTGCTTGATCGCGATGTAGTGCTCGATCTCGCCGTCTTCGCCACGCACCGGCGTGATCGTCATCTCCTCGCGGTAGAGCGAGCCGTCCTTGCGGCGGTTCACCATCTCGCCCCGCCACTTGTCGCCCGCGGCGACCGTGCTCCACAAGTCCTGGTAGAACGCGTCGTCATGGACACCGCTTCGGAGGACGTTCGACGTTCGTCCGATCACCTCCTCCACCTCGTAGCCGGTCAGGTCGGTGAACGCCGGATTGGCCCACTCGATCCGCCCCTCGGAGTCCGTAATCACGACCGTGTTGGCTGCCGCGTCCAGAGCGGCGCCCTGAATGCGCCGCGTCCGCTGCTCCTCCCGCCTCTCTGCTTTCTTCGATTCGATCGGAGGGATCGACTCATCGGTCGGCTGCCAGCGGCCGATATTGATCTCGCCGGACCGATTGCTATCGGCACAGCTGCCTTCTGACGTCGCGTCCACGGAGCGACCTCTGGTGTTGCCACAGTGCGTGCATGGCATGCCGAACCGGCATGCGAAACCAACCTGCACCTTCCCTGCTATCGGCGACCAGCCCGCAGAACTACTGCGCCTCGGCGCCGCAGCGCATGGACAGCTGCATGCCACCCCCGTTCGTCGTGTAGTACACGCGGCCGTTCGACGCGAATGCACCGATGCATTGGAGCACGTCCACGGCCGGCCCCGACGACACGAGCTTCACGCCGTTCGACGTGTCGTAGATGTCCATGTTCGAGCCGAGGAGGTATGGCTCGGAGATCGTGAACCGCGTGCAGCGATAGCCCTTCATCAACGTCGCCTCGATCTTTCCGGCGGCCTTGTCGAGCAGGAATGCGTTCCGATACTGCGAGTGCGTGAACAGGAAGCGCTCGCCGATCGTGACCACGTGAATCGCGCGGCTCAACGGCTCGGACTGCCACACGAGCGATCCGTCGAGCGCGTCGAGGCACCATACTCGGTTCGTCTCTCCAGCGACCGGGTTGTAGCCGCCCAGATAGATCCGGCCGTGCTCATCGGCGATCGGGTGCTTACCGATATCCTTGCCGGAAACCGTGCAGCCGGCGTGCACGGCGTGCTGCGTGTTCGTCCACAGCACCTTTCCGGTCGCAGGCTCGATGGCGGCAGTGACGCCCTGTAGGCCCTTGCCGCCGAAATAGCACGAGTAGTACAGCTTGCCGTCGAGCAGGCACATGCCGGCGTCGTCACCGCCGGCACCGTACCTCGAGAAGTCGATCTGCCAGACCTCCTCGCCCGTGGCGAGGTCCCACGCCTTGACGATCGCCTTCTGGTCCTTCGGAAAACCGAACGTGCTCTGGTGCTCGAAGAGCCAGCGCTTCGCGTCGTACTGACCCGTGGAGTACTGGTAGAACACGCGGCCGTCGTGGACGATCGGCGGGAGCTGGCGGTTCCAGCTCGGCGAACCCTGGAACGGCACCTCCCAGATGAGCCCGCCGTCGCGCGCATCGAGACAGCGCAACATCGAACGGTCGATCCCGGCCTGCGGCACGAGAACGCGCTCCTGCCAGTAGATCGGCGCCGTGAACGACACGTGAACGCCAGGAGCGTATCGCCGCCACAGCAACCGGCCGGTCTCCTGCTCGACCGCGAAGACCTGCCCCTCGGCCGTGTGCGTGTACATGCGTCCGCCGCCGCACACGGACAGGTGCTTGGCGGTTCCCTTCATGCGCCGAATCCACGCGATGCGAAACGGCGGCTCGATCTGCGACTCCGTCGCGTTCGTGTTCGCGAGGTTGCCGAAGTTCGTGAACCAATTCCAGCGCGCGTCGGCAAGAGGGCTCGAGAGCGGATTCCTCACACGCTCGATGCCGAGCGAACGCGTCGGCAGCGCGGCCTTGCCGTTCGGGCCGAGCACGTACAGGTAGCCATCCTCGCAGCCGAAGAGCACGCGGCCGTCGCATACCGCGACCGACGCGGTGATCGACTTGCCGAACGCGGTGCGAAACGACCACGCGGCGCCCTTCTTCCCGCCGCCGCTGCCGGAGAGCGGCACGACCCACAACCGTCCGTCGAGCGCTCCGTAGACCGCCTGCTCGTCGAGCAATACGGGCGCGGCGAGCGACGGAAAGCCGCCGAGCGGCCGGACCGGTTTGCCACGCGTGTGCCGGCAGAGCCCGAAGCCCGCCTCGGGTCGACAGCGGTAAACATCGTGACCTCGCAGGCTCACCGACGAGAAGCTCAGCAGCCCCGCGCCCTGGTAGCTCGTCTCGGTGCCCGGCACGTGGCTGGCGACGATCTCGACGCGCGGGGCGTTCCCGGAGTCGGCATCGGAGTCGGAGTCGGAGTCGGAATCGGAGTCGGAGTCGGAGTCGGACTCGGAGTCGG
>CAYMRB010000127.1:0-21863 GCA_964392615.1 uncultured Planctomycetia bacterium | reverse complement strand
ACCGACCCCAACCCCGACACCGACGCCGACTCCGACTCCGACTCCGACACCGACACCGACTCCGACTCCGAAAGCCACCGCCCCTTCCGGTCTCACCGGCGGGAAAGGCGCATTGACTCCCCGCAGCGCCTTTCCTATTCTCCGGGTTCTTCCCCCTTTCGGACGAGGCTTCGCATGAAGAAGAAGACGGTTCGCGCCGGCATCGTCGGCGCCGGATTCTCGGCTCGGTTCCACCACGAAGCGATCCGCCGCGTGTACGGCGTCAACGTCGATGTCTGCGGCGTTTACTCGCTCGACGGCGCTGCCGAGTTCGCCGCGGAGCGCGAACTCCGCGCGTACGATTCGCTCGAATCGCTCATCGATGACGTCGACGTAGTCCACTGCTGCGTCCTCGTCGCCGGCCACGAGGAAGTCGCTATCGCCGCTCTTGAGCGCGACACGTATGTCATCGTCGAGAAGCCGCTGACCGGCTACCTCGGCGACGGCTCCGAGTCGTTCCACGGTGACACGTTCCCGAAAGAGGACGCCCTCGAGCACGGACTGGCGAGCGTCGAGCGCATGCTCGAGGCCGAGAAGAAGAGCAAGGCCTGCATCCTCTACGCAGAGAACTGGGTCTACGCCCCGTCGATCCAGAAGGAGCGCGAGGTTCTCGAGAAGACCGGCGCTCAGATCCTCTGGATCCACGGCGAGGAGGCGCACTCCGGATCGCACAACCCGACCTACGCGTACTGGAAGTACTCCGGCGGTGGCGTGCTGATCGGCAAGGGCTGTCACCCGCTGACCGCCGCGCTGTACCTGAAGCGCGTCGAGGGTCGCGCGCGCGACGGCAACCCGATCCGGCCTCGCGCGGTGTCGGCTCGCACGCACGCGCTGACGCGCCTGCCGAACTTCCGCGACGAAGGCCACATCCGCCGCGACTACCACGACATCGACGACTTCTCGATGCAGCACGTCGTGTTCGAAGACAACACGATCGCGACCGTCTTCGCGTCGGATATCATCCTCGGCGGCATTCACAACTGGCTCGAGATCGCGGCCAACAACCACCGCACGGTCTGCAAGATCAATCCGAACAACGCGCTCGAGGTCTACAATCCGCTCGAGTCGAACTTCGCCGATATCTACACGGTCGAGAAGATCGAGACCAAGCAGGGCTGGACGCACGTGCCGCCGGACGAGGATTGGTTCACCGGCTACCCGCAGGAAATCGAGGCCTTCTACCGCACCGTCGCGTACGGCGATCCGGTCGAAAGCGACAGCCGTTTGGCCGCTGATTCGATCTCGACGATCTACAGCGCGTACGTATCGGCCGAGCGCGGCGGTGCCGAGGTTCCCGTCCGCACGTTCTGACGTTCGCCCGATCGCACTGCGACTCGCACGTTCATCATCCGTCCCGCGAGGAGAGGCTCCCGAACATGACGAACGAACAGTGGAAGCTCCTCGTGAGCGTCATCGAGGGCGCGGAGCTCGATCCGCTCCCCGTCGGCTTCATTATCGACAGCCCGTGGCTTCCCGGTTGGGCCGGGATGAGCGTCCTCGACTACTACGCGAGCGAGACGCGCTGGTTCGATGCGAACATGCAGGCCATCCGCCAATTCCCCGCGATCACGTTCCTGCCGGGATTCTGGTCGGAATGGGGCATGTGCACCGAGCCGTCCGCGTTCGGCACGAAGTGCGTGTGGAACGAAACCGAGCTGCCGTTCGCGGAGGCCATCTCGGGCGATCTGGCGGAGCTCGCGAAGATCGGCGTGCCGAATCCGCGCACGGACGGCCTGGCCCCGTTCATGCTGCGACGCTTGGTCCACGCGCGCGAGAAGGTCGCGGCCGAAGGTCACGCGATCAAGTTCGCCGTCGCACGCGGCCCGCTGAACATCGCGGCGTTCCTCGCGGGCAATACCGAGTTCATGCTCGGCGTCAACTTGCAGCCCGACGAAACCCACGCGCTTCTCGAGAAGATCACACAATTCCTCGTCGACTGGATTCAGATCCAGGCAGAGGAGGTCCCCGAGATCGACGGCATCTTCATCCTCGACGACCTGGTCGGCTTCCTCGGTCCGCAAGACTTCGAGACGTTCGCGCAGCCTTACCTGAAGAGGGTCTTCGAGGCGATCGACGCGCGCGTCCGGTTCTTCCACAACGACGCGGCCGGCAAGGTCTGCGCGCCGTATCTCGCGGGGCTCGGGATCAATCTGTTCAATTTCGCATTCGACCACTCGATGAACGAGATGCGGGAGTGGTGCGGCAGCGAGGTGACGCTGCTCGGCAATATCCCGCCACGGGACGTTCTTGCCCAGGGCTCGCCTGACGACGTGCGCCGCTCGGTTCGAGAGCTTCTCGACGGGCTCGATGATCGCCGTCGGGTGATTCTCTCCTGCGGCGGCGGCGTGCCGCCGGATGTGCCCACGGAGAACATCCAGGCGTTCCTCGAAGCAGCGGGACACGACACGGGAGCGTGAGCATGGCGAGTGAGCCGACCAAGAGCACAGGGGCCGAGAGAGACCGTCAGCTGATCGTCACCGCGCGCGAGAAGGGCAAGCTCGCGACGCTCGGCGCATACACTCGATTGTCCGGCCCGGGCTGGCTGCAGAGCGCGATCACGCTCGGCGGCGGTTCGCTGGCCGGCAGTCTGTATCTCGGCGTGCTCGGTGGCACGGCTCTCCTGTGGGCGCAGCCCGTCGCGATGATCCTCGGCATCATCATGCTGAGCGCGATCAGCTACGTGACCCTGTCGACCGGCGAGCGACCGTTTCGAGCGATCAACCGCCACGTCAACCCGGTCCTCGGCTGGGGCTGGCTGATCGCGACGCTGATGGCGAACCTCGTCTGGGCGCTTCCGCAGTTCAGCCTCG
The DNA here is from genome assembly GCA_964392615.1 of uncultured Planctomycetia bacterium. Classification (GTDB taxonomy): domain Bacteria; phylum Planctomycetota; class UBA8108; order UBA8108; family UBA8108; genus CAYMRB01. The sequence continues at coordinate 19,014 of CAYMRB010000127.1, read as the reverse complement.
GCGCGGCCGCGTTGCGCCAGAACCTGCTGCCGGGACTCCTCGGCGAGGAGGTCCTGTCGGCGACGACGGGCAAGTTGATCGCGTGCGGCGGCATCCTGGCGATCTGCGTCGCGGTCGTCTGGTTTTACGAGAGCGGGCACAAGGGCATCCGGCTCTTCGAGTACCTGCTGAAGGCGATGGTCGGCGTGATCGTGCTCTGCTTCTTCGGCGTGGTCGTCAAGATGAGCGTGACGGGTGACGGCCTGGAATGGTCGCGCATCCTCAGCGGGTTCATCCCCGACTTCAGCATGCTCTCCGAGCCGGCAGACTCGTTCGATCCGTTCATCGCGGCCGTCGGCGCGGAGTTCCAGGACTTCTGGCATTCGATGATCGTCTCGCAGCAGCGCGACGTGATGATCACCGTCACGGCGACGGCGGTCGGCATCAACATGACGTTCCTGCTGCCGTACTCGATGTTGAAGCGCGGATGGGGCAAAGACTTCCGCGGACTCGCGGTGTTCGACCTGTCGACCGGCTTGTTCGTGCCGTTCATCCTCGCGACCAGCTGCGTCGTCATCGCGTCGTCGACGCAGTTCCACGCCGAGCCGTCCGCGGGCTTCCTCGGCGAGAAGGACGCGAACGGCGTCGTGATCGAGCCATCCCCCGCGCTGGCGAAGAAGTTCGCCGGGATCGCCGAGCTGCGGGTCAAGGAAGAGATCGGCGCGGAGGCCTTCGACGCCCTCGGAGAGGCGGATCTGGACGCGCGCGTTGCGGCTCTGCCGGAGGCGGACAAGCGAATGGCGGCGATGCTCGTCAAGCGCGACGCGTTCGACCTGGCACAATCGCTGTCGCCCCTGACCGGTGATCTGTTCGCGCACTACGTGTTCGGCTTCGGCGTCGTCGGCATGGCGATTTCGAGCATCATCATCCTGATGCTGATCAACGGCTTCGTGGTTTGCGAGATGCTCGGCTACGAGTCCGGCGGCTGGCCGCATCGAATCGGCGCGATGATGCCGGCGATCGGCGCGCTCGCACCGTTCATCTGGACGGGTGGCAAGGCGCAGTTCTGGCTCGCCGTCCCGACGTCGGTCTTCGGGATGACGCTGATCCCGATCGCCTACTGCACGTTCCTGCTCGTGATGAACCAACGCAAGCTGCTCGGAGCCGCCTTGCCGCGCGGCGGCAAGCGCGTCGTGTGGAACGTGCTGATCATCGCGGCGATCGCGTGGACCGGATTCGGCAGCATGTATGCGGTCTGGTCGAAGGTGCACTGGTACGGCATGGCCGGCGTCGCCGCGTTCATTCTGCTCGCCGTCGTCGTCCACTTCGTGCGGCCGCCGCGCGACTGACGGCTGGCAGGCGGTCCCGCCTACCGCGGCGAAAGCGTCGCCGGAGTCACGCAGGCCGGCGGCGCGGCGGTGCGTCCATCGTAGGCGCCGAGATCTAGCTCGATTTCGATCGGGGCCGGCTGCGCAGCGTCCGCTGTCGGCGTTCCCTCCGGCAGGCGAGGAGCGTCCCAGTCGAGTCCGACCTCGTCCAGTCGCGCGCGCAGACGCGGAAGGTCCCAGCGCTCGAGGATCTTCGCGTCTCCAGACCCCCTCGCGATCCACAATCGATCGCCAGCGGGGCTGAATCGCATCAAGGCAGGAAACTCGTCGACCGTGCCGCGCAATACGGCGAGTCGCCGCCCCGTCGCGGAGTCGTGCAGGCTGACGGTTCGCCTCGTGATCCAGAACGCCGCGAGCGAGCCGCTCGAGCTGAACGCCGCCTTGCCGGCGAACCGACTGTCGTCTTCCCGATCGACCTGCCACACGCGCTCCCATGAGCCGACGCGCCAGGCGGTGTAGGCACTGCCGGTCGAGCTGACGAGCCACCGGCCGTCCGGGCTGAAGTACACGCGCGCAATCGTCGCCGGCTCGCTCTTGACGAGAGCTCCGGTCGCGACGTCCCAGATGCGGAAGTCCTCACCGAACCACGTTCCCGTCGCCAGCCACCGACCGTCGGGCGACAGGGACAGCTGATTCACCGACGGATGGCGCACGACGCAGAGGATGCGGTCCGGCGTCGTCAGATCGATCACCACAGCGTCTCGTTGCCCCAGCGCGATCGCGACCTCGGTCCCGTCGGCGCTCACGGAGATGCTATCGACGCGGAGCGCCGCGTCGATCAGGTATCGCGGCGGCCCGAGCCGCAGCCGCTCGACACCGTCCTCCTGCACCGAACGCGACGGACAGAGGAAGAGTCCGCGGCCCACCTGGGTCAGATAGCCGCCGCCCGGCACGCTCACGACGCGTCGAGTCGGCAGTGGCAGCGTGCCGAGGCGCCTCCCGGAGACGGCATCCCATGTCGACACGCCGCCGGGGCCGTGCGCGCAGTGAAGCCAGCGAGCGTCCGCGCTGAGCTCGAAGCGCAAGCCGCCGACGAACGTGCGGTAGACGTCCGATCGCGTCACGCTGGAGATCCTCAGACCGCCGGGGTGCACCGCTCGACCGAGGCGGCGCCCGTCCCGCGAGAACCGCACCTGATACGCGGAGACTCCGACCTGTCGGACGAGCTCGCGGCCGGTAGCGGCGTCCCAGACGATCAACGCCTCATCGAGCCCGCACGAGGCCAGCAGCACGCCGTCGCGGTCGAAGCGCACGTCGGTCACGTGGCCCTCGTGGCCGACCAGGCGTCGGACGACACCTCCGCTGTCGACGTCGACGAGATCGATGCCGTAGTCGCGACACGGAATCGCCAGCATTCGCTCCGACGGGCTCCAGATGAGGTCGTCCGCCGCAACCGACCGCGCCGCGTCGAGTCGCGCAGTGCGGCTTGCGTCGCTCGTCGTGCCGGACGGTACGATTCGAATCTCGCACGCCGACTCTCGAAACGCTATTGCGACTCGACGACCGTCCGGCGCGAGCGAGATGCACGTGATCTCGCGGTCACCCTTGGCACTTCCCGGCGCGGAGTCGGCCGTCGCGAACTCGCTGACGTCGCCCGTCGCGAGCTCGTGGACGCGCACGATGCCGCGTTCCGCCGCGACGGCAAACCGTTCGCCGCGAGCGTCGAAGCCGAATGTGGTCGAGCGCGATGCCGCCATCGTCAGGTGCGGTGCGTTCGGGTTCTCGAGCGATACGACCTCGACTTCGCTCGGGCGGTTTCCACGCCGAGGGCGGAACACCGCGAGCCAGCGCCCCGACGGCGACAGCAGCAGCCGCGTCGGGGGGCGATCGCTCGTCGCGCAAACCGTGCGGCCCGCGCCCCGCAACACACCGGCGACTGGATCGATCTCGCGCACGGTGACCTTCCCGGCAGCGTCCGTGACGGCGACGATCCGGAGACGATCGTCGAGCGCCTGCGGCTCCACGTCGTCCGCCGTTCGCACGCCGGTGTCGAGCTCCCGCGTATCGAATAGCCCCGTCATGGCGAGGAACGAGATCGCTTCATCGCGCAGCGCGGTATGCGGTCGGATGCGAGCCGCGCGACCGATCGCTTCGAGCCCCTTCGTCGCGCGCCCGGGATCATCGCTCGTTCGCAGCGCGCCCGCCTCCGACAGGTACGACTGCCAGAGTGCCTCGACGGACGCCCGGCGCGATCTCTCGATACCGATCACGGCAACAGACGTGACCACCACGAGAACGACGAGCAGCGATCCGATCGCCGTCGCCATGCGATGGCGGCGACACCAGCGCCACGTGCGTCCCAACGGCGAGATCCGCCTCGCGGTCACGGCCTCGCCGTCGTCGAACCGACGCAGGTCGGCCGCGAGCTCGGCTGCCGACGCGTACCGCCGCGCCGGGTCCTTCTCGAGACACGTCATGCAGATCGCCTCGAGGTCGCGTGGAATCCTCCGATCGAGCGCGCGGGGCCACTCCGGCTCGCCCTCCGCCACGCGGCGCAGCGTCTCGAGCGCGCTCGCGGCGTGGAACGGCGGTCGACCGGTGAGGAGCTCGTAGAGGATCGCTCCGAGGCTGTAGACGTCCGCGGTCAGGCCCGCCTCCTCGCCGCGCGCCTGCTCCGGAGCCATGTAGCTCGCGGTGCCGGCAATCTGTCCGGTCAGGGTCAGCACGGCGGAATCATCGAGAGGCTTCGCGAGCCCGAAGTCGCCAACGTGCGGCTCGCCCTGTGCGTCGAGGAGGACGTTGGCCGGCTTCAGGTCCCGGTGCACCACGCCGAGCCGGTGCGCGGCGTCGACGGCCGAGGCGATCTTTTCGGAGAAACGCGCGATCGCTGGCGGCGAACGGTCGAAGGCAACCGCTGGTCGCGCGAGGTCGCCGCCATCGAAAAGCCGCATGGCGAAGAAATGCGTGCCGCCGTCCTCGCCGACCTCGAGGACCGGTACGACGTGAGGATGGTCGATCGACGCGACCACCCGCACCTCGCGTTGAAACCGCGCGACATCGGAGGACGAGGCGAACACGGTCGAGCGAACCGTCTTCAACGCGACCTCGCGGCCGAGTCGCCGGTGACGCGCGCGGTAGACGACGCCCATCCCGCCGCTGGCGATCTCGCCGATGATCTCGTAGTCACCGAGCCGGCGCGGCCGCTGCGGGTCCGGGTCGTCGTCGACCGCGATCGACGGGACCTCGATGAAATCGTCGCCGGCTGCGGCGTTCGAGTCGAGCAGCGACAGGACCTCCGTGCGCAGCTCGTCATCGCCCTCGCAAGCGCGGTCGACGTATCGCTCGCGCTCCGCGTCGTCCAGCTCTTGGGCGGCGGTGAAGATGTCCTTCAGTCGCGTCCAGCGCGCATCCACGGTTCAGGCCTCCGCCGCGCCGCTGACTTCGCGGTGGAGCCAGGCGCGCGCAAACTTCCAATCGCGTTCGACGGTCGCGTGAGACACGCCTAGCACCTTGGCCGTCGTCACGATATCGAGACCGCCGAAGAACCGCAGCTCGACGATGCGCAGGGCGCGATCGTCGCGCGCTCCGAGACGCTCCAGCGCCTCCTCCAACGCGAGCAGGTCGAGCGCGCTGTCCTCGAACAGCACCGTAATCGCGTCAAGAGGCACCCGCGACGCTCCCCCACCGCGCTTGAGCCGTCGTCGCCCAACGGCGTGGTCGACGAGAACGCGGCGCATCGCCTTGGCTGCGCAGGCGACGAAGTGGGTGCGATCGTTCCACTCGCGCTCCGGGTCGTTCGTCAGGCGCAGCCAAGCCTCGTGGACGAGCGCGGTGGGCTGGAGCGTGTGGTCGCGCCGCTCACTCTGCAGGAACGAGGCCGCCAGCGCACGCAGCTCGCGGTAGACGGTACCGAGCAGCTCGTCGGCAGGACAGCCGGCAGGCTGGTCGCCGCTCGTCGCCTCGAGATCCGCAACGCCATCGTCTGGCGGAAGCATGGCATACCTACTGCCGCGAACTCTCTCTGAACACGCCCGATCCTATCCCGCGACGATTGTACCCCGTCGCTGGACGCGAGATCAGAGACTTTCGAGGCAGGCGATCAGATCGTCGAGCTCGGCGTCAACGAGGTCGGTCGCGCCAGCCGTGGCGTTCCTCGACGTCGTGCAGGCGGCGCACGCGGCCATGTCTGGAGCAGATCGAGAGACAGGACGCGTGAAGAACGCGAGCCGTGCGGCCCCTTCGACCGCCGCGAGGTGCCGCGTGGTGTCGGTGTCGGCGTCGGAGGCGGAGTCGGCGTCGGAGTCGCCTCGAACTCGTCCCCCATCATGCAACGAAACCGCGTACGATGCGGTCTACTCACGGAGTGCCCCAACGGCAACCCCGGGTCTCCGCACGACACATGCGACACGCTCGACGCACTCTGAGCTTGACGATCATCGGCTTCGCCCTGACGGTCGGCGGCCTCTTCTACGCCTCGTGGGATCGCATTCGGGAGGAGCTCGCACTGCGCGCGTTCGAGAGCGACGACGACGCCGAACGCGAGCGGGCGGCGCGGAAGCTCGGGGAGCTGAGGTCGCGTCGCGCGGTGCCGCTGCTGATCGCGGCCGTCGCCGAGGAGCGGCTCGCGTCGCCGGTCGCGATCGACGCTCTGGCCTCGATCGGCGACGCGGCCTCCGCCGACCTCACCGAAGCTCTCACCGACAGCCGTCGCTCGCTGCGCCAGTTCGCCACCGAGGCGCTCCTGCGCATCGCGCCCGAAGAGCTGGAACCGTATGCGGAGCACCTGCACGGCCTGTTCGACCGCAGCAAGGAGCAACAGTCCGTCTGGGCGATCGGCCGCTGCAGCTCGCCGCCGGCGGCCGCCATCGCTGCGCTCGAAGGCATGGTGAACGACCCGCAGTTCGCGTACACGTGGATGGCCGCCGCCGCTCTCGGTCAGATCGGCCCTCCGGCGCGTCGGGCGCTGCCGACGATCGAGGCGGCCCTCGAACGCAACAGCGCTCTCGAGGGTCATGCGGCGATCGCGCTCGCCCGCATCGCCGTATTCGATCCCGAGTACGCGGTTCCGAAGCTCCTCGTCACCCTCGATCGCGTCTCGTCACGACACGCGCCTTCGCGAGTTCTCGAGGCGTTGGCGACCCTCGGCCCCGGATCGCGCCCGGCGCTGGCTCGCATCGTCCGCGAGATCGACGACCGGGAGGCCATCGTCGCCCTCCGTCGCATGCGCCCCGAGTGGAGCGCGGTGCGCGAGCACCTGCCGGCGATCCTCGAGGCCGTGCCGAGCCGAAGCATTCCGCACCACGCTTCGGCCCTCGCCGCGAGCTACGGCGAAGCAGCCGTTGCCGATCTCATCCGCATCTGCGAAGACGGCAACGAGAACGCGCGGGACAACGCCGTCCGTGCGCTGGCTCGAATCGGCGGTCGCGCACGAGACGCGCTGCCGCTGCTGCGGCGCGTCGCCCTGAGACAGCCGGACGCGATCCCGGCCCTCGGCTCCCTCGGGCCGGCGGCGTCGGAGGCCGTGCCCGATCTCGTACGCGAGCTCGGTCAACACCGGCACGTCGAAGCCGCCCTCGGCGCGATCGGCCCAGCCGCAGTGCAGCCCCTGATCGAGCTGCTGCGCACCGAAGACGTCGGGTCGCGCACACACGCCGCGCAGATACTCGGTGCGATCGGCATCGCTGCGCGCGCCGCGATCCCGGATCTCATCGCCGCACTGTCCGCCGACGATGGCTCGGTGCGACACGCCGCCGTCCGCGCGCTCGGTCGCATGGGGCCGCGCGCGGACGACGCGATCGCCCCCCTGCAGTCGCTACTCGACGATCCCGACCTCGCACCGGCAGCCGCGGCCGCGATCGTGCACATCGATGAGGCGGGCACGACGACGCCCGCCCGGCTGCTGCCGCATCTCCAGCGGTGGTCTCCTTGGACATTCGGGCCGATGACGCTGCTCGTCGCGCCGTCCGTTTCCGACGGGTCGCACTGGATCGATCGCTACCCCGACTTCCATCCGTCGGTGGACGAGGTGCTCGCGCTGTTCGCCGATGACGCGGGGTTCTGGACAGCGGTTCAGATTCTGAACAAGCGGCCCGACCTGCTCGAGTCGAGGCGCGTTGTCGACGCGCTCACGTCGCGAGTCGAGGAGAGCCTGCGGCCAGGGCTCCACATCAGCGGCATCCAACCACCGCAGCGCCTCCCGTCGTGGCTGATCCGGCGGATCGCCCCGGTCCGCGACGCCGCGGTACGCCTTCTGGTGAAACGACACGAGGCGGAGAGGGAGAGCAGAACGGCTCGCAACGGCCGCAGGGGTTTTCTCGGCGCCGACTCCGCGCGCGAACTCTGCGAGTACGATCACCCCGAAGCTGTCATCGCGCCCGTGCTCGAAGAGGCGGCCGCCTCAGGCGCTCTCGACGTAGCGATTCCCTCGGCGCGCTGGCTCTGGCGTCACGGCCGCCTGTCGGACGACGCGCTGATCGACACGCTCGTGGCCGGCCTGAACGCTCCGGTCTCGCACACCGGAATGAGCACGGGGGCGCAATACTGGCCGTCGTTGCGGCACTCCGCGGCGATGGCACTCGGCGAGCTGGGCGCCGCTGCGAGCCCGGCGGTCGACGAGCTGCGGAGCGCGTTGCACGACTTCGAGACCGACTTCCGTGCGCGCTGCGCGGTCGCGCTGTGGCAGATCGAGGGCGACGAGTGGTTCGATATCGCCGTGCGCGCGCTCGAGGACTCGCTGCACGAACGCGGTTTCACGTGGGGAGTCGCGCTGCAATCCCCGAATGCGAAGGACATCTCCTGGGCGCTCGAGGCACTCGGCCCGCGAGCGCTTCGCGAGCTGCTGCCTCGATTCGAGGCTCGCGACGAGCAAGTTCGCGTCGGCCTCCTCACGTCCATCGCTCGGCTCGGCAAGGCGGCCGCTCCAGCGCGTTCGGCTGTTGTCACACGACTCGCGGACGAGGACTTCCGCGTGCGCGAGCGGGCACTCGCAGCGCTCGCGTCGATCGGCATGACGCCTGCGGAAGTGCCGAGTCTGATCGCGCTGCTTGACGACGACGATCCGTTCGTCCGCGACGTCGTCGTCGACGCTTTTTTCACGCTGTCGGGCGAGACGGCGAACGTGGCCGTCCGGGAGCTCGCTCGCCGCCTCGACGCCGCGGGCGATGCGCCGGTGGACACGGTCGTCGCGATGCTGGCCGCGCTCGAGAACCTCGGCCCCGCGGCGACGAGCGCGATCGACGGCGTGCTCCCACGACTCGGCAGCTCGAGCGACCGCATTCGCAACGCCTCGTCACGCGTCCTCGTCGCTATCGGTCAGCCGGCGGTGGCTTCGCTCCGCGCCGCATTGCGTCACGACGAGGCTCGACGTCGCGCGATGGCTCTCGACGCCCTATCGAATCTGCGCGAGGTGGCAGAAGGAGCCATCCCCGACGCCCGCGACTGTCTCGACGACGTCGACGTCCGTGTGCGCATCCGGGCGGCCCGAGCCGTCGCGAGCCTCTCCGGAAGCGCTGACGCAGCCGCCGTCGCGGCCTTGATCTCCAGTCTCGACTCCGACGACACCGGCGCGCGACTCGATGCTTGCAAGGCATTGAAGGACCTCGGGCCCTCCGCGAGGGAGGCCATCGATGCGCTCGATCGCCTGGCGCGATCCGCTGAGCGCGAGCTCCGCCTCGAAGCGCTGCGCACCGTCGCGGCGGTCGCGCGCGACAGTCATGCGCCGCTGCCCGGCGCGGTCGCGTACCTCGATGCGCCGGACGCCGCCGTGGGGCTGGCCGCGACACGCGCGTTGGGGCTCGTCGGCGTCAGCGATCGCGCCACGGCCGCTGCGTTGTGCCGCGCGCTCGAGCACGAAGACCGCAACGTCCGCGTCGCATCGGCGCGCGCGCTCGAGACGGCGGACGTGGCTCGCGACGACGCGATCGGCTGCTTGCTCCACGCACTCCACACCACGGAGCCGGGCGTCCGCGCGGTCGCGCTCCGCTCCATCGGGCGTCTCGGTCCAGAAGACGAAGCCGATATCGCCGCGATGGCCGAACGCCTTTTCGACCACGACCAAAGCGTGGCGCGAGCGGCGGCGGAAGCTCTTCTCGCGATCGGAGAGCGGGCGCGGCCCGCAATCCCGACGATGGTCCGGCTCGTCCGGGAGGCGCCGAACCAGAGGGGCGCGCTCCCGGTGATCCAGCAAGTGCTGCCGGCGTTCGGAAAGGACGTGGTCGACCGACTCCTGTCGGATCTCGAGCCGGTCGGCGAGCTGCGACACCAGGCGTGGGTCATCGACATCCTCGGCGACATCGGCCCGGCGGCGCGCGAGGCGTTGCCGAAGATCCGCCCCTTCCTCAAGCTGCAGCCGTTCTATGGCTACCGCGCGCGAGACGCGATCCGCAAGATCGAGCGCTCGGAAGGCGACGGGTCTGCGCACCAACAAGATCGCCGCTAGGAGCCCGCGAAAAAAAACGCCCTTTCTGCGCGGAAACGCTTGCCATCGGCTCGACTCTATCTACGATGGCCGTAGTACTACGACCCCTGTAGGAGTCCCGGAGGGCGGAGCGTATGGATCTCGAAGACCTCGGCGAACTGCAGCTGCGCGTGCTCGAGATGCTCTGGGCAGGCGACGGTGCCTCGGCCGGCGAGCTCTGGGAAGACTGGCCCGAGACGCCGCGGCCCGCCTACACGACCGTGCTGTCGGTGCTGCAGAAGCTTTACCGCCGCAAGCTCGTCGGACGCCGCAAGCGAGGTCGAGCGCACGTGTACGCGGCGCGCGTCGAGCGCGACGACTTCCGCCGCCGGTTCCTGGCGGGGATCCGCGAGCGGTTCTTCGGCGGCTCGGCGTCCGGGATCGTCGCGGCGCTCGTCGGCGATGAAGAGATCTCCGCCGACGAGCTGCGCGTGATCGAGGGCATCCTGCGGCGTCGGAAGAAGGAGGCGTGAGATGATGACACTCGACACGCTCTCCTCCGCCGCCGCCGCATGGGTCCAGTGGTGGTCGTGGATCGCGATGCTCGCGGTGGTCCTCTTCATAGGACTCCGCCTGTCACGCGGTCACTTCGCCGCACGCGACCGACTGCTTCGCGCGTTCGTCGTGCTGTCGCTCGCGCTGCTCGGCGTGTCGTTCGCGGTCACGGCGCTTCGCGAGCCCCCGATCCGGACTGCTGCCCTCGCGTGGCCGTCGGCTCCCGCGCCGGACGCGTCCGGCGCCCCGCGGACGTCTTCCGTCCCCGTCTCGCCGGAGTCGACGAGCGCAACACCGCCCGAACCAGCGACCGATCGAATGGCCGACAACGTGAACGCGAGCGGGGATCCGCATCGCGACTACACGCCCACAGAACACGTCGCGCTCGTACCCGCGGCGACCGGCGGCCAGTCGTGGCCATCGGTGTCGATAGCCATTCCCGATGCCGTGACCACACCGCTTCTCGCACTTCACGCGATCGGCGTGCTCTTCGGCCTCATTCTGCTGCGACGCGACCTCGCTGGCGTCACGCGGCTCTATCGTCGCGGCGCCGTCGTTCGCGACGCGCGCGTTCTCGATGCCGTCGACCGCGGGCGGCATCGCCTCGGCATCGCACGGCCGGTCCCGGTGCACACGGCTGACGCGTACCCCGCCGCGCTTCTCGTCGGCCCGCTGCGACCGTGCGTGCTGCTCGCGACTCCGCTCATCGATCGCCTCGACGACGCCCGACTCGAGCAGCTGATCGCACATGAGCTCGCCCACTGCGCACGCCGCGATCTCGTCTGGCAATTGCTCCATCGCATCGTCGCGATCCTCGCGTGGCCGCTGCCGATGCACCGTCCGATCGCTCGCTCGATGCGGCGCGTGTCCGAGGTGCTGTGCGACCGCCTCGTCGTGGACACGGGATCGTCCGCATCGTCCGCCGAACCCAACGCGCGACACAGCTACGCGGAGGCACTCGTCGATGCCGTTCGCCACGGCGCACGACTCGCCCCGCAGCCGTCTTCCGCTGCCGCCGAATCCGAGAGCTTCCTTCGCAGGAGAATCGAGATGGTCCTCACGCCCCGTTCGGACCGCCTGGCCCCGCTGCGCCTCGCCGCGTTCGTCGTCTCCGCCGCGCTCCTCGCCGCAGTTCTTCCTGCACTGCGGGTCGAGAGTCAGGAACGTCCTCCGATCCCGGCGGCTGCCGTCCGTGCCGACGCCGATGACACCGGCGGCGCCCCGCCGGCGAAGCCATCCTCACCGCGCGAGCTGCCGGAGGCGATCGTCCGAGCCAAGCGCGACTTCGCCGAGCGCATGATCGCGCAGGCGGCTATCGACTACGCTACGAACGAGGACCGCGAGGCGTATCGCGTACCGTTGCGCATGGCGCATTCCTTCGGCGGTCTCGGGCGCGAGGTCGTTCCGCTCGGCGACACCATGGGCGTGCTCGCGCTACAGGCGATCGACGCGCGTTTCGATGCGCCCGAACCGGTCCCCGGGCAGCGGTCATATCCACCATTCCTGTTGCAGGCGATCGAGGCGCGCTTCGGCAAGCTCGATCGATCGCTGCCGGACGTGTGGATCTCTCCGCAGTCCGGGCTGATCGTGCACGAGCGCGCCACGCTCGACCGGATCGCCGCCGAGTTCTTTCCGATCGACGAGCGAGCGCGGACCATCGTCACCTCGATCGAGCTCTGGGAGGTCGACGAGGCCGGCGCGCAGGACTGTTTCGAGCAGCTCGGCATCGACGAGCCCGGCTCCGCACTCGATGCCGCGGTCTCACCCGAGGCCGAGCGCGCTCTCGAGGAACGTAGGAAGGACCTCGCGGGTGCGATACAGGTCATCGCGTCTCCTATCTTCGTGACGCTCGGAGGGCAAGTTGCCACGATCGAAATCTCTTCCCAACGCGCCTACATCGAGAAGTACAAGATCTATGGCAAGGGGGAGACCGCGGTGACCGATCCGGTTGCAGCGACATTGAAGGAGGGCCTCTGGGTCGATGTGCTGGCGTTCGTCGAGAAGAGCGGCAAGGTCCGGCTCTACCTCCGCACGGATGTCACGCACCTCGACGGAATCGACCTCCGCGTTTCGCTACCCAACGCACATCAGGTGCCGCTCCACGTCCCGAAGATCGAGCGCGACGAGGCTTTCCACGCGACGTTGCTCGAACCGGGCAAGCCGCGGCTGCTGGGCCAGGTGCCGGACCCGAAGCTCAAGGTCGCCTACAATCTCTATCCGAAGATCTGGGTCGTCGTGCGAGCCGACCTGCCGGAGATCGAAGAAGCGGACGATTGACGAGGGAGCGGGCTATTTCACGCGCCACTCGTGGACGCCCGCCGCCCACTGCTCCTGCAGCTGGATCTCGATGCGCAAGCCGTCGGCCTCGATCGGATCGAACGTCGTGCGGACGTACTTGTCGCCCTCGCAGCTGTAGCCGCTCGGATTCTCGACGGGCTTCCACTCGCCCCCGTCACGGTAGAGGAGCTTCCACGACGCCGGCAGCCGACACGCGCCGATACCGGTGTCGTCGAACCAGTAGACCTCGACCGCCTGGACGCGCGTCCTCTCGGCGAAGTCGTACTGCACCCACTCCTTCGTCCCCTTCTGCGGCCAGAAGTGGAGGAAACGATTCGAGTGGTCGGCCGAGCTCTTCGGATCCCGCTGGTCGGCCAGAGCGCCGACGTTGCCGCGTGACGCCGTGGCGCGACTCCTCGAGGCGATCGTCGCGGCCGGCAGTGGTCGCACGCCCTCGGGCGTACGACCGAGCCAGACCGCCATCTCGCAACGCCCGCGATGCGCCCATGCGTAGTACGGGATCGCCGTGATCGCGACCTCCCCGTCCTCGACGACCTCTTGCTCCTTCGTCCAGCGGTAACGCGTCGCGCGACCTTCGAGCACCGTCACGCCGCCGAGGAGCTCCTCGCGGTGCGTCACCGCGAGCTTCTCATCGTCGGCGAGGCGCAAGTTCACGACGTGACCTTCCTCGACGTCGACTCCCTCGACGCAGAAGACGACCGGCCCGCGCTGCAACGCGACGCGTCCGCGGTTCTCGGCGACCTTGTCGTTCGTCAGCACACGACGGACCGGCAGCGGCAGCTCGAGCTCGACGACGTCGCCCTTGCCCCACGCGCGGCGAATCGTCGCGTAGCCACGATCGACATCCGTCGACACCGTCTCGCCGTTGACGCGGAGACTGGCCGGCGCGTCGACTCGATCCAGGAATCGGTACAGATCGCTCGGAACGGCCTCGTTCCGCGCCCACCCCGGAATGCGCACCTTGAGCGCGAACTCCGCGCCGGCAGGGTCCGGCGTGACCGCGATCCACACCTTCCCGCTCCACGGGTAGTCCGTCTCCTGACGCAGCTCGACGGACAGGGCCCCCACCTCGACCGTCGCGTGCCCCTCCAAGAAAAGGTTGACGAACAGCTCGTCGCTTCGCACCGCATACGCGTATCCCGGCACCGACGGGATGAATCGCGCGACGTTGCTCGGACAGCACGCGCAGCCGAACCACGGGCTGCGAGCATGTCGACCGTCCGACTCGAGCGGGTTCGGATAGAAGAAGTTCTTGCCGTCGAGCGCGATGCCCGAGAGGGCGTTGTTGTAGAGGATCCGCTCGAGCACATCGGCGTACTTGCCGTCGCCGTGCATCAGGAACATGCGCTGATTCCAGAACGCATTGGCGAACGCCGCGCACGTCTCGCAGTACGCGACGAGATTCGGCAGCTCGTAGTTGCCGCCGAATCCCTCGCCGGCTCCCGTCGCGCCGATGCCACCGGTGATGAAGAGCTTCTTCCCGACGACGTTCTGCCACAGCTTGCCGATCGCGCGAACGTAATCCTCGTTTCCGGTCAGCGCCGCCACGTCGGCCATGCCCGCGAACAGGTACCCGGCGCGAACCGAGTGGCCGACGGCCTCCTCCTGCTCGATGACCGGGATGTGATCCTGGCTGTACGAGCCGTACAGATGGCCACGCCCTTCCTTGCGGCCGCGCGCGTCGAGGAAGAACTGCGCGAGCTTCACGTACCGTTCCTCGCCCGTGACGCGGTAGAGCCTCGCGAGCCCGATCTCGATCTCCTGGTGCCCCGGCGGCCACGTCCGCTTGCCCGGCCCGAAGACACGGTCGACGAGATCGGCGCTGCGAATCGCGACGTCGAGCAGCGTGCGCTTGCCGGTCGCCCGCCAGTGTGCGACGGCCGCCTCGTACATGTGGCCGACGCAGTACAGCTCGTGCCCGGCGCCGATGTCCGACCAGCGCTCCTTGCCGCCTGGCGGCGCGTAGCGCGCGTCCTGAAGCGTCCGCGCGGTGTACAGATAGCCATCGTCATCCTGCGCTGCGGCGATTGTCGCGATCAGGTCGTCGAGAAACTTCTCGAGCTCCGGATCCGGCTCCACGATGAGCGAGTAGCACGCGCCCTCGATCACCTTGTAGACGTCCGAGTCGTTGAAGTACGTGCCCTGAAAGCCGCCCTCCTCGAGGCCGCCGGCGCGCGCGAAGTTCGCGAGGCGCCCGGTCTCCTCGCACTTCTGGAACGAGTGCGGGATGGTCGCGACACGGTTCGTCTCGAGACGGTCGGCCCAGATGCCCCCCGTCACGTGCACCGAGCTGAACGGCACCGGGCGGATCGGATAGTCGCCCGACCGCTCGGCGGCGGCGCTCTCGGCGCCGTCAGCAGTCGCGACCGGAATCTCGAACAGCGTCACGCTGCTCGCGGCGAGCGGCAGCGCTTTCCCGATGCCCGCGACCATCGCCGGCTCGATCCACACGCGGGGCGCGACGCCGGGCTCGTTGTACGCCTCGGGATCGTCTCCCGCGATCTCCCACGACCGGCCGGTCGTCGCGAGATCGACGCCGGCCACCTCGATCGGCAGCTCGAGCGCGGTGCGCGTCGGGTTGACGACCGCGATGGTCAACGCGCGCCGATCTGCGGTGAACGCGGCCATCACGTCGAGCGGAGCCGTGCTCTCGACCGCGACCGGAATCGTCCCGAAACGCTGGCGGTAGAGCTTCAGCACGAGTCCCGTGGTCGCGAACGCTGCCGCGGTCTTGGTCGTCTTGATGCAACCGATCACGTTGACCGTCTGCGCGTAGTTCGCCATGAAGTAGATGTCGCTGTGACGCGCGAACTCGTTGAGCCCAGCCGCGACGCCGAGCGCATCCTTGAGGAAGTACCTCGTACCGAGCTCGCCGTAGACGTGGGGCCCGTACCAGTAGTTCCACTCGTCGAGCGCGATGCGGATGTCCTTGCCGCGCAGCGATTCGAACCGGCGGCGATAGTCCCGGTGCGCGTTCGCGATATTGCGCACCGAGTCCGGAATCTGACGCACATGACTCGCGAGCCCCGGCGCGAGCTGACGGTAGAAGTGCTCGCTGACGAGTTCCATGTGGTCGGCGCAGTGCCGCATCATGCCCTCGCTCCACCTGCCGACCGCGCCGACGGCGACGAGCTGGATCGAAGCGTCCTCGGCGCGCATCGCCTCTGCGAACCGGTTGTGCTTCTCGATGTACTTCTCGAGCGACATGTGACCGAGCTGCCAGCCGCCGTACATCTCGTTGCCGATGCCCCACCACTCGACGCGGTACGGCTCCGGATGGCCGTTCGCGGCGCGCAGCTTGCCCATCGGCGTGTCCGTGGCACCGTTCGCGTACTGCAGCTCCTCGATGGCCGATTCGACGCCGCCGAGGCCGCTGTTCACGGCGATGTACGGCTCGGTGCCGAGCTCGCGACAGAAGACCATGAACTCGTCGATACCGACGTCGTTGTGCTCGATACCCTTCCATGCGGGGTTCTTGCGCGGTGGCCGGCGGTCGCGATCCCCGAGGCCGTCTTTCCAATCGTAGCCGCTGACGAAGTTGCCGCCGGGCCAGCGGTAGACGGGCGAGTCGAGCTCTTTCAGCAGCGCGAGCGTGTCGCGGCGCATGCCCTTGACATTGTCGGCCGGCATCAAGGACACGGTGCCGACGCGCAGCCGACCCGTTCCGGACGCGACGATCTCCAATCGACCGTTGTTCGTCGTGCCGCCACAGACAAACGAGAACGGCGCGCGGCGATACTCATCGTTCGGGACGCCAACCGTCACCGCCTGGCGGTCAGCGGGCCCGTCGCCCCACACGAGTCGAACGCTGACCGGCCCTGCGGCCGGGTCGCCGGCAATCCAGACCCGCCCGTCGTAGCGCTTGCCGATGACGAGACCCAGGCCGCCCTGCGCGATGCCGGACTCGCCCTCCGCCGCGAGCGCGACGCTCGGCGTGTGCTCGCCGACAAACGAGCTCTCGCGCTCCATCGAGACGGCCCCGCCGATCACGCGCCATGGCGAGGGCGCCTTGCCGACGGCGTCCCAGAACTTGCGATCCTCGAGCATCTCCGCCCAGATGCCCCCGTAGATGCAACGGCCGAGGTGCTCGATGAACTGGCCGTAGATGTACTTCGAGATCGGCGCGCCGGTCTTCGCGGCGTCGATCTTCGCGACGGGCTTCCACTCGCGCGTCGAGAGGAGCTCGAGCTCGAGGTCGTCGTACCACGCGATGCCCGTCGCATGCCCCCACCCGCCGAACAGGCAGTTGATCTGCACGGCGTCGACCGACTCCGTGTCGAACTCGGCCTGGACGCGCGTCCAGTCGTTCGTCCCCGTCAACGCACGCGTCGCGACCGGCTGGATATTGTGCAGGTTCAGAAGCGCACCGCGGCCGCCGCGCTTCGTCGCGACGCCGGCCGTCTTGATCCAGCCGGTCAGGCGGTACCGCGACCACGGCTTCACCGGAATGATCGCGCCCCACGAGATATCCGCGCCGTCCTTCGACTGGAGCGAGACGCTGCGCTGGCCGGTGCGAGCGATGATCGAGTACGCGTGCTGCCCCTCGCCGCTCCAGCGCTGGGTCGACCAGCCCGCCGGATTGCCGCCCTTGTCGACCTCGAACGATGCATTCGGAATCAGACCCGGCGGTTCCGCGCGCCCCGCTCCGATCGAGAGCACCGTGACGATCACAGACAAGACGGCGATGGAAACGCGTTGCATGGGGCGACTCCTCGGCTGCTGGTTGTGCGCCTCGCATCGTAGCGCGATGGAGGCATCGCGCAATCCCGCGGCAGAGGCTTGCGGTTTTCGGGCCGAACGGCCTAATGGGGGCATGGGCTGACCACGTACGACGCAGCCTATGACGGTGACTCCCGGCAGCCCAGGCCCGCGGAGCTGTAGGCTGACCGCTTCGCGGCAGCTCGACTCCGCCGCTCCGTCCCGAATAGCAGAGTCGAGCGACGATGACCGAGCCGAACGTGCGTACCTTCGCCCCCGATCACGAGCCGAGCGACGTCGTCGAGTTCGTCGAGGGAATCCGAAATCCGGCCGATGCGGCGGTCGACGGGCTGTTCACGGCCGATCGACCGATCCTCGTCGCGCGCGCCCCCGGACGCCTCGACGTGATGGGCGGCATCGCCGACTACAGCGGCTCGCTCGTGCTCGAGCTGCCGATCGCTGAAGCGACCGTCGTCGCCGCTCAGGCGGTGGACGACGCCGACGTGCGCGTCGTCAGCCTGGCACCCGACGGAGAGGACGCGACACGCACGTACACCGTGCCGAGCGCTCGAGTCCGGGAGCTGGCCACCGGATCGTACGACGCCGCGTGCGAGTGCTTCCGTGCGACGCCGGACGATGCTTGGGCCGCCTACGTCGTCGGCGTACTCATCGTCCTGGCACGCGAGACGGACGTGCCGACCGATGGTGGCTGGCGCATCCTCATCGACTCTCGAGTGCCCGAGGGGAAGGGAGTGAGCTCGTCCGCGGCGCTCGAGGTTGCCGTGATGCAGGCGATCGCGCACGCTCGCGATGCCGCGATCGAAGGTGCCGAGCTCGCGCGGCTGTGCCAGATCGTCGAGAACCGCGTCGTCGGCGCGCCGTGCGGCATCATGGATCAGATGACCTCGGCGCTCGGTCGGTCCGATCAGCTGCTCGCGCTGCTCTGCCAGCCGGCCGACGTGCAGGGCTATCGCGAGATCCCGTCGTCGATCCGGTTCTGGGGCATCGACTCCGGCATCCGTCACGCGGTCTCGGGAGCGGACTACGGCTCGGTCCGCACGGGCGCGTTCATGGGTCACCGCATCCTCGCCGATCTGCACAGCCTCGAAGTGTCCGCTCCGGCTGCCGACGGTGTCGTGACGATCGACGACACGAAGTGGCACGGTTGTCTGGCCAACGTGTTTCCGGCGCAGTTCCGCGTGCGCTACGCCGAGTGCCTTCCGGAGACGATGCGCGGCAACAAGTTCCTGCAGCGCTACCGCGGCACGGCCGACGCGGTCACGCGCGTCGACCCCGACCGCACGTACGCCGTACGACAGCCGACCGCCCACCCGGTGTTCGAGCACGAACGCGTGACCCGCTTCGCGGCGCTTCTCGATCGCGGCGTCGAGGACGACGCGGCTCGCAAGAAGCTGGGCGAGCTGATGTTCGGCTCGCACGAAAGCTACTCGGCCTGCGGGCTCGGATCGGACGGCACGGATCTGCTCGTCGAGCTCGTCAGGGAGGCCGGCCCCGACGCGGGGCTCTGGGGCGCGAAGATCACCGGTGGCGGCAGCGGTGGGACGGTGGCGGTGCTCGGAAACGCCGACGCCTCTGCGGCGATCGCGAAGGTCGCAGACGAGTACACGCAGCGAACGGGCCGCGAGACATTCGTGTTCTCCGGCTCGTCGGATGGCGCCTGCGAGTTCGGCGTCGTGCGCGTGGAGTGCTAGGAGCCCGTCCAGGAAAGGCGTTCGACGCGGCTGAGAGCTCTCCAGGGCG
>CAYMRB010000126.1:7279-21988 GCA_964392615.1 uncultured Planctomycetia bacterium | reverse complement strand
GCCGGGGCCGGATGACCGGCGCCGGCTTCCTTGAGTTTTGACGTGAGGCGTCGGTTCACGTCGCCGATGGGATCGAGTAGGATACCGCGCGCATCCCGCCGAGGCGGGCCGGAAGGTGTCACGTCGCTTCAGGAGTCTGCACATGAAGGTGGTCATCGGCGGGCGAAGCAAGTTGACGCGTCGAGTGGTGCCGCTCGCGAAAGGCGGCTTCCCGAGGGGGCGTGATCCGCACCTCGACGAGGCGACCCGGCGTCTGGCCGCGCGGGCCGTCAAGGAGGGCCTCTTTCGCGGCGAGCGCGGCGAGGTGCTGCCGCTCGTCGGGGCGCGCGCCAGTGACGCTTGCTGCGTCCTGCTCGGTCTCGGTGACGCGAAGAAGGTCGACTGCGAGGCGCTGCGCCGCGCGTTCGGCGCTCTCGCGAAGCGGCTCTCGCGCATGGGCGGCGGGCGTGTCGGCGTCGGGCTGTCGAGCCTGGCCTTGCGCAAGGCGCTCGGCAAGTTCGGGGTCGAGTCGACCGTCCAGGCGATGACCGAGGGGCTGCACCTCGGGAGTTATCGGTACATCGAGCAGAAGAGCGAGCCCGGCGAGCGTCGACGCAAGCCGACGGTCGCCTTCGAGCAGGGTGAGCGCTCGGACGCCGATCTGTCCGCGGCGCGCCGCGGCGTGCGACGGGGAGCCGTCATCGCGGACGCGGTCAACGGCGCGCGGAATCTCGCCAACGAGCCGGCCAACCAGCTCTATCCCGAGGTGCTGGCGCGCCGGGCGCGAAGCGTCGCGAAGGCGGCCGGCCTGCGGTGTCGCGTCCTCGGGCCGCGCGAGCTCGAGAAAGAGAAGATGGGCGGCGTCCTGGGGGTCGGCCAGGGGAGCGCGCGTCCACCGCGGCTGATCATCCTCGAGCACCGTCCACAGCGTGCCAAGAAGACGATCGTCCTCGTCGGCAAGGCGGTGACGTTCGACACGGGCGGCATCTCGATCAAGCCGGCCCGCGGCATGGAGGACATGAAGTTCGACATGGCGGGAGGCGCCGCGGTCATCGGGGCGATGAACGCTCTGGCGCGAATCGGGCCCAAGGCGCGCGTCATCGGACTCGTGCCGTCGGCCGAGAACCACATCAGCGGATCGGCTCTGCGCCCCGGTGACGTGATCCGCTCGGCATCCGGCAAGACGATCGAGGTCATCAACACGGACGCGGAGGGGCGCCTCCTCCTGGCGGACGCGCTGCACTACTCGCGCCGTTTCCGGCCGGACGCGGTGGTCGACATCGCGACCCTGACCGGCGCCTGCCTCGTCGCGCTCGGCGCGACGGCAGCCGGCCTGATGAGCAACGACGACCGCCTCGCCCGCACGATCGCGGACGCCGCGGGAATCACCGGCGAGCGCGTCTGGCGCCTGCCGCTCTTCGACGAGTACTACGAGGCGGTCAAGAGCCAGGTCGCCGACCTGCGGAACTCATCCGGGCGCAACGCCGGCGCGAGCACCGCGGGGGCGTTTCTCGGCCACTTCATGCGCGACGTGCCGTGGGCGCACGTCGACATCGCCGGGGTCGGGTGGAGCCGGCGCAGCGCCGGGTACCTGGTGCCCGGCGCGACCGGGGCTGGCGTCCGGCTGCTGGTCGAGTGGGCGTTGGCCGAGGCCGGCCGATGAAACGGGCGATTCTGCGGTGATCGAGTGCGAGTTCCCGGCCGCTTGCAGTACTCCATCTGGAATCTCCGCGGAATCTTGGTATACTCGCGGTCCGGTTCGTATTAAGTTCGTGCCACGTTACGGGTTAACCCATGTGACTCGCCGCTCGGAGCCGTCCGACGACTTCCTCCGAGGGCGCAGCGCTCGCGGTCGGGTCACCCATCCTGTTCGAGAGGAATCCTATTCATGAGAGTTCGTCACCGCGCGTCCGTCACCGGAGTTCTGATCGGTGCCTTCGTGCTCGGATCGTTTCTCGCCGGTCCGGCATCGGCTCAGGAGCAGCTCAAGATCTCGCATATCCTGCTGAAGTCGAAGCCCGAGGCCGAGGCGGTCCGCAAGGAGATCGTGGACGCCGGCGGCACGAAAGAGGCGTTCAAGAAGGCGTGCTACAAGCACTCGAAGGGGCCGTCCCGACCGCTCGGCGGCAACCTCGGCTGGAATGATCGATCGGCCAAGCTCGACCCGAAGTTCCTCGCGGCCGCCTGGGATCTCGAGGAGGGCGACGTGTCGCAGCCGGTCCTGACGAGCTTCGGCTGGCACTTGATCCAGGTGACCGGGCGCCGGCAGAAGCCCGCGCCGCCTCCGCCGCCTCCGCCGCCTCCGCCTCCGCCTCCGCCGCCGAACGGTAACACGACGACTCCGGATACGACGCCCCCGGACGGCGGCACGACGGCGGCTACGCCCACGAAGGTCGCTCCGGCCCTGCAGGCGAAGCGGCGCACGCAGCGCGGCGCGCGCAGCCTGTTCCTGTCGATCGAGAGCGCGATGTCGAGCGGCTACAGCCGCGGCGCGCAGCGAACGCATCTGCCGAACCTCGCGGTCGAGCTCGAGCTGACGCTGAAGAACGAGGGGAAGAACGTCGAGAAGGTGCCGGTCGCGCCGCTCCTCGCGTGCGGGTTCAAGGTGACGCGGCTCAGCGACGGCAAGGTCATGACGCCGGACTTCAGCGCCCTGGCCGAGCCGGCGAGCTACTTCACGACGCTCGCGGCGTACGAGATCGTGGGCTACGTCGCCAACCTCAGCGACTACTTCCCGGAGATGACGGCGTCGGGCCGCTACTCCGCGGACTGGTCGGCCGATGTCCTCTTCGAGAATCTCGAGGATCGGTTCCCGAAGATCCGCGATGCGGCCGAGTACGTCACGATCAAG
The DNA here is from genome assembly GCA_964392615.1 of uncultured Planctomycetia bacterium. Classification (GTDB taxonomy): domain Bacteria; phylum Planctomycetota; class UBA8108; order UBA8108; family UBA8108; genus CAYMRB01. The sequence continues at coordinate 19,158 of CAYMRB010000126.1, read as the reverse complement.
GCGGGGCTCAAGCCGTCGTCGGCGATTCGCGTCGACCGCGTGCTTCGCAACAAGGCGCGGCACTGGGACAGCTCGATGCGCACGAAGCCGTTCGGCTTCAGCATCTTCGACACGGTGAAGACCGGGAAGAAATACTACGCGCGAGTGAAGTTCAGCCGCCAGCCGACGGACGTCGTGATCGAGATCGCCCCGAAGCAATCGGGCGGCAACCTGACCGCGGCGCGCCAGTTCATCGGACTCGCGAACGAGGGCTTCTACGACGGTCTCAACTTCTACGATATCGAGACCGGCAACTACGCTCTCGGCGGCTGCCCGACGCTCAACGGCGTCGGAGCGCCCGTCAACTCGATCGGCGGGGTGGCGAACGATGAGGGCGTCAAGCACGCGCGGGGCACCGTCTCGTTCGTGACGCGCAGCATGCCGCGCGCCGGGCCCGTGAAGGGCGGCCAGATCGGCAGCATCTTCTTCGTGTCGCTCCAGGATCACCCGGAGTGGAACGACGACCACGTCCCGTTCGGCACCGTCGTGGCAGGCCTCGATGCCTACGACAGTCTCAAGCCGTACCAGGCGACCATCGATACGGTCACGATCCTGACGGAGGAGGACTACCTGCAGGGTGGGGCCGGAGACGTGGCCGCCGCCGGTGACGCATCGGTCACGCAGGGCAATCCGGAAGCCGTGATCAAGACCGCGAAGGGCGACCTCACCGTGACGCTGTTCGAGGACGTCGCGTTCAACACGGCCGCGAGCTTCATCACTCGCGCCGAGGACGGCTTCTTCGAGAAGGGGCCCGATGGCGGCAAGATGACGTTCTACGCGCTCGACAGCGATCCGACGGCCGGCAAGCTCACGATCATCACCGGCAGCCCGACGAACGATCCGGAGGGTGGTCCTGGCTACAACCTGCGCGACGAGATCAACCCGCGCAAGTGCGAGCGCGGCAGCTTGGTCATGGTTCCGCAGTACGATCCGGAGACGGGCAAGTACGTGCCCAATTCGGGCGGCAGCCAGTTCTTCATCTGCTTCCGCGACCTTCCGGACTATGACTTCCAGAAGGCGTTCACCGTCTTCGGGAAGGTCACGAAGGGCCTCGACGTCCTCGACCAGCTCGACCAGGGCGACGCGATCGAGTCCGTCGAGATCACGAAGAAGCGCAAGCGGGCGTACGACAAGTTCCGCCGCGCGAACTAGATCCCGGCTCCGGCCCCTGTTCCGAACGTGAAAACGCCCCGAGTGTCGTCGCACGACGCTCGGGGCGTTGATCGTTGATATCCTACCGAGCGGTTCGCGGCAGAGTCGGAACGCCGACAGCCACGCCGAAGATCGCCCGCCTTTACCAGCGCCGGCTGACGATCAACCGGAAGTTCTTGTGCGCGTCGTCGAAGAGTTCGGCGACCGCGCCGAAGTCGGCCTTCTCGGCCGAGCACTCGATGGACGCGATGCCGTCCTTCTGGACCAGCAGGTAGCGCACAGCGCGGAGCGGCTTCTTCTCTTCCTTCTCGCCGTCATCATCGTCATCGTCGTCGTCGTCATCGCCGTCGATGATGACCCGACCGTTCACGACCCTCCACAACGCGCTGCGCCGTCGGGTATCGACGTACGTCGCCTTGTAGCCCGGAAGCCCGGCGATCTTGTGCTCCTCGTACTCCAAGTTGTCGTAGCCGTAGCTCGAACCTTCTTTCCACTTCTCCATGTACTCCTCCGGATCGAGGCCGTACATGTTGTTTTCGAAGTAGACCCGGATCTGCACGCTGCTATCGGGCTTCAGGAGTCCGATCAGGAGCTTCTTGTCCTTGTCGTCCTCGAAGAACTGCCAGGTCGAGTCCGGCGCCTCGAGCTCGAACTGGAAATCCTCGCAGATGAAGTAGTCGCCGACGATCTTGCCGGCCGGCGGCGGCTTCAGCGCCAGGATGTACTCGACCCACTCCTCGTTCATCTTGTCGAGGGTGCCGTAGTACTTTTCCGCGAGCTTGGTGAAGTGGTCGAGCGTCAGCTTGTGCTTGAGGCCGATGCCCCAGTACTGCTGCATCAGCTTCGTGCCGGCGTCGCCTGAGTTGACGAGGAAGTAGATCAGTCCCCAGGCATCGGCGTAGTGGCTGCCGGAGAAGCCGCCCCGACGCGTCAGCTTGACGAGCTTCTCGATCTTCGTGTGCCGCTTCGCCTGCATCTTCTCCTGCAGGTGCGACAGCCGATCGCGGGGGATCAGGCCGACCTCGATCTTGCGCGACTTGCTCCGCGCCTCCGGATCGAATCGAGCGCCGTCGCCGAAGTACACGGCGAGGCCCTCGATGAGCCACATCGGCACGTTGTCGAACCCGCCCTTGAGCACGAGGCCCTGGTAGTAGTGCGTGCCCTCGTGAGCGAGGACGCCAAACGTCGTCCCCGTGAAGCCGAACGTGCCGTGGTAGGTGACGATCTGCTGGTTGCTCGGCATATAGTATCCGCCGAGCCCGCGGCCTCCCCAGCGGCCGTACATGTCGTCCTCCATGAACGACTCTTGATTGGCGTAGATCTTGACCGGCGCGCGCAGGTTTCTGATCACGGGGCTGCGGAACATCTTCGACAGCTTGCCGCGGATCAGCTCCATGATCACGCCGTAGCGTTGCGTCAGCTCCTTCGTCGAGTTGCACTCGACGATGAAGTGCTTCGTGCGGAACTGGTTCCACTTGCCGGCTTTACGTTCCTTGCGAACCTTCTGGCGGAACTTCTCGCCGACCGCTTCCGCCAAGCGGCGGTCCGCCTCGATCTTCTTCCTCTCGTCGTCCGTGAGCTCCTTGCGCGGCAGGATCTTCACGTGCTTCGGGATCTTCTTCGACTTCACCTTCGTCTTCGTGCCGGCGCGCACGAGGCGTCCGTCCTCGACCGCGTATCCCGCGGCCTTCTTGAGCTCGACTTCCCGCTCGGCGAGCCATACGCCCTCGAACTCGGCCTCGCCGAGCCCCTTGTGGGCGCCCCGGTTGTCCGGCTCGTCCTCGAGGACCTTGCGCAGCGCGCGCCGAAACTCGGGGTACAGCGCTTCCCGGCGGGCGAACTTGGCGAGCTTCTTCCAGTCCGGCTTGCCGCTCTTCGAGTACCTCGCGAAGTACTTGTCGAACGTCGCCAGCTTGTCCTCGTCGATGTCGCGCCGGATTCTGCTGACCTTGTCGCGCGCGAGGAACTGCTTGCCGTCGGGCGTCTGGATGACGACGAGCTCGTCGGTCACATCGAGGACGACTCCGAGGATCTCGGCGCCGCCCACGCGGACCGAATCGCGGGTCGGCGAGTCGGCCGCCACGGCTGCCCGGGCAGGGGCGGGGGCCAGCCCGATGGCGAGAAGCAGCAGGACGCAAGAGGCCAGCGGGCGGCTGCTGCTCGTGTGGATCGCTCTCGAAACGCGCACGTTCATCAAACTCTCTCCCTCTCGACTGCGCGCCCGACCGCATTCGGTCGGGTGCGTGTTGGGACCAGGCACCGTACTCCACGCGTCGCGAGGGGGTTGGGGCGTGGACTGCGGACTCGGGGCCGAGCGCCGTGGCTCGGGACCGAGCGCTTGTACCCGCTCTGTGCGAGGGCTAAGATTGCCCGCCGCCCCCTGCGACACATCGCAGTAGTAGACGCATATTCTAAGCGAGCCTTTCGGCTTCCCGAACAGGATTTCCCGTGTCGGCGGCAGCGGTGTCCCGTGCCGGGCGGACGCCGTTGCCCCGCTTCCCGAGAGCGGCCCCGTCTTGCGGTTGCCTCGACAGAGGCCTTTGCGGTTCGGCATCAGGACGATCGACACCGCACCGATTTCGCGAACCTTTCTCACTCAGACGCCGTGACAGACAGCGAACCGCGACAACCCGAACCGGCGACCGACGCTCTCGGCGCGATCGCCACACGCCGCCTCTCGCTCGACGAGTGGCTTGCGCTCCTTCCTGCGCCTGCGGCGGGCACGGAGGCGCCGCTTGCGGTGGCCGACGACGAGTTGCGGAGGTTTGCCGATGAGCGCCGGGCCGAGCTCCATCCGGACGGCGTGGTCACATACGTGATCGACCGCAACGTGAACTACTCGAACGTCTGCACGTCGATCTGCAATTTCTGCGCGTTCTACCGCCCCCCCGGACACGCCGAAGGCTACGTGCTGTCGTACGACGAGATCTACCGCAAGGTCGAGGAGACCCTCGCGCTCGGCGGCAGCGGCCTGCTCATGCAGGGCGGGCTGCACCCCGATCTGCCGCTCGAGTGGTACACGGGGCTCCTGCGCGAGCTCAAGCAGCGCTACCCGATCCATCTGCACTGCCTCTCGCCGACCGAGGTCTGGGGGCTGCACGAGATCACCGGCCTGAGCTGCCGCGAGGTGCTCGAGAGCCTGATCGACGCCGGGCTCGACTCGATGCCGGGCGGCGGCGGCGAGATCCTCGTCGACGAGATCCGCCGCAAGCGGCGTTCGAAGGTCGACTCGCGCGAGTGGCTCGAGGTCATGGAGATCGCGCACGAACTCGCGCTCCCGACGACGGCGACGATGATGTTCGGGCACGGCGAGACGCTCGAGCACCGACTGCGTCACCTCGAGGAGATCCGGGCGCTCCAGGACCGGACCCGGGCGCGCGGTGGCGAGGGCTTCGTCGCATTCATCCCGTGGAATTTCCAGCCGGACAACACGCCGCTCGGTAAGGCGGTTGCCGCGCGCGTCCAGGGGCCGGAGTACCTGCGCTGGCTCGCCCTCAGCCGCGTCTACCTCGACAACATCGCGAACGTGCAGGTGTCGTGGCTGACGCAGGGGCTGGAGGTCGGCCGTGCCGGGCTGCGTTGGGGCGCCAACGACATGGGCAGCTCGATGATCGAGGAGAACGTGATCCGCCCCGCTGGTGCCGAGCACGAGGCGACGGACGAGGTCCTGCGCCGCGAGATCGTTGCGGCCGGATTCGTGCCGGTCGAGCGCAACGCCGCGTACGTGCGGATCGGCGCGCAACCGGCGGAGACGAGCAGCTGAAGCCATGACGCATGACGGACCGACTGCGGCACCGCTGATCGAGCTTCACCGTCGAGCCGGAGCGCACCTCGGAGACGGCGTCTTGCCGGCCGATTTCGGGGACACCGACGCCGAGTACCGCGCCGCGCGCGAGACCGCGGCGCTCTTCGATCGAACGGATCGCGGCGTGCTCGACCTCGTCGCGAGCGCGCCCGGGGGACCGGCAGCGGACAACCCGGTCGGCGAGTTCCTCGATCGGATCGTGTCGAGCCACGCGGCCCGGCTCGGGCGGGGGGGCGGTCAGCGCTCGTGCCTGCTGACGGCGAAGGGGCGGCTCCTCGGCGCGTTCGCGCTGTACCGCCTCGCCGGCGAGGACGGCGCGAGCGATGCGTACCGCGCGGTGTTCCCCGAGGCGCTGCGCGAGAGCGTCGTCACGGGCTTCCGGAAGTACGGCCTCCTCAGCGATGTCGACGCCGTCGACCGCACCGCGGACGTCGTCTGTCTGTCGATCGAGGGACCGCGCGCTGGCGACGCGCTGGCGGCTGCGTGCGGCGGCTCCTGCACCGAACCGGGGGCCGAGCTCGCGATTGGCGCCGCGACGATCGACGGCGTGACGGTCGACGTCGTTCGGCTCGACGTGCGCCCGACGGGCGTCGGCGAGCCCGGCGGCCTCGAGCTCTGGGTCTCGCCAGGCGCGGTCGGCGCCGTCTGGGAGGCGCTTGCCGCGGCCGTCGAGTCCGTCGGTGGCCGACGTGCGGGCGGCATGGCAGCGGAGATCCTGCGCATCGAGGCGGGCCGCGCGCGGTTCGGCGCCGATCGCGACGAGGACAGCTTTCCCGGCGAGGTCTGCGAGGACGGCGCGTTGACGTACGACAAGTGCTACGTCGGGCAGGAGATCGTCGCGCGGACGCGCACGTACGGCCACGTGAACCGGCGGCTGTTCCACGTGCTGGCGGACGATCCTGCCGCGCTCGTGGCGGGAATCGCGTTGTTCGGAGGCGACGCGGGCGGCGACGCGACGGAAGCCGGGCGCATCACGTCGTCGTGCCGGCTGCCGACAAGCGGCCGCGGGTTGGCGCTCGCGTCGATTCGTCGCGACTGCTGGGAGGCGAACGAGCTACGGCTCGAGTCCGGCGCGGCGGTCGAGCTGCGGGATCTGTCGCCGCAAGCGTCGGCGTAGGGGCATCCCTCCGGATCATCGGAGGCGGAGCGGGACAGCCGCCGTCGCGGGCCCGCTCCTCGTCGTGTCGGGCGTCGCGTGGCGGCGTTTTTTTTGTCACCTCGATCCTACCGATCGCTAGGTGCCAGAAGGACATGCGCAACCGGTGGCAGTGCCGTCGGAACCTTTCCGGAAGAACGTGACGTGGCGGTCGTCCTCTGGCACGATATCGCGTCCTTTGTGATGAGGCTAGAATCGCGTGATTGTGCTGAAGTTCGGGGGCACGTCGGTCGGTGGGGCCGATCCGATCCGCCGGGTCGGCCAGATCATCCGAACGCGTCTCGACAGGAACCCGGTCGTCATCGTGTCCGCCGTCGGCGGGATGACGAATCGTCTGTTCGCGCTGCGCGACGAGGCGCTCGAGCAGGGGGATTGGGAGGCGTCCTGGACCCGGATGCGGGACGACCACGCGACGATCCTCACCGAGCTCGAGCTCGACGCGGGCCTCGTCGACGAGCTGCTCGACGAGCTGCACGGTCTGCTGCGCGGCATCTCGCTGATCCGCGAGTGCACGCCGCGCACGCTCGACTACTTGGTCTCGTTCGGCGAGCGCATCTCCGCGCGCATCGTGTCGGCGCACCTGCGCTCGGAAGGCGTCGAATCGGGCGCGCACGACGCGTTTGACGTCGGCCTTCTGACGGATGGCCGGTTCGGGCTCGCGCGGCCGCTTCCCGAGGCCGACGAGCTGATTCGCAAGGCGCTCGGCGGGGTGAGCGGCGTGCCGATCGTGACCGGCTACATCGGCAAGAACGAAGACGGCAGCATCACGACGTTGGGGCGCGGGGGCAGCGACTACTCCGCATCGATCTTCGGTGCTGCTCTCGACGCCGACGAGATCCAGATCTGGACCGATGTCGACGGCGTCATGACCGCCGATCCGCGCATCGTCGACAGCGCGAAGCTGACCGGCAAGCTGTCGTTCGCGGAGGCGGGCGAGCTCGCGTTTTACGGCGCCAAGGTCGTCCACCCCGCGACGATGATGCCGGCCGTGCGTCGCAACATCCCGATCCGCGTCCTGAACACGTACAAGCCGGAGTTCCAGGGCACGGTCATCGTCAACGAGCTCGCGCCGGACGACCGCGGGGTCAAGTCGATCACGAGCAAGGACCACGTCACGGTCGTCAGCGTCGTCGCACCGCCGATGGCGTTGCAGTACGGCTTCGTCTCGCGGATCGCCGATGTGTTCAAGAAGTTCGAGATCGTCGTCGACATGATCGCGACGTCGGAGATCAGCGTCGCGTTGACTACGAGCTCGAACGTGAACCTCGACGACGTGGTCGAAGAGCTCTCGGGTTTTTCGCGAGTGACGGTACGACACGGCATGGCGCAGGTGAGCGTCGTCGGCGAGGAGATCCGCGATCGCGTCGGATTCGCGGCCGAGGTCTTCGCGACCCTGTCCGAGCGCGACATCAACGTCGAGCTGATCTCGTTCGGAGCTACGCGCATCAACCTGAGCTTCGTCGTCGCACGGGAAAGGGTGAAGGAGTGCGTCGTCGCCTTGCACGAGCGCCTATTCGGAAGTTGATGTTCGGACGATGAAGATCGCCCTCGCTCAGATCGATACCACCGTCGGCGATTGTGCGGGCAATCTGCAGCTGGTCGAGCGAGCCCTCGACAAGGGGCGGCAGCGCGGCGTCGATCTGGTCGTCTTTCCCGAGCAGACCCTGCCGGGGTATCCCGCCGAAGACCTGCTCGAGCGGCGCGATTTCCTCGCGCAGGTCGCCGCGACGTTCGATCAGGCGGCCGACGCGTGCCGCGGCATCGCGATGGTCATCGGCACGGTCGTCCGAACGGACGAGGACGACGGCAACCGCGTGTACAACTCGGCCGCGCTCGTCGCCGACGGCGAGGTGAAGCTGCTGCAGCACAAGACGCTTCTGCCGACGTACGACGTGTTCGACGAGGGGCGCTACTTCCGCTCCGCTTCCGAGCACGACGTCGTCGAGTTCGGAGGCCGCAAGGTCGGGCTGGCGGTTTGCGAAGACCTGTGGAACGACACTGAGTTCTGGTTGCAGCGTCGATATCCGGCCGATCCGGTCGCAGCGCTCGTCGCGGCTGGCGCCGATCTCATCGTGTCGATCTCCGCGTCGCCGTTCAGCGTCGGTCGCCCGGCGTTTCGCCAGGAGCTTCTCGCGAACGCCGTGCGGCGCTACCGCGTGCCGATCGTCTACTGCAATCTCGTCGGTGGCAACACGTCGCTCGTGTTTGACGGCAACAGCCTGGCACTCGACGAGCGTGGCGAGCTACTCGCCGTATCTCCCGCGTTCGACGAGGATTTCCGCGTCTTCGATCTCGACAGCTCGAAAGCCGTGTCGCGTCCGGCGCGGCTCGAGCCGCCCGCCGCGCACTCTGCTGAGATCGCCGCGAGCACTCTGGGCAGCGTCCCGATGCTGTCCGACGCGGATGTCGAGGGGGCGTATCGCGCCATGGTGCTCGGAACGCGGGACTACCTGCACAAGAGCGGCTTCCAGAGCGCCGTGCTCGGTCTGTCGGGAGGCATCGACTCAGCGCTGACGGCGGCGGTCGCGGCCGATGCGATGGGCGCGGAGAACGTGATCGGCGTCGCGATGCCGTCGCGGTACTCCTCCGAGGGCAGCGTCGTCGACGCGCGCGCCCTGGCGGAGAACCTCGGCATCGCGCTGCACGAGATCCCGATCGAGTCGATCTTCGCCGCGACGCTCGACACGCTGGCGCCCGTGTTCGCAGGGCTCGATGAGGACGTCACCGAGGAGAACATCCAGGCGCGCATCCGCGGGCTTCTGGTCATGGCGCTGTCGAACAAGCTCGGCGCGCTGCTCCTGACCACCGGCAACAAGTCGGAGCTCGCCGTCGGCTACTGCACGCTGTACGGCGACATGTCCGGCGGCCTCGCGGTGATCTCCGACGTGCCGAAGACGCTCGTCTACCGCATCGCGCGCTGGCTGAACCGCGACGGTGAGATCATCCCGTCGGAGACGATCGACAAACCGCCGTCCGCAGAGCTGCGTCCCGATCAGGTCGATCAGGACTCCCTGCCGCCGTACGACGTGCTCGATGCGGTCCTCGAGGGATACGTCGAGAAGGGCATGGGCGTCGATGAGATCGCCGCGTGTGGCTTCGACGCAGAGCTCGTTCGTCGCATCCTCTACCTCGTCGACCTGAACGAGTACAAGCGCAAGCAGGCGGCGCCCGGATTGCGCGTGACGTCGAAGGCCTTCGGGCCGGGGCGGCGCTTCCCGATCGTCAAGCGCCTGCGACGAACCTGAGCACTCCGCGCTTCAGTTCAGAGCTTCACCGACACCGACGCGCCGAGGAGCCACGCGCCGAACGCTCCGGCGTCGTCGCGTAGGCCCGTATCGCCGTCGCCGAACGCGTCCATCGAGCGGTACGTGCCGCCGAGGCGAATGCTGACGTTCTCGACGCTGTACTCGATGCCGAGGCCGGCGGTTTCCGTCATGCCGATGTCGTCGTCGAAGAAATCGCCCTGGCGCGCGCCGTTGACGTACACCGGCACGTCTTGATTGAAGGCCGCTCCGAGGCCCGCCTCGATGTACACGAGCCAGCCGTCGTAGTCCGCCGGGTCTTCGGCGAGCAGAATCTTGCGCACTTCGGCGTAGTTGAACAGCTCGGCGAATACCTCGAAAGGAATCTGCAGGCGCACGAGGACCTCGGCCGTGAATAGCTCGAGGTCATCGAACTCGAACACCGTTGAGGGCGTGCGAACGCGCTGCCCTTCGTATAGCTGATAGTTGGCGCCGAGGCTGATGATCAGCGGCGCGACCGGCTGGTAGCCGACCTGGAAGCCGAGCAGGTAGCCGTTTCCGAAGAGCTCGCGGTAATCGTCGAGGTCGGCGTCGCCTTCCAGGAAGACGGCGTACTCCGCGCGCGGCGTCAGCAGAACGCGGCCGGGCGCCGGGTCCTTGATCTCGCGCCGGTACTCCTCGGGGATGAACAGCTCCTTCTGCAGGAGGCTGCCGGCGTCGTCGAACACGAGGTGCATCGTGTTGTTCTGATCGTCGCCCTGGAAGTACTGGAAGAGGTTGTGACGGTAGCCGAAAAACGACAGCGGCAGCTGGAAGCGGATGTTGATGTCCGACACATCGCGGTGGACCCACCACAGGTGCGTCTCGTCGCCGTCGTTCTCGCGTTCGACGCGCTGGGGGGCGCCGAGAGCATCGAGGCTGTCGCCGAGGTCCGACGCGCCGACCTCGAGGTCCTCGAACGATTCGTGCCGCAGCGGCATGCCGATGCGTTCGCGGTTGATGTCGAGCGCGCAGCCACAGAGCGTGAGTAGCACGACGCCGGCGGCGCAAAGGCCGACGCGGTGGGCGCTCGTGGCTCGCTCGTCTGTCGAGCCGCGCACGGTCACCGTCCGAACGGGAAGCCGTAGGAGGTCTTCGCGCCGTCGTACGTCGCGCCGACGTGACTGACGTTGCCCGCCTCGTCGAGGAAGACGACGACTCGGTCCTGCTTCTCGTCCGAGTTGCCGAAGTTCAGGAACGCGAACACGATACCGGTGTACTTCGTCGCGGTGTACTCGTACACGTACGCGAGCTCGCGGACCGGATCGTTGTCCTTGCGAATGAAGATGATGTCCTGCGGGGCGCCGAGGAGCTCGGTCACCTGCGCCTTGCTGGTGCCCGGGCCGATCTTGTTGACGTTCTCCTCGACGATCGGCTGGTTCTTCTGCTGGCGGCCCATGACGGCGCAGCCGCTCGTCAGAAGGGTGAGGGTCAGCAGGACAGCGGTCAACGCTCTCATGGAGATCTCCGTTCTCTGGGGATTCGTCTGCCGTCTGCCGCGGACGCCCGAGGCGTCGGACGTGCACACGACGTTATCGATATCGGGCGATCCCGCGGGTCTGTTCACCATTCCACCGTGCTCCGTCGCACTGCCTGGTCACGAGCCCTCGAGCCACGCCTCTTGCCCGTCCGCATAGACCTCGCGTTTCCAGATCGGCACGCGCTCCTTGATGGTGTCGATTCCGAAGCGCAGCGCCTCGAAGCCGGCTGCGCGGTGCGGTGAAGCGACGGCGAGAAAGACGCTGACCGCGCCGAGGGCGAGGTGTCCGACGCGGTGGACGATGGCGACGCGCACGTCCGGCCAGCGTTCGGCGATCTCGGCTTCGATCCGCGCGATTTGCCCTTCGGCCATCTCGTCGTAGGCGTGGTAATCGATGGCGACCACGTCCTTGCCGAGGTGGTTGTCGCGCACTGTGCCCGCAAACGTCAGCACCGCGCCGGCGCCGTCCCACGCGATCGACTTCGCGACGGCGAGTTCGTCGATGGGTTCGCGAGTCAGGTGGCGCATTTCCTATCCTCCGCTGACCGGAGGGATGATCGCGACTTCGGCGCCGTCGACGACCGGCGCGTCCGCGGACGCGAACTCACGGTCTACCGCGATGCGGTAGGACGTCAGCTTCGTGCCGAGCCACGGGTAGCGTTCGGCGAGACACGTCTCGACATCGGCAGCCGTTGTCGGACCGGCGAGCTCGAGATCGACCTGAGACGTACCGGCCAGCTCCTGCGCCATCGCGAAGAACAGGACGCGCACGCGGATGGGAGAAGATGCGTCGGGCATGACACGGACGTATAACCGTCCTGCGAGGGGAGGTCACCAAAAAAGCGCACGGGCTGACCGCGGCCCGGGGGCTGCCCCGCGGCCTTTCGCGCCGCTCGCATTGCCGCGGCAGCCCATGCGCGCGGAGTTGGAGCCGACCGCTGCGCGGCGGCCGCACCCCCCCGGAGC
>CAYMRB010000126.1:0-7269 GCA_964392615.1 uncultured Planctomycetia bacterium | reverse complement strand
CGGCTCAACGCCGCCTGAGCATCCATTCCACGTCGCTACTCCAGGCTCGACTCGCCACGCTCGGCGAGTCGGCGACGCACGCGCTCGACGTCGCGTGGTGGCGTGCGATGCAGCGCGAGTCCGACGCGCAAGAGGACGACGAGGAACACGACCTCGACGGCGAGCAGCGAACCTGCGAGCGCGGGAGCGGACGGCGGCGGCGCGCCCAAGAGCCACTTGCGTCCGGTGAACACGAGCTCGAACGCGACGAGCGCCAGGCCGCACCAAAACGCCGAGCGGAAACGACGCGTCAGGCCCATGCCGACGAGCGTCAGCGCGATGCCGTCGACGAGCACCGCGAGCCAATGCGCATCGCGCGGCCACGGCCCCAGCGGAAACCAGCCCTCGAGAGCCTCGCTCGCCGCGCCGGGCGCGCTGTCCTGAATCGCCACGCCGGCGATGCCGATCGCCAAGCCGACCAACAAGACGACGCCTCCGAAGGCATACAGCCACAGGTACTCGGGCGCCATGTCGCTGCGATAGCCACACGCGTCGCAAGCGATCGGCTGGCGCTCGACGGTACCCGAGCAATTCGGGCAGCGCAGGGGAACGGCCGGATCGGACATGCCCGCCATTGTCGGAGGGAGCGACGCAGGAGCAACGAAAACGTCCGGAGTCGGAGTGGGAGTCGGAGTCGGAGTCGGAGTCGGCGTCGGCGTCGGAGTCGGAGTCGGCGCCCCTCCCATTTGACCCTCTCCCGCCAGGCGGCTACACTCAACGCCGATCCATCGATTCGAACGGCGAAGTGTCTGTGGTCTGACTCGCCGTGTCCTCGGATCTCGGGAAGTGCGGAAGTGAAGAACGCGCCATGAACGTGCCCGATGACCTGCTTCTGACGGTCCTCGACGGCGAGCTTCGCGGTCGGTGTGTCCGGCTCGATCGTCCGGTGGCCGTCGGCAGCAATCGCGAGAGCGATTTGCACCTGCGCGACGCGGCCGTGTCGTGGAACCATGCGCGCCTTCGTCTCGATGGCGACCGGGTCGTCGTCGAAGACCTCGGCAGCGCGAACGGCACGTTCGTCAACGATCGATCCGTCGAGCGGGCTCAGCTGCGCGTCGGCGATCACTTGCGCGTCGGAAGCACGCGGTTGCGTGTCGAGGACGGCGGCGGCTCCGAAGGCGGCCCTGACGAGCGAGGAGCCGACGGGGTCGCGGCGGTTCGCTCACCGGTGACCGGCAGCGCGCGGTACTCCGTGCTCGCGCGTCTCGAGGCGGCGCAGGGAGAGCTCGACGCGTTTCGTCGGCAAGCCGAGACGGCCGTCGAGCGCGCGGCGGCCGCGCAGGAGGAACGCGACGCGGCGGTGGCGGAACGCGACGCGGCGATCGAGGAGCGCGACGCGGCGGTCGAGGATCGGGATACGACCGAGGCGGATCGCGACGCCGTGCGCGCCGAGCTGCAGCGCGCGGAGCAGCGCCTCGAGAAGCGCTCCGCCGCCCGCCGTCGCGATCGGGAGCGGTTCGAGGTCTTGGAGGCTACCCGCGACGAGGCCGCGGCCGAGCACGAGGCCGCGCTCGAAGGCGCCCGTCGCGAGATCGACGCACTGCGTCGCGAGATCGACGACGCTCGCGAGGCCGGCGCGACCGCGCGCGCGGACGCCGACGAGCTCGACCGCGAGCTGACCGCGGCCCGCGACGAGACGGCCGAGCAGGCGGAGGTCGCCGCCGCCGAGGCCGCGCGGCTCGAGTCCTCGATCGTCGAGTTGACGGAGCAGCTTCGCGAGTCGCGCGTCGAGCGCGATCGACTGCTCGCGAAGAACGACCGGGTGCAAGCCGAGAGCGATCGCGCGTGTGTCGAGAACGACCGGCTCTCGGCCGAGCGCGACGATCTGCGCGCCGAACGCGATCGCGGCGCCGAGGCCACGGCCGCTCTGCAAGCGGGGCGTTTCGATCTCGAACGCCGCTTCGTGGCGGCCGAGGCCGAGGTCGTCGCGCTGCGCGCGACGAGCGAGCGGCTCGAGGACGACCGCGCGCGCCTCGAATCGCGCCTCGAAGCCGCCGAGACCCGCACCGCCGAGGTGCGCGCCGAGCTCGAGGGACGGTGCGACGAGCTCATCGCGGCACGCGCCGACGAGGTCGGGCGCTATCGCGCCGACCTCGATCGCCTGCTCGCGCTCCACCGCGAGGAAGTGGCCGCCGCGGAGACTCGCGGTCGGCAGTCCGCGCAGCCGCGGATCGACGAGCTCAGCGCCGCGCGCGCCGCGCTCGAGGAGCGAACCGCGTCCCTTGCCGAGACCGTGCGCGAGCGCGAGGCGCAGGGCCGCGAACTCGCCGCGACCATCGCCGAGCTCGAGGCGACTATCGCCCAGCGTGAAGCGACCATCGTCGAGCACGAGGCGGCCATGACCGCGGCGGAAGAGGTGCAACGGGCGCTCGAGGCCGACCTCGCGAGCGCGCGCCGCCGCACGAGCGAGCTCGAGGGCTGCGTCGAGCAGCGCGACCTCGAGCTCGCCGCCCTGCGCGTCGCTGCCGCGGAACAGCGGTCCGCGCGCGAGGCGACCGAACGCGAGTTCGCGTCGGTGCGCGAGTCGTCGGCGCGCGATCTCGCGGATCTCGAGGCCGCCCTGTCCGCCGCTCGCGGCTCGGCCGCGGCGGACGTTGCGGCTCTCGAAGATGCGCTGCGCGACGCGCGCGACGCGGCGACCGCCGACCTCGTGGTGCTCGAGGCGCGCTGCGCCGGGGCGTCGTCGCGCGCCGATCAGGCGACGGCGGCGTGCGACGAGGCGCGCTCGCGACTTGCGTCGTGGGAAGCAAAACGACAAGAGATCGAAGCGCGACGCCAAGCCGCCGAGGATCGGGCCGCCGAGCTGTCGAGCGAGACCGGGTTGCTGCGCGCACGCGTCGACGAGCTCCGCGCGCAGCTCGACGACCGCGACCGCGAGCAGCGCGATCTCGACGCGAGCCAGCGCGAGGAGGAGGCGACCCGCGCCGCGCGCGGGCCCGCAGGAGCGCGGCGTCGCCGCCGCGCACGGGCGTGAGCTGACCGCCCCGCTTCGGCGCCGCAGTCGGCGCGCGACGAAGGGCCGTTGGTGGCGACAGGCCGAGTGACGGAGAGGAGTGAGGAGACGACATGCTGCGGTCTACCGTTTCGAAGGCCTTCGGTTCGCCTCCCGGCGGCGCGTTCGCCGCTCATGACCCGGCCGCTCCGCGCGATCGCATCGAGGCGGTCGCTCGCCTGTTTCGCGCGCTCCACGAGGCGTTCGCGGCGCGCATCGCGGCATTGGACGGCACGCGGGCTCGCGCGCCGACCGCCGGCTGGCCGAGCTGGTACCCCGCGCGTCTCAGCGACGAGCGCTCGCTCCTCTGCGGCGTCGAGTTCGTGCTCGAGACCGACCGCGGATCGTGGCGCTTTCTCAACACTCTCGGAGGCGTGGTGAGCGTCGATCAGGTCGATCGCGGTGCCGCGTCGGGCGCGCCCGACGATCCCGCGACGCCGGGTCTCCCGATCGCGCCGGTCGAGACGATCGGCGTCGTGCGCGGCGACGCGGAATGGCTGCCGGTGCGCAAGCCCGCCCCGCGCGACCGGCGATCCGGCCGCGTCGGGCGCGCCCCGTTCGAGTTCACGTCCGTCGAGGCGCTGACGCTCGAGTACGTCGGCCCGCCCCCAGCCATGGCGGCGATTCCGCCCAGCGACGAATGTACGTCTTGTTGACAGTTTCTGAGCGCTTCTCTACCATGCCGCTCGACAACGCCCGCCAGCGCTTCTCGACATCAGGTGCCGCCTTTCACAAGTCATCGTCCATATCGCCGGCGCCTTCGCCCGCTGGCTTCGTTGCGCTCAGTCGACGACGGACCTCCGGCATGGACTCCTTCGCGCGCCCCGCCAGCGGGCGAACTCGCTCGGCGAGTATGGCCAAGCACTGTGAAGGACGGCACTGAGACATGCGGCCGAAGCTGTTTCACGACCTGAGCCGCCACCTGGCGATTCGGCTCGAGGGAGGAATCCGTACGGATCTCCGCCGCGAACCGGGCCTGCCGCACGAGCCCGGTCACAGCGCCCACCTCGCGCCCGCCGCGGCGCCGATTCCGGTCTACCTCTGCCACCCGCTCGATATCCTCGAAGGGCGCGACAGCCTGACGACGACGCGCGGCGGCGAGCCGGGCTCGGCGGCGGCGGGCGTGCTGTACCTCACCCGCATCGCGCCGGATGCGCGCTACCGCTCGAGCGGTTTCTGCGGCGACACGACGCTCGTCAGCGCGGCGGAGCCTCGCACGGGCGGCGCGCGTTGGCGCCCGCGCGGACTCTGGGTCCGCCTCCGATACGTGTTCCTCGTCGTTCGCGCCACGCTCGAGGACGAGCTAGGCGCGCTCGAGGCCGCGCTGCGGACGCTGTCGGACGAGCCGTTCGTGGATACCTCCGAGCTCGTCGCGGCGCGAGCCGACCCGGACGCGGGCGGGGGGGAGCCCGAGAGCTGCGAGCTGCCGATCGAGGTCGTCGAGGAGCCGCACGCATGGCGCGACCTCGGTCTGGACGAGCACCGACTGTCGATTTGCTTCGACGTCGCGGTGCCCGTCGCCTCGGGGCGCAGCGAGTCCTGGCCGACGATCGTCGATCGCGACGTCCGGCTCGAGCCGCTCCCGTGTGCGGTCTCCGGGGACGAGGAGAGTCGCGATGCGACCCCGGCCGGACGTTCGGACGGCGCCGGCAAGTCCGAATCCGGCGCCGCCGACTCGAACGGCGCCGACGAGACGGGAGGCGATCGATGACGTGCCCCGGGCCGACGCATCCCCCGACTGCCGGCCATCGCATGGCATGGATCGGCTGCGGCGCGACGGTGCGCATCGAAGCGTGCGACGCCGAGAGCGGATCGCCGCCGGGCGATGCGTCGGGCGTTGTGGTCGCGTCGCGATCGTCGAGCGAAGCCCTCGCCGCCGGTGGAGTGCAGGAAGACGGAGACGGCGGCGCCTACCGGCTCGCCGTCGTGTCGCGAACCGCCGCCGCCGGAGCGCGAGCGGAGGACGCTGCGAGCGCTGCCCCGGCGCCGATCCGCGCTGACGAGATCGCGGCGTGGCTCGGAGAGGACGGCGGCCCGGGCGATCGCTCGGGCCTCGCGGTCTGCGCGGATTTGCGGGATGCGGGCGCCGGCATCAGCGCCGCGATTCTGCCGCCGATCGCACCGCAGGCGCTACCCGCAGTCCTGCGCTTCGCGTTCTCGAACGCGTGGCTCTTCCTGTACGTCGAGGAGCGCGACGCGGATCGACGCGATGCGATCGGTTCGGACGACGCCGCGGCGACGTGGTCGTGCCCGCTGCCGAACGTCCTCTTGTGGCGACCGACGGACGACGGCGACGACGACGAGCAGTCGAGTCCGGATCTCGCCGCGATCGCCACGTCGCTCGAGAGCGCCGACTTGCGGCCGCGACGGACGGCGAGCAGCGTGGCGCCATCGCCTCCCGTGGCGGATGGTGCGATCGCGTTGCCGCCGGCAGTCGTCTCTCGCGTGCGCGCGTGGCGGCGGTGGGAGGCGTTGCGCCGCTCGATCGACTGCGGCACGCGTTGGGTGCTCTTCGAGCCCCTGACGCCCGGCATCGAGCGACGCGTCGAGCGCGAGGTGCGCGCGTTCCTGCACGATCTCGTCGTCGACGGCGTCCTGCCGCCGTGGGGCGCTTCGCAGGGCGTGACGTGTCGGGCGAAAGACGATGGCGATGACGGTCGGCGTCTTGTCCTGACCATCCGGACCGAGCTGGGCGGCGAGTTCGCGATCGCGCTCGCGCAGCTTCACGCTACGCCGCGCACGCTGGTGCCGGCCAGATCCGACGGATAGTTAGCTCAGAAACAACGCGAAACAACGATACGAGTCACGAAAAGGAGCCCAGAGAATGCCCGATTCTTTTCCGTTCTGCGGCAATTTCCACTTCCTGGTCGAAATCGATGAGCTCGCCAGCGACGCGTCGAGCGTCGTCGGGGGCTTCGCTCAGGTCAGTGGGTTGTCGTCGCAGTCCGAGACCCTCGAGTACAGGACCGGTAGCCGACCCTGGTCCGTGAAGATCCCCGGTCGCACGCGGTACGGGAACATCGTGCTGCGTCGCGGCGTGACGAGCTCGTCGGAGCTCTGGGATTGGCGCCAGCGCATCGAGCGGGGCGAGCAGGACCTGCGCTCCGGCGCGATCGTGCTCCTCGACGCCGCGATGCGCGAGAAGGCGCGCTGGAACTTCTACGGCGCGTGGCCCGTGCGTTACGAGGGGCCGCTCCTCGACGCGCAAGGCGAGGCGATCAGCGTCGAGGCCCTCGAGCTCTGCGTCGAGCGCATGGAACGCGTCGAATCGACCGCCACCGCCGGAGAGCGTACGTGACCGCTTCTGACGCGATCGCGCCCCGGCGCACGGTCGAGCTGCCCGTCGGTCTCGCGGATGCGACCGGCCGTCGCGCGCGAGAGGCGGTCTTGCGACCGGCGCGCGTTCGCGACGAGGTGCGCGCGCTCGAGGACTTCCGCGTCTGGATGCGGCCGGAGAGCTTCCCGGCCGTGCTGCTCGCGCGCGTCGTCGAGCGCATCGGCGCGACCGCACCGGTCGACGCCGGGCTCATCGAGCGCCTCGACCCCCGCGACCGCGCTGCGCTCGAGCGCGCGTACGACGAGATGAACGACTACCACGGCGGAGCCCGATCCGCATGACGATCGCCGCCGAGGACCTGCGCGCCGCGCTCAGCCGCTCTGACTGCTTCTCGATCGAGATCGACGGTCGCGCGCTCGGCGGCTTCACGCGGTGCGACGGCCTCGCGCGCGAGACGAGCGTCATCGAGCTCCACGAGGGCGGCTTCGACGGCGTGCGCTGCTTCCGCGACGCCGCCTCGCCCGTACGCCTCGTCCTCGAGCGCGGCCTCGGCGACCGCGAGCTCTGGGATTGGTACCAGCGCGGCGACGCGCGCACCGGCGCGATCCTCCTTCTCGACCCCTCCGGCGCCGAACGCACGCGCTGGACGTTCACCGGCGCCTGGCCCTGTGCATGGTCCGGACCGGACCTCGACAGCGCGCGCGCCCACGTCGCCCTCGAACGCGTCGAGATCATCTGCGAGGAGCTGCGATGGCCGAGCTGATCGACCGAGTCCGCGCCCGCTTCGCGCCCGACGCATCGCTGTCCCTGTTCCGCAGCGCGGTCGGGGATCCGTGGGTGGACGCGCACCTCCGGATGCTGGGGGCGTCGGCGTCGGCGTCGGCGTCGGAGTCGGCGTCGGAGTCGGTATCGGAGTCGGTATCGGAGTCGGAGTCGGAGTCGGCGTCGGAGTCGGAGTCGG
>CAYMRB010000125.1:0-22202 GCA_964392615.1 uncultured Planctomycetia bacterium | reverse complement strand
AGCGCAGCCTGTCTCACGACTACCGCGTCGGCGGCTGCACCTGTTCCTTCACGACCGTATCAAGCACGTCACACATGAAGACCAGCATGGCCGTGACGATGTTCTTCTGGAACTTCTCGGCGTCCGTCATCGACCAGCCGTCCGCGTGCGTGTTGAAGCAACCGCAGATCGTCGGACAGTCGCGTGCCAGGTTGATGCCGAGGACCAGGATGAAGCTCACGAAGAAGAGCGTGCTCATCAGCGCGGCGCCTCGCCGGAAAACTCCCAGAACGAGCGCCATGCCGGTGACCATCTCGATCCACGGCACGTAGATCGCCAGAGCGTGGATCGACCACGCCGGGAACAGGCGGTAGTTGTAGAGGATCTTCGCGAAATCGAGCGGATCCTGCACCTTGTGCCAGCTCGCGACACAGAGGATCGCGCCGAGCAGCACCTGGACACGCACGACGAGCTCGGGGTTGGTGAGAAGACGACGCATCACTCACCTCCCTCTTCGAGGGGACGCGGTCCTGGCTCTTCCCCTTGGACACTCGGCTTCTTCGCTTCCTCCCATTCCGGCCAGCCGCCCTGGAAGATCAGCACGTTGACGAAATCGAGCTGCCTCAAATCGTCCGCGATCATCTCCGAGTCCTCGCAGTCCTTGCTGCGCGTGCAGTAGATGACGACCGGCAGCTCCTTGACCTCGTTCTCGGCGAGCTCTTGCACGCGGAGCTCGCGCTCGTTCTCCCACGGCGAGATCGAGATCGCGCCGGGGATGTGCCCCTTGACGTACTCCTTCTTGCGACGCGCGTCGATGAAGATCGCGCCCTCCTCCCAATAGGCGAAGGCGTCGGCGAGGCCGATGCGGCCCTCTTCGGGCGGGGGCGGCGTCGGCGGCGTCGGCGGCGTCGGCGGCGGGGGCTCCTCTCCTCCGTTCGTCTCGTCCTCGACCGTGTCGCAGATCAACGCGTTCGCGTAGCGGCCCTCGGGTACGATCAGGCTCGGGCTGTCCGCGCTCAGCAGCACGTGCAGCGTGCCGCCGATCAGGGCGATGGCGACGACGCAGACCAGCTGGATCAGAATTCGCATCGTGTTCGTCTCTTGCTCGCCAAGTTCTCGGATTCGCGCCCCAACGAACGCGCTCCACCTCCGGGCTGTTAGTCAGCGGGAGTGTACCATGCGCCCCAGGCGAATCGTAAGCGGCCGCGCCCCGTCGCCCCCTCGGCCGGCCCAGACGGCACCCGAAGCTCGTGAACGTTTTCACAACCCCTGCTTGTGAAAAGAATAACGAAATCGACGCATCGAGGCCTGCCGACTATAATCGGACCTCGGTGAAGTTCAGGAAGTGTCGGCGAGGGCGCCGGCAAGGGAAGTCCGGTACCAGGGAGGGCGAACACGATGGTACGAATTTCGGATTGCGGGCTGTTTCAGGACCTCGACGCGGGCGTCCTGAAGGAGATCGAGGCGCTCGCCACCGAACGCCAGTACGGCGCGGACGAAGCGGTGTACGCCGAAGGTGACCAGGCGAGCGAGCTCTTCGTGCTCGCCGACGGCGAGGTCGAGCTCAGCTTCACCGTTCCGGGCCACCCCGAGGCACTTCACGTGGCGATCCGGCGCGTCCAGCCCGGCGAAGTGTACGGGTTCTCGGCGTTCGTCGAGGAGCGAGAGCTGACCGCCCACGCCAAGTCGACGAAGAAGTCGAGGGCCTACGCGATCCCGGCGCAGGAGCTTCACGACCTCCTCGATGCCCACCCCCGAGCCGGGCTCGAGGTCATGCGCCGCGTCGCCGTGCTCATCCGCACCCGCCTGCGCGACACCCGTTCGCAGCTGCGCTGGATGCAGAGCTACGCCTGATTCGAGCCCCGCGGCAGTGTGGTCGACGCCGCCGCAGCGTCAGTTCTTGACGATTCTGACGCTCGGCGGATCCGTCCAATCGGTGTACGTCTGTTCCGATCGCCTCGCGTCGGGCTCGCCGTCCCAGACCCGGAAGCGATAGCGCGACACGAGCGGCTTGCCCGGCTCGATCGTGAAGTCGCCCTGCTGGCACGGCGCGAAGTTGAAGAACGGCTCGCTCGGATGGATGCGCATGTTCTGCGGCGCCCGGAGATTCTCCGGATGGCAGAGCACCGTGATGCCCGCCGGGCGGCCGTCGACGGTTCCGTAGACGTCACACCATCGCGCCTGCGTCGCGTGACCGTCCTTGCGCGTGCGGCCTTCGCTGGTCAGGAAGCCGCACCGATCCGGACCTTCCCATTGGCCCGATCCGCGCAGGCCGAGGCCGCCGTAGTGGTTCTTCTTGACCGTGAACGGCGTGGAGCCCACGCAGGACTGCACGGCTTCGAGATCGAACAGGCTGCCGCCGGGGACGGCCCAGACGCGCACGCTCCAGGTCTCCAAGAGCGCCGCCTTCGGTCCGTCCGGAGCCGTGAGGTCGACGAAGCGCTGATCCGCGCGTAGCCATCCGAGCACGCGACCACCGCCGTACGCGTCGAGGCGGACGTGCTCGATGCGCCCCTGCTTCGCGCCGGTCTCCCAGAAGTTGACCTTGCGGCCCTCGAACTCGGCGTACTTCCACGGGAACCAGATGCCGTGGTGATGGACGTGCTTCTTCGGGAAGTCGTTCGTGACGAGCACTCCCTGCGGCGAGAACGCGGGGTGGATGTAGCCGCTGCGGTCGTGATGCGAGCCCGCACCCTCCGGCGCGGGGACGATGGCGTGGTTGTACGACATCACGCGCCGCCCACCGACGCGGAAGAGGATCGCCTTGCCGTCGTTCGTGCACTCGACGTAGGTGCCGACCGTCGCGCCGGGCGCGGCCTGGCGGCGATCGTTCAGCTCGTAGCGGCGCGTCTGGCCCGCCGCGAGCTTGCCGTCGAGAACGAAGCAGAGCGCCGGCTCGGCGCCTTCGATTCGCTGCACGTCGATCGGTACGCGACGGTCGCCATCGATGCGCGCAAGCGAGAGCTCGCGACGGCCGCGCAGGTTGCCGGGCAGCATCCAGACGACCGGCGTGTCGTGCCGGTCGTAGGCACCGGCCGCAACCTCGAGCACGAACGTGCGAGCATCGAGGGCAGAGCCGGCAACGGAGAGGACAACGATCAGGCAGGCGGAGGCGGTGGCGGTCGTGGTGCGCTGGTGTCTCACGGGTCAGCTCCTCGAAGAGATCTTCCGGACTCCCGACTTCCAGTAGGTGACGAACCCCGACGGCGCCGGACGAGCGCGATCAGGGGCTGTGGCTGAGCCGGTCCACGCGCTGCGGCGTCAAGCCCGCGGGAGTCCCAGCTCTTCCGCGTTGACGATCGACGGCGCCTTGCGCGCCACGTCGCCCTCGAGAAACTCGGTGACGTCGAGCTCGGCCGCGACCGGATCGCCGCGCAGTATCGCCGCGACGTTGCACGCCGCGAGCGTCGCCATGCCCTCGCGAGTCCACTTCGTCGCGCTCGCGATGTGCGGCACGATCACCGCGTTCGGCTGCTCGGCCAGTCCGGGCTCGAGCGCCGGCTCCGCCTCGAACACATCGAGACCGACCCGGAACTCCGGCTGTGCGCGCAGGTGCGCGACCAGCGCCGCCTCGTCGACGACCGGTCCGCGGCTCGTGTTGACGAGCACCGCGTCGTCTTTCATGCGGGCGAGCCGCGTCGCGTCGATCAGGTGGCGCGTGTCGTCGGTCAGAGGCGTGTGCAGGCTGACGATGTCGCTCTGCGCGAGAAGCTCGTCGAGCTCGACCTGGCGACACGTCGGTCGACGGTCCCCCTCGTAGCCGAACGCATCCACCACGGCGGCGAAGCGCGCCTCGAGACTCTCGTTGCGCACCGCGTCGGCGTAGAGGAGATTCATGCCGCAACCGGGCGCGATCATCATCGCGTACGCCGAGCCGATGCGTCCCGCGCCGACGACTCCGAGCGTACCTCCGGCCAGTCGGGCGCCGAGGAACAGATCCGGCAGCCAGCCGCGGAAGTTCCCGGCACGCAGCCAGACGTCGGACTCGACGACGCGACGCGCGGCCGCGAACGTCAGAGTCGCGGCCATCTCGGCCGTCGTCTCGGTCAGGACTCCCGGCGTGTTGCCGACCGGAATGCCGCGCTGCGTCGCTTCCGGTACACGCACGTTGTCGTAGCCGACCGCGTAGTTCGAGTACGCCCGGCCACCGGCCGCCTCGAGCGCGCCGAAGAGCTCGGCACCCCACGGCTCGGTCAGCTGGCCGATCGCGCCGTCGCAACGCGTACCGATCGCCTCGCGCACTTCTTCGACGCTCAGCGCGTCGCGCGACGCGCCGACGACGATCTCGCAGTCGGCCTCACGCAATACCTCACGCCACCGCTGTCCCGGCAGCTCCTTTGTCACGACAACGCGCAGCGAGCCACCGGAATTCTCGGTCGTCCAACTCATCGCAGCCTCGTTCCTCTACTTCTTCGGTGCCAAGCCGCGCAGCACAGCAGCACCAGCCTTGTCGCAGGCCTTCACGCGCGCGGCGCGAGTGCGTGCCGCGAGCTTGCCGTCATCGCCAACGAATCCCTCTTCCCCCTGCGCGCGCAGCGCCTGGTGACCTAGCAGCACGCGAGCGCCGCGCTCGAACGCCGGTCGGAACCTCTTGTCGAAGAAGAAGCGATCGACGAGAGGCAGCGGCGACGGCGTGTTGTGCTCGGTGCCGTTGAACACCGGGAAGTGCCGCTTCTCGGCGGTTCGCACGATGTCGAGCAACCGCTTGTCGGTATTGCGATCGGGAATCACCTCGATCGCGCACGCGCCGATCGCGTCGAGGCGATCGAACAGCACGTCGAGGTCCTCCTCCCACGGCGTGATCGGATTGCCGAGGACGGGGTAGGTCGGTATCGCGCCGAGATCGATCGACATCGCGACCATGCGCTCGATCGGAATGAACGCATCGGCCGATTCCTCGACGAACGCCGGACCGCCGGCCTTCAGAAGCCGCGAGCGCAGGAAGTCCTGAAAGCGCGCCGGGCTCTCGATCACGCCCTCATCCGGAGCGGACTGACACAGCCGCTCGACGGCGCTGCGCCGCTCGGCGGGGCTCTGGTATCGCTTGTTGAGGAATTGCGCCGCCGCATAGGCGATGTGGCGCTCGGTCGGCTGATCGTGCGGCGTCAGCACCAGCACGTCCTCGAACCGGATCGCTCCCGGAGCACCGAGCCGCTCGTCGATCCACCGCGCCAGGCGGCTCGTCATCTCGCTGTTGCGCTCTAAGAGCGCCGCGTTCATGCGGTCGAGATCGCGCTCGCCGTCGCAGTCGATCGGAAAGTCGCGCGTCACGCCCTTGGCGGTGAAGTACGTCCGACCTGGATTGGTCGGATCGTTGACGGTCTCGACCGCATCGCGCGCCGCCTCCCACATGGCGATCGCTTCCATGCTGAAGGTCGCTGCGATGCCGAGCGTCTCGCACGCCGCGCGAAACTCAGCGTGCCCCGCAAGCGTGTAGTGATCGTTGATGCCGAAGACGGCCAGCGCCGCGACCCGGGCCTGCCACGCGGCATCCGATGGCGACGCGAAGGACGAGAACGACTTCGACGTGTGGACGTGAGTGTTGATGCCGCCGGACTGCGCGGTGATCGAGATCTTGCCCGCTCGCACCATCGCACCCAGCTGCTCCACAGCGCGCAGCCTAGACAGCTCTTCGCGCCCCTCGTCCCAGCCGTTCTCACCGGCGTCCGGACGCCGCAGGCGTGCCTCCAGTGCGGCTCGCTCGTCTCGCGTCGTCATCGCGCCATCATTCCGACCATCGTCCCGATCATCCTCTCCCTGCTGTCCGGTCTACCTGACCATCACTTGACCGCCATCGACCACGATCGTCTGCCCCGTCACGCGCCGGGCGGCGTCGGACAGGAGCCACACGATCGCGTTGGCGATGTCGAGCGGCTCGATCTCCTCGCCCAAAGGCGACATCGACGTGTAATGCGGAATCACTTCCTCCGGCGCGATCCCCTTCTTCTTGGCGCAGATCCGGATGTACTCGTCGTTCCAGATCTTCGAGCCCTTGAACACGTTGCCCGGCGCGACGCAGTTGACGCGGATGCCCGCGCCGCCGAGCTCCAGAGCCCAGCCGCGCATCAGGTGGATCTCGCCCGCCTTCGTCGCGTTGTAGGCCGAGTTGGCCCTGCTCGCGTCGAGCCCGGACTTGCTTGTCAGATTGACGATGCCGCCGCCCGCACCCTGCCGCACGAGCAAGCGGGCGGCCTCGCGTGCGCACAGGAAGTAGCCCGTGAGGTTGATGTCGAGCGTCTTCTGCCACGCGCCGAGCGGAAAATCGACGAGGTCGAACGACGGCGCGATACCGGCCGCGTTGACGACGTGATCGATGCCTCCGGTCGTCGCCTCGGCAGCGGCGAATGCGCCGGCGACGGACTCCTCGCTCGTCACGTCGCAGAAGAGCGGCAGGTAGCGCCCATCCGGCTGCGTGGCGCGCACCTCCTCGAGACCGTTCGCGTCGACGTCACACGCGAAGACCGTCGCGCCGGCCTCGACGAGGCCGAGGGCGATCCCCTTGCCGAGACCGCTCGCCCCGCCCGTCACCAACGCGATGCGTCCTGCGAGCGGCTTGCCGGCCAATGCCGCCAGCCGGCTGCGGAACGTCTCGACCTCCCAGTTCTCCAGGAAACGCGCCTGCTTGCGCTCGAGGAAACGGGGGCCGCCAGCCTTGCGCCCGACGAGCATGGCGACGATGGCGGCGCGGTAGACCTGCCCGACGACGCGCAGCTGCGGCAGAGTCTCCGACGCGTAGAACACGCCCTCGCGCGGAACGATGAGAACCCTCGGATCGATGCCCGCCTTCTCTCGGTAGCGCGCCACCGAAGCTTCCCACGTCCGCGGACGCGCCGCATCGAGCACGAGCGGAAACGCACCGCAGTAGTGGACCTGATCCGGCGTGACCGAGCCCTTGCGCGCCAGGTCGATGCCGTCCTTGCGGCGCAGCAGCTTGGCCGTGATATCCGACGAATCGCGGCACACGCAGCACGGACTGGCTCCACCGCGCAGCATCGCACCGCGCAGCTCCGCGACCGTGACCTTGCGGCGCTTGCCGTCGCCCGATCCCGCCGCCTCGTCGGGTTCCGCGTCGACATTGATCGGGCCGAGGCCGGCCCATTCGGCGCCGAGCTTCGTGATCTTGCGGGTCAGCGTCAGACACCGTCGCACCGACCGCGAGCTGACGCACAGGCCGTGATTCTCGAGGAGCACCACCGTCGGCAGCTTGCCGTGCTCCTCGCTGTACTCGGCGACGAGGTGCTCGACCTCGCACGCGAGGGAGTACCCGGGGTCGACGTACGGCACGTACAGCGGCTCCCCCGCGACACCGGCGAGGAGGTCGAGGGCGCGGCGCCGGGAGTCGACACTCGAGAGGAGCGCGTTGAGGCCGATCGGGTGGGTATGGACCACGACCCGCCCGAGAAGCGCGTGCAGGCTCGACTCGACGGACGGCCGGGCCCCGGACGGTCCATCGATCACGGCTTCGGCCAGCCGCTGCCTCACCGCGGCCTCGCGCCGCGAGACCGACATGCGCGCGAGCCGAGCATCGGCTGGAATCTCGCGCGCCGCCTCGAGATCGAGCCGGGTCCAACCGCGCGTCTCATCGACGTCTGCGAGTGGCGCACCCGAAGCCTTGACGAAGAGCCACTTGCCGTCGTCGGACTTCACCGACGTGTTGCCGCCGCCACCCTGCACGAGATCGGCATCGCGGCCGATCTCGCGCGAGATCTCGATCAGCTCGTCGAGAGGGTTCGCGACCTCTGGTTTCGAAACGCTCAAGACACCTCCTGGCCCGTCTCGTACGGTCCGCGGGCCGCGTAGTTCGTGCTCCCGTCGTGCAATCAGATCTCGAGCATCTGCTCGAGCATCTCGTTCTCCGCCGCACGCGACCAGTAGCCCTTGCGGACCTCGGCCTCGACCGCAGGAGAGAAGCGGACGATCGACGGCAGCTCCTCGATGCGAGTCAGGGGCAGATTCGGCAGCTGCGGGTAGAGGACCGTCTTGTTGGTGATCGTGCCCTCCTGGACGGCACGGATCCCCTCGTTGCACGCCTTCATGCCGACGACCGCACCGGCCGAGTCGTTCGTGTCCATCTCGTCCTGCTCCGTCTTGCGGAGCACTTTCTCCATATCCTGGAGCCGGCTGCCGGAGTTGCCGGTGATCGTGTGCTGGTCGTAGTGGATGTCGCCGAGGTTGAGCTCGCCCTCGCCGCGCTTGAGACCGGCGAACAGGTTCAGCACGCCGTAGCGCTTCAGGTAGCGCCGCGAGTCGTTGACGACGGCCGGAATCTGCGCGCAGGCGATCACGTAGTCGACGCCGCCCGGCGCGAGCTCCTCCATCCGCTCGCCAAAGTCCGCAGCGCGCGGATCGAGGCAGACGAGGCGCGCACCGGCCGCGTTCGTGCGCTCACCGTAACGAGCTTCGACCGCCGCGAGCCGCTCCTCGCTCACGTCCGAGACGACGATCGCCTCGAGCGTCGGCAGCTTGCCGTGCTCCTTCAGCGTGATCGTCCGGATCAGGTGCATCTGGCCCATCGGCCCGCCGCCGCCGAGCACCCACGCGACGCGGTCACCCGTCTGCAGGTCGGCGCGCTCGTACGAGGCCTCGATACACGCCCACGGCTCGACGAGGGACGCCTGCGAGTAGGCGATGTCGTCCTCGATCTTGATCAGGTAGTTCTGAACGCGCTCATCGAACACGCCGTACTGGATCATGCCGCCCCAGATCGCGTAGCCGACGGCGGTGTCGAACTCGAGCATGTCGGCCTGGACGATGTAGCGCTCGCCGATCTTGAAGCGGCCCTTCGCCTCGTCGCCGACCTCGACGATCGTGATCGAGATCTCGTGGCCCGGCACGACCTTGTCCTTGGCCATATCGTAATCGGCGAGACGCGGGTGGTCCTGGCCGGCGACGACGACCTTGACGTCGGAGAAGCAGATACCGTTCGAGTCGGACCGGAAGCGGATATCGCGCGGTCCGATCGGCGGCAGATCGATCTCCTCGAGATGGAAGTTCTCGAGCCCCTTTCCTGTCAGCTGCCAAACCAGGGTGCGTGTCGGAAGCTCGTAGCCGAGCGCCTTGTAGCGATCGACCTTCGGGGTCGCGGATTCCGCCGGCGGTGCCATGTGAACGGGATTCCTCCGTGTCGAGATGCGCCGGGCGCCGCCGCCTCGAAGCCTGGTCAGGGGCGCTGAGGCTGTCGGTACGGGCGTCGTCGCGGACGCGTTCGGGGTGCTCGAAGACAGAAAACGGAATCGCCTATTCTGGAGAAAGGGCCGGGGGGCGTCAAGGTTGCGCTGCGTCGCCCGCGGACGGCGCCGTTTTCGGCGCCGATGCGCCTCGTTCCGCCTCCTTCTGCTCCTCCAGATAGCGCCGATTCAGGCGCTGCACCACCTCGCCGGTGAGGTCGAGCGACGGCCGGACGAAGTGGACGACCTCCCACTTGAACGACGGGACGCCGGCCGGCCTGGCGCCCTCCAACTCGATGCTCCGCTCAAGGATGAGGTCGTAGTAGCCAGCCGCGCCGAGCGCGTTGATCTCGCGGCGCGCCTCGGCCCGGAACGATTGGATGGCCTCGCCCATGAGGCGGGAAACCCGCCGCTCGCTCTCCTTGAGCTCCTTGCGGTGCTCGTCGGCGGCATCGCGGAGCTTCTGTTCGAGATCGGCCCGCTCGGGATCGTTCTTGTCGATCGCGTCGAACTGCTTCTTCAGCTCGAGAACGCGGTCGCGCAGCGCTCCGATCCGAGGCTTCTCCTTCGAAATCAGGTCGTTGAGGACGTCCTCCTGCCCCCGCCGGCGGAGCGACTCCTCGAACACCTTGTTGAGATCGACGACGGCGACGCGCAGCGAGGATGTCCCGCTGCGACGCTCGAGCGGCCCTTGACACCCGGCGGCGAACGCCGACGCGACGGTGCAGACGAGAAGCAGCGAAATCCTGCAGACGGACGGTCGAAGCGTCATGAAGAGTCCTCCCGACGGGCTGTTGACGAAGCTCGAGACGAGCCGCGCCGAAGATACCACAAACGAGAGGTTCTCAGAACTCGACGTCGACCGCCGGCAGCTCGCGCCCGATCTCGCCCGCTCGGTACCCGAAGCCCGACCCGCGGATCGTCGAGAGATCGACCTCGCCACCGCGTCGCCGGTAGATGCCGGGGTGCACCACCGCCTCCGGCGCCGAGGCCTCGGGGTAGAACTGCATGCTGTTCGTCTCGACGCCCATGATCGTGCCCGCGTGCGCCCCCAGGAGCACGTGCGGCACCTGTGCGAGCATCGGATTGGTCAGATCCTGCACCATCAACGTCATGCCCTGCGCCTTGGCCCACGCGAGACTCAGCAGCGCCCCGGTCTGCGTCTTGCACGTCTTCAACGCGACGCCGGTCCAGCCGAGCTCCCGACCGAGCTTGACGAGCTCCCAATCGTGGGCGCTCTCGTCCATGAACAGCGGCTTGCGCGCCGAGACGGAGTGCACGTCGATGCGGTACGTCTCGAGGTCGTACGGAAACGGCTGCTCGACGTACAGGATCATGCCGTAGATCCGCGGGTGCTCGACGACGAGCCGATCGAGGATGTCGTTGACGTACGCCGGGTCGTGCACGGTGCAATTGAAGTCGGTCGTCAGCCACGACGCGCCGCCCGCGATGGCGATCTGGCCGACGCGCACGAGGCGGTCGTAGTCCCACGCCGCGTCGTCGCCGCGGAGCTTGACCTTCAGGCACTGCAAACCGTCGCGCTCGATCCAGTCGGGTAGCAGCACGGGGTAGCCGTCGTCGGGTTCGCTGCCGTCGAGCTCCGATGCGTCGAGCAGGTCCTTGCCGCCGACCAGATGCCAAGCCGGAATGACGTCCGGCCGCGGCTGCACGATGAAGTCCGCCGGATAGCGCCCTGCGAAGTCGACATCCGAGCCCGCCGCCGGCTCGAGGTACGCCGACAGGTCGCGGTTCATGAACCGCGCGTCGTACGTCTCCCAGACCGGGACTTCCGCGAGGACGCCGAACGCGTCGTGCAGCGCGATGTCGAACGCCGAGCAACACACGAGCGCCGCGAGCCACGGCATCGGTTCCGCGTCGCCGCGCGCGGTGTTGAACTCGTCGAGCAGCGGCGCGAGGCGGTCCTTCTGAAACGCGTGGCCGACCTCGATCGGATGGCCCGACACGTCGAACTCGGCCCACGCGCGGGCCAGGATCCGCGAGAACTCGCACAGCGCGTCGTGGCGCTCATCGTACGACAGGTCGCTCGGCCACACCCACTGCACGCTGAGCGGCGTCTCGCCGAGCCCCGACGCATGCTGACCGGCGGCGTTCTCGACGCGCAGCTCGACGCGCGCGCAGGTGACGAACTCGAGCGTCTCCGGGCCGAACTTCAGCGGCACGCGCGTGCGGACCGGCAGCAGACGCAACGTCGTGCCGATCGGTCGGACGTCGGTGGGCTTCGGGGACATCTCGAGCACCTCTCTCCGCTATCAGACGACGTCCGGAATCGTGAACGGCTCGCGGTAGTCGCGCTGGATGAGCCGGTTCGCGTCATCGTCGCCGACGAACCGCTCCTTCACCGCGTCGAACCGCAGCGTGCGGCTGCCGACGCGCACCGCGATGTTGCCGAGGTGGACGAGCACCGCGCTGCGATGGCCCTCCTCGATGTCCGCGGTCGGGCGCTTGCGGCTGCGCACACAGTCGACGAAGTTCTGCTTGTGCGGCACGTCCGGGAACATGCCGGCGCGCTCCTCGACGACCTTGCCGCCGCCCTCCCAGACCTGCCAGCCGCCGCCGTGGCGCCCGACGATCATCATGCGACGGCTGCCGTAGAGCTCGATGCGCGTCGCGTTCTGCGGCCAGTGCGGGAACTGATGCCCGGTGCGAATCTGCCCGTTCGTCTTCGCCATGTACGGAGCCCAGTGCGTGAGCTCGAACGTCATGATCATGTCGTCGAAGTCGAACGTGCAGACCTGTGTGTCCGGCACCTCGCTGTCGTCGTCGTGCAGAAGCCGACCGCCGGACGCATGCACCGCACTCGGCAGCGTCTTGCCGGTGAGCCAGCGGGCGATGTCGAGCTGATGGACGCCGTCGTCGGCCATGTCGCCGCCCGAGTACGCCCAGTACTGGTGCCAGTTCCCGTGGAAGTGCGCCGGGCTGTACGGCCGCGATGGCGCCGGCCCGAGCCACGTGTCATAGTCGAGGCCCGCGGGCTTCTCGCCGCCCTTCGGCGCGCGATACGGACCACCGTTCTTCAGGTTGAAGACCTTGCAGAGCTTGATCTCGCCGAGCCCGCCTGCGCGGATATACTCGAGCGCCGCGTGATTGTACGGCGCGCTGCGATTCTGCGTTCCGACCTGCACGACACGACCGTAGCGACGTGCCGCCTCGACCATCTTGCGCCCCTCCCACACGCAGTGGGACGGCGGCTTCTCGACGTACACGTCCTTGCCCGCCTGGCATGCGTAGATCGTCAGCGGACCATGCCAGTGATCCGGCGTCGCGTTGATGATCGCATCGACCGCCTTGTCGTCGAGGACGCGCCGGTACTCGAGGACGCGGTCGGGCTTGCGCTCCTGCTTCTGCGCACACTGCTCGACGAGGTGGTGCCCGCGACGCGGATCGAGGTCGCAGATGTGCGTGATCTCGCAATCGCCGCGCTCGACGAATCCACGCACGAGAGAGCTGCCCCGGCCACCGACGCCGACGCCGGCGATCCGCACTCTCTCGTTCGGAGACCCGGCCCGCACTGGCCGCCGCGCCGCGAACGCAGCGGCACCGCTCGACATCACGAATACCGTCCGCGACGAACGGCGCAAGAACGTCCGTCGATTCGTCTCCGGGCTCATCGCACTCACCTCAGCGCCATCTTGCGGAACGTCATGTCCCGCAGATCGAAAACCAGCATCTCGCCGGCCAACGGCTCACCGAATCCGGCGAGGACCTTGATCGCCTCCATCGCGCCCATGCAGCCTACCGTTCCGGACACGGCGCCGAAAACCGGAAACCGCCGCTTCCACGCTGGGGGCTTCTCGGGAAAGAGCCCGTGAAGATACTGCGACTGACCGGGCAGGAACGTCGTGATTTGCGCTTCGAGCTCGTACATCGCGCACTCGACGAGCGGCTTCCCCTGACGCTCGGCCTCGCGGTTCATCAGGAAGCGCTCCTCGAAGAGCGGCGCGCAGTCGACGACGAGGTCGACGCTGCCGACGAGCCGCGCGGCGTTGTCCTCGTCGACGTTCTCCGGCACGGCCTCGACCTCGAGGCGCGGGTTGAGTTCACCAAGCCGTCGCGCGGCCGACTCGACGCGCGACTCGCCGAGCCCGTCGTGCGTCATCAGAAGCTGGCGATTGAGATCGCTCGGCTTGACGTCACCGGCGTGCGCGATCACCAGTCGACCGATACCGGCCGCGGCCAGCTCGTAGGCGACGACGCCGCCCAGACCGCCACAGCGCGACACGAGCACCGAAGAAGCCTTGAGCTTCTCCTGCCCTTCCTCCCCGAAATCCGGCACCCACATCTGCCACTCGTAGACCGCTCGTTCGCTGTCGGTCAGCGGTTGTCGCTCGTTCACTCGACCCTCCCTCGAGTCACCAGCCGATTCCCAGAATCTCGAAATCCCAGAATCTCAGAGACCTCCGGCGATCGCGGCCATGAACACCAGCTGATCGCCGTCGCGAAGCTCCCGCTCCTCGTCCCACCGCACCTGGGTGTCGTTGACGAAGGCGAGCACGGTTCGCTGCAGGCAGCCATCAGCGTCGAGCAGGTATCGCGACAACGCGTCGCCGTGCTCGCTGGCGAGACGCTTGATCGCCGCCTGTGCCGACGTTCCGTCCTCGACCTCGATCGCCTCGTTGCCACAGCCGGCGAGCTTCTTGATCTGCGCGGAGTACTGGACGTGGATCTGCATCCTTCGGCTCGACCTCTGCGTGCGGTTCATCACCAAACGCGTCATTCTCGTGGAGGAGCCAGCGATCGGCAAGGCCGCTCGGCGCGCAGGGACTCGAATCGACCGGAACTCCACTGGAAACCTTGACGGGGCCCCGCCCAATTCATAGAAGGAGTGCTCGAGAAAAGCCGCTACCTCGCTCGACGAGCGCGTCGCCCCACCGCACGGTCCACTCTGTGAACGACCGCACCAAGCCGCGACGCGACGACGCAACATCGGAGTAGGCCATGAGCAAGTCGGAGTACCAAGTCCGGTCGCCTTGGAGGCCGGGGCGCGTTCTCGCATTGACTCTCGTTATCGTCGCGGCGCTTGTCGCGAATCACTGGTGGCGCGTGCGCCCGAAGAGCGTCAGCAACGACGATGCGCTGATCGTCTATTGCGCTGTCGGCCTCAAGCTCCCCGTCGAGGAGGCGGCCGCCGCGTTCACGAAAGAGACCGGCATCGCCGTATCGATCGACGCCGGTGGATCCAGCGGCCATCACGAGGGCAAGATTCAAATCGAGCACGACCGCGACGGCAAGCACGCCGATCTCTATATCCCCGCCGACGAGAGCTTCGCGCAACGGGCGCGCGGCAAGGGGCTCGTGGAGGAAGCCGCGCCCGTCGCGTCGTTCCGACTCGTGCTGGCGTATCGCGCGGCTCCAGCAACGCCTCCCGCAGGGCTGAAAGCGGTCATCGAGAGCGGACTGAGCTACGTGATTTGCGAGGAATCGGCCGGAGCGGGAAAAACGACAGCAGAGGCCCTCGGCAGCGAGTACGAGGCCGTACGCAAGGGGGCACGAACCGTCTTTCAGACGGTCACCGAAGCGGCACATGCCGTGCAGACGTCGGACAAGATCGACGCGGCGATCGTCTGGGACACGACGGCCGTCCAGTTCGGTCTGCATGCGATGAATGTTCCCGAGCTGGCCGATGCGACGGCCCGGATCGTCGCCGCCGTCATCGCGCGCACAGAGCGCCCGACGGAGGCCCTCGCGTTCGCGCGCTACCTCGCGGCCCCGGACCGCGGCGCGACGCACTTCAGCAAGCACCACTTCGAGCCGACGAAGGGCGACGAGTGGGCCCTCCACCCCGTGTTGGACGTGTTCTGCGGCGGCGTCAACCGAACGGCCGTACTCCCGACGTTGAAGGAGTTCGAGGAGCGCGAAGGCTGCCGGATCAACTACCACTTCGAGGGCTGCGGCGCGCTGGTCGGCAAGATGAAGACAGGGACGATGAGCATCCCGGATGCGTTCCTGACCTGTGAGGCCAGCTACATGGACGTCGTGCAGGAGCACTTCGGCACGGCCTCCGACATGACGGCGACGGAAATCGTCATGCTCATGCGCACCGAGACGAAGGAGAAGATCAAGAGCATCGAAGACGTGGCCACGGCCGATGTCACAATCGGCACGACCGACCCGCAGCTCAGCGCGCTCGGAGCGCTGACGTGGAGTCTCTTCGAGATTCTCGCCGTGCGCGAAGCGATCGAGAAGCGCCAGGGCGTCGTCGTCAAGACTCCCACCGCGCACGAGCTCGTTCTCCAGATCGAGGGGCACGAGAAGCTCGACGTGGCGTTCGTCTATCGCGCAAACTGTCAGAATCTCGGGCCGGGCCTGGTGACGGTGCCGATCGACCACCCACGGGCCCGCGCAGTACAGAATGTCGCCGTGAAGAACACGAGTCCCTATCCGATCATGACGGGCCGTCTGCTCGACCAGCTGCGCTCCAAACGCTCGCGCCAGCGATACGAGGAGCAGGGGTTCGAATTCCTCGCCGCTCCGTCCGACAGCTGACGATGCCGGACGACCTCTCCTACCGCGTACGGTCCGACCGCCCGTTTCTCACGACCCTGTGGGTCTTGGCGGGGAGCTACCTCGGCCTGATCGGCCTCATGGTCGGCGCCATGTTCGTGTACGAGCCGCACGAATACCTCGTGGCGACCCCCTACTCCGACCTGAAGAGCGCTCCGGCGGTGCCCACAGTGCCGTTTCGGCTGGAGGAGAGCGTCGCGGCCTGGGCCATCGCGACCGACCTAGAGAGCGACCTTCCGAGAGCGACGCGCGAGACCATTCGGTCCGGCGTCTGGCTCCGGACCGGACAGATCCCGGAACATCCCGCGGGCACGTTGACGGCCGTCCGCCCCGGCACCGTTCGCACCGAGGGCGAGCGGACCTACCTCGACCTCGCCGTGTACGCGCAGCCGGGAAAGGAACGCTCGTTCGTCATCGCGGCGCGGCTGGTCGTCGACGAGCCCATCGACTGTCAGGTGCACACCGAGGGCGCGCGCCGGGTGCGCTTCTGGCTCAGCGGTCGCGAGATCAAGCAACGCGCCCGGGTGACCCTGGCAGCGGGCGTGTACGCGCTGGTCGGAGAGGGCGCGCTGCCGCCCGCCGAGAAGCTCGGCACGACCGCTCCCGTCGCTCTGCGATTCGCCCCGCCTCAGGGGCCGCTCGCCGAAGCGCTCGCGACGCCGGAGATCCGCTACTCGACGATGCTCAGCGTCGTGAGCTGCACGCTGTCCGCGCTGCTCTCGCTCTGGGTGGCCGTGCCCATCGGCTACATCATGTCGCGGTTCCGCTTCCGCGGCAAAGCGGTGCTCGACACGCTGCTCGACGTCCCGATCGTGCTGCCACCGCTCGTCGTCGGAATCTGCCTGCTGATCCTCTTCAACTACAGGCCGTTCTTCTGGGCGAGCGAGTGGGTCGTCTACGAGATCCCCGCGGTCATCCTCGCGCAGTTCATGGTGGCGTGCGCTTTCGCGGTGCGCACCATGCGCGTCGCGTTCGACCAGATTCCGACGCGATACGAAGACGTCGCAATGACCCTCGGCTGCAACCGAAGCCAGGCGTTCTGGTCGGTCATCTTCCCACAAGCTCGCCAGGGCGTGTTGGCCGCCGGTACCCTTGCGTGGGCGCGATCGCTGGGCGAGTTCGGGCCGATCCTCGTGTTCGCCGGCGCGACTCCGATGCGCACGGAAGTCCTGCCGTCCAGCGTGTACCTGCAGCTCCAGGCCGGAAACATGGGCGGCGTCCTGGCCGTCTCGCTGATCATGATGACCCTCGCCGCGCTGGTGCTGATCACGACGCGCGCGCTGGGCCTGAGGACGCTCTACGGATGATCGAGATTCGCGACCTGACGATCCGCCAGGGCGAGTTCACGCTCGAGCGCGTCAACATGATCATTCCGGACGGGCGGTACGCCGTGCTGATGGGCTCGAGCGGCAGCGGCAAGACGACGATCCTCGAATGCGTCCTCGGGTTGCGACAGCCGAGCTCCGGACAGATTCTGCTCGGCGGCGAGGATGTCACCCAACGCAAGCCGGCCGAGCGCGGCATCGGCTACGTGCCGCAGGATCGGGCGATCTTCCCGACGATGACGATCGGCCAGCAGATCGCGTTTCCCCTCGTCTTGCGCAAGCGCCCGGAGGAGGAGATCCGCGCCCGCGTCGCCGAGCTCGGCCGCATCATGGATATCGAGGCCATCATGGGCCGCAAGCCGCAAGGCCTGAGCGGAGGAGAGGCCCAGCGCGTGGCGCTGGCGCGGGCGCTCGCACACGACCCGCAGCTGCTGTGCCTCGACGAGCCGCTGAGCGCGCTCGACGCGGAGCTGCACGACGACATGTGCACGCTGCTCAAGAAGGTGCAGCACGACCTGGGCGTGACGACATTGCACATCACGCACCACTACGTCGAGGTCGAGAAGCTCGCAGATGTGGTGTTCCGGATCGACGCCGGCAAGGTGCAGCGCGAGGATCGCCGCCAGGGCGACGGCACCGAGTAGGGCAGCGCAGCAGCAGGAGAGCGCACTGCGTCAGTCCGCGGTAGCTGTGCGCCCGTTCAGCGGCTACGATCACGCGCATGTTTCCCCGACCGACCAGAGTCTCGAGTCACGGCGCGATCCTGACGGCGGTCGCGGCCGCGATCGCGTGTCTCGTCACCGCGCACGCAGCCGCTTGCCCCTACTCGATCCGCGACTCGGCGTTCATCGGACGCGGCTCGTCGACGCCGTTTCAGCTCGTCGTCCTGACGCGCACCGACGCCCCGGGACGCGCACAGCTCGCGAAGAGCGTCGAGGTCGCCACCGCCGCGTGGCTGGCCGACTCGAACGTCGTCGCGCGGCTCGTCGATGTCGACGGACCGCGAGCGAAGGATCTGCCCGACGCCGTCCGCGCGCGCTTCGCGACGCCGGACACGACCCCGGCGGCCGTGCTGATCTCGCCGTCCGATCGTGCGCTCGATCTCGACGGTCTCGGCCCATCGGCCAGCTCGGAGCGCGTCGTGCTCGAGTCGTTCGGACACGCGGTCGACTCCCCCGTACGACGGGACCTGCCGCAGCGGCTGATCTCGTCCTGGTGCGTGGTTCTCTTCGTCGCGGGAACGGATGACGCGCGGAACGCGTCCGCGCGTGCGGCGATCGACGCGGCGGCGAAGTCGATCGTCGGCAAGTCGACCGAGCTCGGCAAGGTCATCGCGTCGGCGCCGACGGTGCTGTCGGTCGAGGCCGAATCCCGCGAGGAGCGCACGCTGCTGTGGAGCCTCGGGCTCGACGCTCCGGCGGGCGACGACGCGAGCGAGCGACCGGCGCGAGCGATCATCCTCGCTGGTCGCGGCGAGACGCGCGGACCCCTTCTGGAGGGCGAAGAGATCTCTGTCGCCAAGGTGACCGAGGTGCTCGAGATGCTCGGGCGCAGCTGCTCTTGCACGACGTCGCCCACATGGCTCATCGGACGCGGCGTGCCGCTCGTCTGGAAGAGCTCGCACGAGGCCGCGGCGCGCGAGGCGCTCGGATTCGATCCGCAGGACCCGAACGTCTTGCGGAGCATTCGTGGCGAGAGGCGCCCCGAAGCCGACGCGTTGGTCGGATTCGACGAGTTCGACATCGGCTACGACGAGATCGCCATCGAGCCGATCGAGGCCCCTCTGCCCTCGGCCGAAGTGACTGGAGAGGACACGCCGCCTGACGCAGGTCCCGACACGACCGACGACGACGAGTCGGGGACAGGCGGGACGGCTCGCCCCACCGGGACAGCCATCCAGTATGACTCGGATTGGACGGTCGAGCTCCGAAAGCCACTCGCGTCGGACGGGTCGGTGTCGATGATCCTGATGGCCGTCGTCGGGGCAGCCGCTGTCCTCCTGTTGGCCGCGATTCTGGGGACGGTCTGGATGCTGACGAGAGCGAAGCCCGCCACGAAAACGAATCAGAGCGGCGAACAACCGAAGTGACCATGCTGACACTCGAACAGGTGAGCAAGACGTTCACGGGGCCCGGCGGCGAAGTGCGAGCCGTCGACGGAATCGACCTGCGAGTCGCTGCCGGCGAGTTCGTCGTCGTGCGCGGTCCGAGCGGCTGCGGCAAGTCGACCCTGCTATTGGCAGCGGGCGGGCTGCAGGAACCCGATGCGGGCCGTGTCACGGTCGACGAGGATGACCTCTACGCGATGAGCGCCAATGCGCGCGCCGTCTTCCGCGCCCGCCACATCGGCTTCGTGTTCCAGCAGTTCCACCTGATCCCGTACTTGAGCGTCCGCGACAACATCCTCGCAGCGGCCCTGGCGACCGGTGTCACCCGCGAGGTGCGTGAGCGCGCGGACGAGCTGATCGAGCGGTTCGGCCTCGGCCACCGCGTGCACCACGTCCCCGCCGCCTCGAGCACCGGTGAACGCCAGAGGACGGCGCTGGCGCGCGCGCTCCTCAATCAGCCGCGACTGATCCTCGCCGACGAGCCGACCGGCAACCTCGACACGGACAACGCCCGCGTCGTCCTCGAGTTCCTGCGCGACTTCGCAAAGGACGGCGGCGCCGTGCTGCTCGTCACGCACGACGTCGCGGCGGCTGAGTTCGCGGATCGCAGCGTCGAGATCGTCGACGGGGTGATCGTCAGCTAGCGGTAGCGTCGCCCGCCGCCGAAGCCTCCCGGTGCTTGAAGTGCTCTCGCGTATCCGGGTGCCGGTAGACCACGAAGGTCCAGATCCCCAGCACGAGCGTCAGCGGCGTCGCGAGGTCGAGCACGGCGAGCCATAGCCCCACCTTGCGCGCCCACTCGCGCGCGCGCAGGGAGCTCAGCGCCTGCGCGAAGCGTACGCACGCCACGGCCAGCAGCACGCCTCCGAGGATGGCGAGGCCGAGACGGTCGTACGATTGCGGCTCCGCCCCGTCCTTCACCGAGAAGAGAGCGGGCCCGCCGTTCGTCCAGAAAATCGTCACCAGGACGATGAACAACCCGAGCAGGAACTCGATCAGACAGCGGACCAGTAACACGATGGACAGCGCGGCGATTTGAGCGGTCATGGAATTCTGTGCCGGCCTCTCAGACCGTCTTGAAATGGGCGTCCGTTACGACGTCGACGCGTATCCGCGCGTCACCGAGCAGCAACTCCAACCCCGGAGCGATCGGCAGGAGGTAGTCCCTCGCGAGCCGAAACGCACCCGGTACATCCGACGCTTCGAGGCCTTCCGCCGTCGTGTCGTCGATCGCGCCGCGCACGAGCACCTCGCCCTCCAGAGCGATGATGAACGCCTCATCGCCTTCCCGGACGATGCGGGCGTGGGACGGCTCGACGTGACGACCGCGGATCCGCAGCCCGGCGCCGGCAGAGGAGCCGACGTCGACCTGACGGCAGACCAGAAAGTACTCGTGCAGCTGCCAGTTCGTCGGTCGCTCGAGGTGAATATAGTCGACCGGCCGACACGATAGCGGGCGGTCTCTCCAGGAATCGGAAGCGGCATCGTCGCTCGATCCCGACTCTCTCAGCACGGAAAGGTCGTACTCGGGTCCGTAGATATCCCGCAGCACGCGTCGGCCGTCCAGCTCGAGCGCGCGATCGCCGAGGGACAGGTGGAAGCGATCCGTGTGCAACCGCGCCGACTCCTGAATCTGCACGCCACCGATCGCGATGCCGAACTTCGTCTCCGGGGCTGGCGACACGACGACCGCGGCGGAGTCGGCCGAAATCTCGCCGAGGAATTGGCGGATCGTCACGTTGCGCTGCCAATTCGCGGCGTCGAGGGCCCGCGACCGACACGGAAGCGACCGCAGCACCAGATCGTTGCGAATGTCGCGCGCCGGATCATTCGTGCGCCCGAACGAGCAGCGATCGTCGAAGAGCAAGAAGCTGCGCCGCTCGCCCTTGGACGTCTCCTGGCAGAGGACGAGA
Organism: uncultured Planctomycetia bacterium; assembly: GCA_964392615.1. Lineage (GTDB taxonomy): Bacteria > Planctomycetota > UBA8108 > UBA8108 > UBA8108 > CAYMRB01. Next base: position 1,189 of record CAYMRB010000125.1, on the reverse strand, counting down.
CGCCTGGTGGCGCGTCGACGCACGGCGCGGCAGACCGACAGCACCGTCTTCGAGCCGCACGGTCGAGCGCCGTCTTCCTCGAGGCAACCGCAGATCGCGTCGAGCTCGCCGAGGACTTCCGCCGCGCTCGCGGGTCGCCGATCCGCGTCCTTGTCGAGCATCGCGTAGATGCACTCGACGAGCGCAGCGGGGACCTCCGGACACAGAACGCGCAAGTCGCGAGGCGCGGCGCGAACGATCGCTGTCGCGACCTCGCCCGCGTCGTCGCTCGATGAGAACGGGTGCTCGCCGCTGAGGATCTCGAAGAACACGATACCGAGAGAGAACAGATCGCTCGACGGAACGATCTCCTTCGCGAGCACCTGCTCCGGCGACATGTACCGCGGCGTTCCGACCCGCTGTCCGAGCGCCGTCGTGCCGAGGCCGACGAGATCGCACAGCTTCGCGACGCCGAAATCCGCCACCTTGACGGCCTCCCGCCCGGCCGACGACGTCAGGAGGATGTTGTCCGGCTTGACGTCGCGGTGGATTACGCCACTGCCGTGGGCCGCGTCCAGCACGCCCAGGATCCGCCGCACGACACCGACGCCGCGATCGATCGACAGCGCGCCGTCGCGTCGGAGGACCTCGCCGAGACTCTCGCCCTCGACGAAGTCCATCGTGTAGTACGGCACGCCGTTCTCGGCGATGCCCGAGTCGCGCACCGTGATCGCGTCGGGGTGGACGAAGCGCTCCATCGCCTCGATTTCGCGTTCGAAACGCGCGCGAAAGGCGTCGTCGAGAGGAGCCCGGGCCAGCGGCGTCTTCAACGCGTAGTACTTCTGACGATGGACATGGCGCACCCTGTAGACGGCGCCGAGGGAGCCATCGCCGAGTCGACGAACGACCTCGTACTTTCCCGCTATGACCGTGCCGGGAGCCCAGTCACCGGGCTCGACTGCCCGATGGCCGGATGAGGACTCGGAAGCGCTGCGCATGAAGGCCAGTATGTTGAGGCGACGCGGAAGAGGCAACCAACGAGTCCGTCATACGCGAATCGGACGCCTGCGGATCGGGGGCCTGCGAACCGGATACACGGGGCGAGACGACGGGCGACCGCGCCGGTATGCTGGTGCCGTCTTTCGCAGATGCTTGTGAATACTCGCCGTGCGAGTTCGTTCGCTGGCGAGGCGCGCGAAGGAGTCCATGC
>CAYMRB010000124.1:6247-22253 GCA_964392615.1 uncultured Planctomycetia bacterium | reverse complement strand
CTCTTCGTTGCCAGAACTCGGAAATGCACCACATTGCCTGCGTTCTGGCGCCTCGATCCTGGACGAAACGACTCGCCCTCGCACTCGAAGCCGTTTTTCAACGGTCCCTCGTCACGCCGCCCACTCGTTGCGCGGAGGGCTCATGAGCGTCGATCTCAAACGGTACATTCGGGAAGTCCCCGATTTCCCGACTCCCGGCATCAGCTTCAAGGACATCGCGCCGCTCCTGGGCGATCCCCAGGCGCTCCGCGCTGCCGTCGACCAGCTCGCGGAGGTGTGCACGGACGAGAGCCTGCGACCGGACATCATCGCCGGCCCGGAGGCCCGCGGCTTCATCTTCGGGACCGCGCTCGCGTACCACCTCGGCGTCGGGTTCGTGCCGATTCGCAAGCCCGGCAAGCTCCCGTACGAGACCCGCAGCATCGAGTACGATCTCGAGTACGGAACGGACACGATCGAGATGCACGTCGATGCCGTCGAAAAGGGCCAACGCGTCGCGATCGTCGACGATCTTCTCGCGACCGGCGGCACGGTCGCTGCCAGCGCGAACCTCATCGCGGCAGCCGGCGCGCAGGTGGTCGGCTGCCTCTTCGTCGTCGAGCTGGCGTTCTTGAACGGACGCGACAAGCTCGGCGACCATCCGGTGCACTCGCTGGTGACGTACTGATCGCCCGCACGGCCCGAGTCGACCGACATCACCAGTTCGCGAAATGCGGCACGAACCGTAAGGAACCCCGTTCGCCCATGGCCTCGCTGTCCTCCGATCGCCGGCCGCCGGCCGACGCGAGCGCCGCGAGCCGACGCCGCGATCAACGCCTGCGGCCATTCGAGCGCATGCAGACGTCTCGCGACTTCCGTCGCGTGTTCGAGGAGGGCCGCCGTTTTCGAACCGAGAGCCTCCGCATCCGCTATCTGGCGACGGACAGGGAATACTCGCGCCTCGGACTGGTCGTCAGCAAGCGCCACGGAGGCGCCGTCGCGCGTACCCGGACGAAGCGTCGCCTGCGTACCTGCTTTCGCAGCATCAAGTACGAGCTGCCGTCGAGCCACGACATCGTGCTGCTCCCGAACGGGCCGCCGCGAACGCAGGCGGAGTATGCCGCGTGCTTGCGGGAGTTCGTCGAGTACCTCGGCAGGAAGGCGCAGCGGGAGACCGAGCGGTGAAAGGGGTGAGCGCCGCGCGCGCGCTGCCGCGACGGGCAGCGATCGGCCTGATCGCGCTCTACAAGCGCGGCATCTCGCCGCTCCTGCCGCGAGCGTGCCGCTTCTACCCGACCTGCTCGGACTACGCGAGCGAGGCGATCAAGCGATTCGGATTGCTCCGCGGCGGGTGGCTCGGCCTGCGGCGCGTGTTGCGCTGCCAACCGCTGTGCAAGGGCGGCTTCGATCCGGTGCCGCCGCGAACGGAGGATCGACCGGAGGATCCATCGAAGGCTCGCCCGGACAACGTTTCGAGCGATCCACGCGGCGCCCCGGCCGACACCGACGCGCCGGCCGACGAGAAAAAGCCTGTCTCGAGGCCGCGGATCCCATAGAATCCCGCTCACTGCTTGCCAGCGAGATGCGGCCGTGTACCGACTCTTTTTGAGCCTGCGATACTTCCGATCCCGCTTCCTCGCGCTCGCCGCGTTCCTGGCGATCACGTTCGGGGTAGCGATGCTCCTCATCGTGCTTTCGGTGATGGGCGGGTACATGGATCAGGTGCGCGAGAACATCCGCGGTCAGGAGTCGCACCTGCGCATCGTCGGCCGCGGTCCGTTCGCCGTACGCCGCTTCCCCCAGCTCGACGAGGCCATCCTCGCGCTGGACAACATCGCCGCGGTGGCCCCGTTCACCGAGCGTCTCGCCGTCTTCAAGAGCGGTGTCTCCCACAAGCCGTGCAATCTGCACGGGTTCGCCCCTGCTCGCCAGGCGGGGCTGACCGACTTCGGCCGCTATGTGCTGCGCCCCGCAGAGCTCGACCTGCTGCTCGAGAAGTACCTGCCCCCCGAGCCCGACCTGTCGGACGATGCGGCCCTCGACGCGATGCTTCCCGAGGTCGAGGTCGACGTCAACGCGGCGATGCGCGAGGTCCACGAGACGCTGACCGACCCGGAACGCAAGCCGCTCAGCGGCGACGAGCTCGCCGAGTTCTTCGACTACGAGAGCCGCGAGAAGCTCCTCGCGAAGCACAATCCGTTCGTCCACGAGGCGCTCGAGACGGCGCCGGCGGCGGTCTTGGTCGGCGCGCAGCGCTTCTTCGACCAGGAGGTGATCCTCGGGCAGATACTGACCGCGACCACGTTGAGACCGGCCACCGGCGAGCCGCTGACCGAGCAGTTCGTCGTCGCCGGCGCGATCAAGACCGGCGACTTCACCGTCGATGATCGCACGCTGTTCGTCGACGTCCGCAAGCTCCGCAGCATGCTCGGCCTGTTCGATGAAAGGACCGAGGGCTTCCGCTATCAGGGGATCCGGGTCGCGCTCGAAGATCCTACGCGTCTCGAGCAAACCCGAGACGCCGTGAGCGAAGCGCTCCTGGCCATCGACCCGACCCTCGAGGTCAAGACGTGGCAGGAGCTCAAGCAGAACATGTTGGAGGCCGTGCAGATCGAGAAGATCATCGTCGCGCTGATCGTGTCGATCCTGGTCTTCTTCACGGCGCTGATGATCCTGCTGATGCAGATTCTGACGGTCATCGAGAAGACGTGGGATATCGGCGTCCTGTCGGCGCTCGGTGCGACGAATTGGGGGCTGACGTCGATCTTCGTGATCAACGGCCTCGTCATCAGCATTCTCGGGACCGCTGCCGGGCTCGGCCTCGGATACGGCTTCTGCTCGTATATCAACGAGATCCACGACGCGATCTTCGAGGTGACCGGCCGCCAGTTGTTCCCTGCCGAGATCTACCAGATGGACCGGATCCCGGTGTCGTTCCAGACGGGCGACATTCTCGTCGCCGCGGTCATACCGGTACTCTTCGGGTTCTTGGCCAGCCTGGGCGCCGCGGTGCTGACGCCGCTGCGCGACCCGATCAAGGCGATCCAGCATGAATAGCGATACGGCCGTCATCTACTCCGTGCGGCAACTCTACAAGGAGTACCGCATGCAGGGCGTGTCCGTCCCGGTGTTGCAGGGATGTGACCTGGACGTCCGGCGCGGCGAGATTCTGTCGATCGTCGGCCTTTCCGGCGTCGGCAAGAGCACGCTGCTCAACATCATGGGCCTGCTCGACAGCCCGACGAGCGGGACGCTCCTGTACAATGGGCGCGACGAAACGCTGAACGGCGCGGATCTCGCGGTGCTCGATCGGCGCCAGAAGTGCCGCGTCCGCAACCGGCAGTTCGGCTTCGTCTTCCAGTTCTATCACCTGCTGCCCGACCTCAGCGTCCTCGAGAACGTGCTGCTGCCGGCGATGATCCTGCGTTCGTCCGCCTCCTTCCGGCGCGACAAGACGGCGTTGCGCGAGCGCGCGCAGGAGCTCCTCGAGCGCGTCGGAATCGGCGAGCGCGCCGACTTCCCGCCCGGCCGCCTGTCCGGCGGCGAGCGCCAGCGCTGCGCGATCGCGCGGGCGCTGATGAACGAGCCCGAGCTCGTATTCTGCGACGAGCCGACCGGCAACCTCGACACGGTCACCGGCGATCGCATCCACGACTTGATGCTCGATCTCAACGGCGAACTCGGCACGGCATTCGTCATCGTCACGCACGACGACGGCCTGGCGGGCCTCGCAAGCCGCCGCCTGCACATGCGCGATGGCCTGTTCGACACGGGCGACGCGACGTTCTCGTGACACCGTTCGCCCTTTCGTAGGGCCCGGCGGCTCTGGTATACTCCCGTCCTCCCCTCCCGTGACGTCCCGATAACACCGCCCGAGTCGCCTCGGGTACCGGAGCAATCCGCGACGGAGTCGGCGGGGAGGGTGATTGCGCTCGGGTGCTCGGCGGAATCGGCACGTGCTGCCGCCGCGCAGGCGAATGCCAGCGAATCTGGAGGTCATCGATGGCCGTTCTCCGCGTCAAGTCGGGCTCCGAAAAGGGCAAGGTGTACAAGATCGAACAGGACAGCCTCGTCCTGGGCCGCGATTCCGGCTGCGAGGTACAAATCCTCGATCAGGGCGTCTCGCGACGCCATGCGGAGCTCTTCCGCATCAGCGAGATCTACTTCATCCGCGACCTCGAGAGCCGCAACCATACGTACGTCAACGAACAGGAGATCTCCGAAGAAGCGCTGCGCGTCGGAGATCAGGTTCGCATCGGCAACACGGTGCTCGCATTCGAGGATCACATGCGCGCGTCGAGCCGCGTGGTCCTTCGCCCGGAGGATCCGTCCGCGCCGCTGCACAACCCGACCTCGACTCTCGTGCTGACGCGCTCGAGCCTCCTGCCGACGCGAAAGGAGGATGAGAGCGCCGAGACACGAGAATCGCGCAATCTCGATGTGCTCCTCCATCTGTCGCACATCATCTCCGAAGAAAAGAACCTCTCGCGACTCTTCCAACGCGTCAGCGAGCTGCTCGGCAAGAGCATGGGCGCTGAACACACGTACATCTTCGGGCTCGCCACGCCGGGCGGCGACGCGGAGTCCCAGGAGGCGGACGACTTCGAGGTGCTCGGCCGCTTCGACAAGGCGGGCGAGACCGACGACGAGGCGGCCGGTGTCTCGCGCGGGATCATCCGCGAGTGCCTGGACCACAGCCGATCGGTGCTGACGTCGGACGCGTCCCTGGATCAGCAGTTCAACGCGATGGCGAGCGTCGTGATGAACCAGCTGCGCTCGGTCATCTGCGTGCCGATCTCGGCTCTCGGCAAGCATCTCGGCGTGATCTACATCTACTCGAAGCGCGCCGAGGCGTTCCAGACCGAGGACCTCGAGCTCGCGTCCGCGATCGGCATCCAGCTGGGCTCGACCATCGAGCTCTTGAAGCAGCTACGACGCTCGGACGACTTCTTCCGCAACTCGATCGAGACGATCGTCGCGGCCACCGAGATGCGCACGCCCGGCCCGCGCGGAGTCTGCGAACGCGTCGCGACGTACGCGCTGGCCATCGCCAAGGAGCTCGGCTGGAGCACGCAGGACACACGCGACGCGTGGCTCGCCGCGATGTTGCACGACGTCGGCTCGATCCCCATGTCGGACCAGGAGCTCGCCGCCGAGTTGACGATCGAGACGAAGAAGAATCACTTCGCCCGCGAGATCCTGCGCGGCATCCCGCAGCTCGAGGCGATCCTGCCGGCGATCGAAAGCCAGAACGAGCGCTGGGACGGCAGCGGCTCACCGGAGGGCAAGAAGGGCGACGATGTGCCGCCGCTCGCACGCGTCGTCGGCATCGCGCTCGAGCTGGACCGGCAGCTCTACGGCGAGGGAATCCAGTCCGAGCCGCGCAGCGTCAAGGAAGCCCTCCTGACGGTCAAGGAGATGGCCGACCACCAATTCGACCGCCAGACGGTGAACGCGCTACTCATCGCGTATCGCAACGGCAAGCTGTTCGACTCGCAGGGATCGTTCTTCGAAGTTCCGTTCTGATTCCGGCTGACGCGGCGGCGCGCGAGAATCAGAGTGCGAAGCTGCGCGACGACTGGAACTGAAGGTAGGCCATCGGGAACAGGTTGACGAACGGCTGGAGCAGCAGGAGCTGCGTGTTCGCCTCCGAGTCCGGCACGGCCCCGTTCAGCAGGTAGAGCGCGCCCTTCTTTCCGTCGGGCTCGAGGAACGGCAGGATCGTCAACGTGCGCCCGTCGACATCGGCGGACGCGAAGACCCTCTGAGCCGTCGGGTCTGACATGACGTCCGAGATGATGATCGGCTGCTGCTTGCGCAGGCACCGATTGATCAGCGACAGGCACAGCAGCTTGCTCGGATTCGGAGCCCGTCCGCCGCCTCGCTTGCGAGTCGCCATCACGGCGAGGTTCCGCCCGGAGAGGCTGAGGACGCAGCCGAGGTCGGCCTGCGTGACCGCGATGACGTGCTCGACCACCTGGCCGAGGAACTGCGCGAGCGAAGGGGCGCTCGGCAACGCCATCATCAGCTGATTGACCCGACGCAGGGACTGCTCCGGCGTCGCCACGGCAGCGTCCGCGTCCGCTGCGTCCGGCGCCGCGACGTCGTCGTGGGCTGCCGGCTCCGGCGCGGCGCTCTCCGGAGCGTCCGCACTCGAATCGTGATCGCCCGCTCCCGGGAAGCGCCGCTTCTCTCGAGCCTCGTAGGCCGCGCGCAGCTCCGACGGCAGCGACTCGAGCACCTCCGCGCTGCGTTCCTGCGCGAGGCGATAGTACTGCTTCGCGTTCGCGACCTCGCGCTTGCAGACGAGCACCTCGCCGATCTCGAAACTGATCTCGCCCGGCAGCTCCGGATTGTCGCCCTTCTCCGCCTTCTCGCGCGCGTCGCGCAGAAGCTCCAGCGCGTGGTCCCAGTCCGGAGTTTCGGCGCAGCGCTCCTCTCTCGCCTGCTCGAGCATGCAGCGGGCGACGAGCGGGACGATTCCCAGCTCCTCGGCGTACCGCCGCGCCTCCTCGACCATCGACTGCGCTTCGCGATGGTTCCCGTTGAATCGGTAGAGCTCCGAGATCTGCAGCAGGATCGAGCACAGTCCCGCCCGGTTGCCCTGCTTCGAGAACGCGGTCAGGACGCGGAAGAAGTTGCCCTCGGCCTTCGTGTACTCGCCCCTCTCGCGCAGAATCAACCCCCGCACGAGGTAGTTCTGCAGGTTGAGGAAGCGCATGTTGTACAGCTTCGCCTGACGCAGCGAGTCCGTCAGATATTCCTCGGCCTTGTCCAGGTCCCCCACCGTCGCCCAGAGCTTGGCGAGGTTGTGCAGCGTCATCGCGCGGCCGTACGGATCGCCGATCTCCTCGCTCGTCGCCAATGCGCGGTGGAAGTGCTCGATCGCTTCGCCGTACTCCGCGCCGGCGAAGTGCGCCGCCCCGAGGTTGTTCAGCGAGATCGCGATCTCCGGGATGTTCTCGAGGTGCTCCTTGATCTGCAGGCTCTGGCGGTGGTACTTGATCGCCTCGCGGATGTTGCCCTTGTAGAAGTTCGCGCTGCCGATGGTGCTGTACACCATGGCGTGTTCCATCTGCTCGGGCAGGTCGGTGATCACGCGCAGGGCCTCGAGCGAGATGGTCATCGCCTTCTCGTACTTGCCCATGCACACGTAGACCCAGCCGATCGCGTTGTAGACGCGAGCCCGGTCGACGACCTGTCCGTCACGCCCGTGAAGGGACAGGTGGTTGCGCGCCTCCTTGTAGTAGCGCAACGCCGAATCGTAGTCGCCCTGGATCTCGAAGAGCTTGCCACGGCGCAGGAAGAGCGTCGTCACCCGCTCGGGCAGCAGCATGCACCGCTGCTCATCTTCGAGCAACGCGCTGTAGTGCTCATCGGCGGTGTCGTACCGCCCGATCGTCATGCAGATGTCGCCGAGCTTCTCGCGCGTCTCGAAGTACACGTCGATCTTCTCGACGTTGTCGACGACCGTCGAGAGCGCGAACTCGTAGTACTCGAAGGCCTGCTCGTTGGCGTAGATCGCCTTGAGTCGATCGCCCGCGAGCAACGCCATCTTCATGGCCTTGTCGGTGAGGTCGCTGCGCTGGTAGTGGTATGCCAGCTCCTCGAGGATCTCCTCCTGGCGCTGCGCGTAGACCTCTTCGTAGGTGGATCCGACCTCCCCGTGGTACTGCCGGCGATCCTCGTCGGACAGGCTCGAGTACAGGATCTCGCGCACCTTCGGCTGCTCGATCTGGAACAGGAGCTTGTTGTTCTCGAACAGCTTCTGCACCATGCCGGCCGCCTCCAGGTCGCGCAGCTGGACCTGCATCGGTGCATCCTGGAAGCGCTTGAAGCGCTGCAGCAGCCGCGGGCTCACCGGCTTGTCGAGGACCGCCATGACCTCGAGAATCTGCCGCCGCAGCGGCTCGAGGCGATCCACTCGCTTGAGGAGCAAGTCCTCCATGCAGCGGGGGATCTCGACCCGCGTGTAGCGCGTCGTCTTGATCGTCCAGCCACCGCCTCGGCGCGTGATGATTCCTTCGTCCTCGAGCGCCTTCAGCGTCTCGACGATCACGAGCGGATTGCCGCCGGTCTGCTCACCCAGGCGTTGGACAAATTCGTCCGGGATATCCGTGAAGCCCAACATCGCCTGGAGCAGCTCCCGGATCGGACCGGGCTTCAGACGACGAACCGGCACCTCGGCCGCAAACCCCTGACCGACGAGGCGATCGACGAGGGCCTTGCACCGCGCCGACGTCTGCTCGCCACCGCGCTGGCTGACGACGACGAGCAGGCGAGGGTTCTCGTCGCGACGCTGCCGCTCGAACACGCGATCGAACAGCTTCTCGAGAAGATCCACCGTGGCTTCGTCGACCCAGTGCAGGTTGTTGACCACCATCAGGTAGGGATAGAGGTCAGCAGCCTCGACGAGAAGCTGCGCGATCTTCTCGATGAAGTAGTGCTTCTCCTTCTCCGGACGATTCGATCGCTTCGCGAACGAGTCGCCTCGCCAGAGCTCGGCGAGCTCGGGCAGCAGCTTGAGAAGGATCTCCCGGTTGCCGGTCACGAGGTCGGAGTCGACACCGACTCCGTACACCACCTGGCGCAGGATCTCGATGATCGGCTGATACGCCTTGCGATTGGCCTCGTAGCAATTGCCGGCGTAGACGTTGACGTCGTTGAGCGTCAGGTAGTGCCGGAACTCCTCGAGCAATCGCGACTTGCCGGACCCCATCTCGCCGGAGATAACGGCGAGCTGCGGCCGGATCTCGGCGGACTCCGGCGGGCGCGTGCTGACCTCGAGCGAGGCCGTCGATTCGTTCAGGTCCGCGTCGCCGTCCGGGGTCAGCTGGTCCGCCAAACCGTCCGCGTCAATCGCGTCGATCGCGTCGATCGCGTCGATCGCGTCGATCCCCTCGGCGGCACTCGTCGCCTCACCCGGATCGCCGAGCGCGCCGGCTTCCGATGTCGCGACGGCGTCGTCTCTGACATCGCGCCGCTCCCGGTCCGGGAAGAACGCCATATCGTAGAGTCGCCGCAGGAGGTTCATCTCCTTCTTGCGCCCGACGAGCTTGGGCGAGTGGAAGTAGCTCTCGCGAGTCTCCTCGGTCTCGATCTCGAACTCGAACTCCGAGTTCTTGTTGATGAACTGGATGACCTCCTTGGCGCTCTGGAAGCGGTCGGCGGGATCCTCTTCCAGAAGGCGCAGGATGAGCTCCCGCATGAAGTCCGGGTGCTTCTTCATGCAGCCCTCGAAGAGGTCTGCACGTTTGGCCCGGGGGCTGGAGAGGCGCTCGCCGGCGAACTGGCCGAAGTCCTGGTAGAACGGCAGGTCGCGGTTGACGATCTGGAAGATCGTCACGCCGAGCGAGTACAGATCCGCTCGCTTGTCCGGGTTCTGCCCATTGAGCATCTCCGGCGCGAGGTAGTTCAGCGTGCCCTTGATCGCGAAGCTGAACGAGCCCGTGATCTTCTCGGCCAACCCGAAGTCGATGAGCTTGACCACCGGCTTCGTCATCTTCGACGAGCACGTCGACTTCAGCGCGTCCTCGTCGTACTGGACCTTCGAGCCCTCCTTGATACCGATCGTCTTGCGACGGGTGACGAGGATGTTGTCGGGCTTGACGTCGAAGTGGACGTAACCCTGCGAGTGGATGTACTCGAGGGCTCGACAGATCTGAACGACGATCTCGGTGGTCTCGGCGTAGTTCAGGTACTCGGTCGATGAGTAGAGGTCGAGCCCCTTGATGAACTCCGAAACGATGAAGTAGTCGTCGGAGTCCTCGATGCGCCCGAAGTTGTACACGCGGGCCAAGTTCGGATGGCGCAGTCGAGTCAGCGCCTCGTACTCGCCCTTCGCCCAAACGTCTTGGTCGTCGAGGTCTTCCGAGACGAGGACCTTCAACGCGACCTTGATGTTCTTCTCGACGCGGTCCTGGCACAGGTACACGCTGCCCATGGCGCCTGCGCCGAGCTTGCGAAGCACCGTGTACCGGCCGTTGATCGTCTCGTCGGAATTGAACTCACGCATGGACGAGCCAGCGTTATCCCACCTGCGTCGGCACCACGACTGCCCAGATTGAAACCCGGCTTCCCCCCCGAGTGGGGTACCGATGAAAACTACCCCGGCCACCGGCCCGCGGCAACCGATACGACGCGGGCACGGCGGTTGCTGCCGCCGGCTACCGGCCCCGACGGCGCGCTATCGTCCGCGCAGCGATCAGATTTCCGCCGCGGCGGCGAGATCCGCCTTGCAGCGATCGCGCAATTCCCGGACCTGGCGCAAGGGGCCGCTGAGCTTCGCCTCGAGATCGCTGCCCTTGATCTGGGACTCGACCGTCGTCAGCCCCCTGATGATCTCCTGCAGGCTGCGCTTGGCCCACTCGCGGACGTTCAGGCGGTGGGTTCCGACCGGCGCGTCCTCGGCGAGCTGGATGAGCGGCAGCGAGGACTCGGCGCGGATCTTCCGGAAATACTCGAGCTGGATCCCGACGAGCTCGGCGTCCATCTCGACCTGGACCTTGCGCTTCTCCCGGAACTGGCCGACATCGCTCTTGGTCTTCGCGTAGCCCGATCCGATCAGGATCGCGTACGTCAGGATCGGCAGGAGGACCCCCGCGACGATGCCGAGAATCAGGTCGAGGGGATCGACGCCCCGCTTCTTGATCTGCAGGGGCTCGCGGTGCTGTCTCGGCTCGTGCTGCTGCTGTCGTCTCATGGTGCGGATCCTCGGAACGTGCGGGCCGACTCGCGATTCCCGACCGGACAGCGATCGGGCGGCCGGAGACGGGCCCTGATCCCCGAATTAGTCGTCGAGCCCGAAGCCGGTCTGCCTGGACAGATCGACGCTCATCTGCACGATCGGCGCCGTGATCTTTCGATAGCCGCGGTACTCGTCGCGCAGGTAGCCGTCCTCGTCCATGTAGGGCTTCATGACCCCATCGAAGTCCATCATGAAGTCCTGCAGACGCTCCTGGAACGCGCGCTTCTTCGCATCGGAGCCCGAATTCGCGATGGCCGGGTACTCCTTCTGGAGCAACCCCGCGCGCTTGCGCAGGGCGTCGATCTCGTCGTTCTCGTTCCGGACGACGCGCTCCGGCTCCTTCTGGGTGGCGACCTTGTAGAACACCGCCCCGAGGATGCCGATCAGCGGCAGGCCGATGATCACGACGATGACCCACATCGGCAGACCGCCGCTCTTCTGCGGGGGGCCGCCGTTCCTGGCCCCCTGGGGCCGCGGACGGGGAGCTCCACGTCGCGCACCGCGCGCTCCGGCTGGGCCGTTTCCACGACCTCGGACACTACCTGCACCCGGTCGACGACGTTCTGGCATTGGCTTCACTCTATGGGGTCTGTCCGGCGCCCCCGTCCTCCCGCGGGGGGGACGAAACCCTGTAGAGGCGGCCGTTGCAGAGCCGTGGATGATAGCACGCCGGTCGGAGCGAGGGAAACGCGATCCGCGTGCGGAGGCCAGGGGGTGAGTCCGACTCTGACTCCGACTCCGACTTCGAGCCCGATTCGTGTGATGTCAGGGCGCGCTCAGCGCACCAGGATCGCGCTCGCGGCCCCGTCTCGTGCCTCGAGCTCCCACTCGCCGGTGCACGCGGGAACGAGGACGAACGACGTGGGGCCGACCTCGCACACGTCGTCCGCGACACGGCACTCGACCCGGCCGGTGTGCGCGAAGAGCAGGTGGAAGCGGCTCTCGCCGTCGGACCGCGTGTCAGCGCGGAAGGTCTGGCCCGCTTCGAGTCGGATCAGGTCGAAGGAGAACTTGTCGCACTCGAGGATCGGCGCCAGCGCCTCGCCGTCGCGCGGTGTGTCCGCGAGATTCGTCAGCGGGCAGGGGACGTCTTCGGGCGCCGCGACCTGGATCGCCTTGTCGATGTGGAGGTCGCGCGTATTGCCGCCCTGATCCTGGCGCCCCCAATCGTAGATGCGGTACGTGATGTCGGAGTTCTGCTGCACCTCGGCGAGGACGACTCCGGCACCGAGCGCGTGGATCGTCCCGGCCGGCACGAAGACGACATCGCCGGCGCGCACCGCGACCCAGCGGAACCAATCGCGCTCCTCCTGGGGATCGAGCTTGCCACCGCCGACCTCCTGCATGCGCCGGTAGAATTCGGCGGCGTCGACGCCCGGCGCGAGGCCGTGGATGACCTCGGCGCCCGGCTCGGCTTCGAGGATGATCCACGCTTCGGTCTTGCCGAGCTTGCCTTCGCCGGTCCCCTCGAGCCGCAGCGCCTCCGCGTCGTTCGGGTGGAGCTGCACGGACAGCGGCGTCGTCGAGTCGAGAAGCTTCACGAGCAGCGGGAACAAGGACGGGGCCTGGTCGCGGGTGCCGACGATCGCCGTGCGGTGCTCGCGCAAGAGGTCGACGAACTCGCAGCCGGCGTGCGGTCCGCTCGCGATGACGCTCGAGCGACCGGGAATCGCCGAGATTTCCCACGACTCGCCGATCGGCACGTCCGCGGGCAGATTCCGACCGTACGCTTCGAGATGACGGCCGCCCCAAACCCGATCCTGCAGGTACGGCTCGAACGTCAATGCGCAGGTGCGCAACGTGGTACCAACGCTCATGAGTCCTTCTCTCCGAGCTCTTTTCGCATGAGCCGCACGAACGCGTCGAATTTCTCGGCGTTGCGCGGATCGTGGCGGACCAGATTTTCGTGGGCCTGCAGGATCGCCCGCAGGCGTGCCTCCTGTTGGATCGGCTTCTGGTCGAGCTTCTGGAGAGGGATCGCTGGAAGAACAGTCTGACCTTCTCGGATGCGCACCACCGTGTCGATGCCGACTTCCGAGAGGATACGAACATGGCGCGGCGAGGTATTGACGAGCACGACGCGCCCGCCTCGATGCACTACGCCCAACAAGATGCCCATGAACGTGCTGTCGAACCCGGTGCAGGACGACAGATCGAAGATGAACCGCTCGAATCCCTCGTCGCCGACGTGCCCGACGAAGCGCTGGAACGCGATGCTGTTGTTCATCGTGCCCAGGCCGACGACGCGGGAATAGACCACCCCGTCTTGAATCGCGACGAGAAATTGACCCTGACTGGATCCCGGCTTGGAAGTCACGCTGACCGCATCCGGGCTACCGACAGCGCCCGGATCATCCACGGAACCGGAGTTGAACGAACGTTCTCCCGACCTCCCCGTAAGTAGCACGGTCGGTCGAACGCGTCAATCGAGGAAGCGGAGATCGCGAATCTCAGAGCTCCTCGAGAAGCTTCTCGGCGGCGACGTCGATGCGCTCACGAGTCTCGTATTCACCCGATTCGATGAGCCGTTGCAGCTCCTCGACGCGCTCCTGGCGCACGGGCTGAACCTGGGACAACCGCTCCAGGAACTGCGCGTGCTCCGAGATCTCGACGTGGTCCACGATCTTCTCGGACCCGACCGTCCGATCGGTCGACTCCACGGGCACACGCTGCGGCTCGATTCGATCCGAGCCGGATACGCCGCCAGGGCCTTGAATGTCCATGCGTCCCCTCTCGTCTTCTCGGTTTCTCAGCGGCCCGGGCGCCATCGGGCGGCGGGCCTCGTGCTTCCCAAGTGCCAGTAAGATCTCGAGTTTCGGGCCATTTCGCGAGCTCTGGTTGCAGCCTCGCGGCCGGGCTCGGGATCTCTCTGACCTGGAAAAGCCTGTCTGTCTGAACAGGCTATCGGCTTTCCGGTCGAGTTTCTTTGGCCATTTCGGAAGGATTTGCACCCGGGCGGACCGAAAATCGTACGCATAGGAGCGGTATTCTGAGCGGGACGGTCCTGAAAGCCAGGCCGCTATCGTCACGAAACCGTGCACCACCGCGGCCGATGCGCACCGCAACAAAAACGGGCGGTGGCCGGCGATTCCGACCACCACCCGTAGTTTTTTCGCCCCGCGCGGGCAGCGCGGGCACGCAACGCATCAGTCGAGGGTGAGGTTCACCTCCAGGGTGCCACCGGACTCGACGGTGACCTTGGTCTCGGAACTGCGTGGCGGGCTGCCGAACATGTGGGCCTTGACGGTGTAGAAGCCGGGCGCGACGCGTCGGAAGTGGAAACTGCCGTCCGCGTCGGTCGAAACCGTCTGGTTGCTACCGCGGGCGGCGCCCTTGCCCTGCGAGATCAAGTACACCGAGACGCCCTTGAGCGCCTTGCCGGTCGCGTCCCCCACCGCGCCGACGATCTCGCCGGCCGACACGAGCTCGATCACCAGGCCCTGGCTCCTCTGCGCGATGCGCGGATCGACGCCCGTCTTCCGCTGCGGCGCGAAGTCGGCGTGGCTGACCTCGAGCGTGATCACCTGATCCTTGAGGCCGGTAATCGTGAAGCTGCCGTCCGCCGCGGTCATGATCGTGCTGACCGCCTTGCCGGGCTGGAACGCGCGAGCGCCCTGCGTGACCCGCACGCGAGCCCCGCCGACCCCGACGCCGTTGTTGGCGTCGATGACGCGGCCGGTCACGTTGCCGCCCTCCTGGAGGACGATCTCGCCGAGATCGCGGATCTCGCCTTCGCCGATCCGCACGTCCTCGATCGTCACGGCCGAGAACTTCAGCGAGCGGATGTGCAGCGTGTAGGTGCCCGCCGGCACGCCGGTGTACTCGAACGTGCCGTCGTTGAACGTCTTCGCGCGCAGGCGCTTGCCGCCCGAACGCTGCGAGCGATCGGCCTGCGGCTGGACGGTGAACGCCATGACCGCTTCGCCGTCCGGAGCGAACACGCTCCCCGCGAAGCCGCCGTGCGGCGTCAGGCGGACCTCCAAGTCCGTGCTGCCGACGTCGACGCCCTCGGCGCTCCACGTGCTGAAGTCGTTGTGGCTGACCTCGACGTCGACCTTGTCCTTCGACACGATGTTGCTGAACGCGAAACGCCCCTGCGCGTCGCTGACGCCGCGGCGCTCCTCGATGCCCTCGCCGTAGTCGCGCACGAGCACCTGGGCGCCATGTACGGCCGCGCCGTTGCCGTCGACGACGACGCCCTCGAGAGCGCCGCCCTTCTCCATGACGATCCGGATGCCGCTATTGACGGCGCCCTGGCGGACCTCGACCCGCCGCTGCACGCCCTCGACGTGGCCCGGGGCCTTCGCGAAGAGGTCGTAGTAGCCGGCGTGGAGGCCGCGCAGGTGGAAGGCGCCCTTCTTGTCGCTCTGGCGCTGGTCGACCGTATTGGTCAGCTCGGTCTTGCCTTCCTCGCGCGCTTCGACCCACGCGCCGACGACCGCGTTGCCGGCGGCATCGACGACGACGCCGCGCAGCTCGCCACCGAGCTGGATCTCGATGCGGCCGAGGTCGGTCTCCTGGCCGGGCTCGAGGTCGAACACGTCGCTGTAGCGCTCGAGGTACGACTCGAGCTTGACGCGCAGCCGCAGATTCTCGCCGGGCTCGACGTTCGAGATGGAGAACAGGCCCTGCCGGTCGCTCGTGCCGTTGCCGAGAATGCGCAGCGACTGCGCCGAGCTCTCGTCCGGCCGCACCTCGATGTGGGCGCCGGGCAAGACATCCCCCGCCGAATTGACGACGACGCCCTCGACGACGCAAGCCGGCTGGAGCTCGAACGGCTCGTCGTGCTCCTGGCCCTTGCGCACGGTGACCTGACGCTTCTGACGCGCGTAGCCCTCGGCGCGCGCGTAGACGTTGATCGGCCGCCTGCCGCTACCGAGGCCGGCGACGATGTACTGGCCGCCCTCGTCGGTGATGGCCTCCTTGCGCAGATTCGCGAGATCGCTGCACGAGACGGTCGCGCCGGCGATCGGCCGGCCGTTCGTCGCGTCGCGGACCTCGCCGAAGATGCGACCGCCCCAGTCGAGGCGCAGGGTGATCGGGTCCAGACCCGGCTCGACGTCCTTGCGCTGCAGCGACTCGTAGTCGTCATGCCAGACGAGCAGCATGTAGCGCGCGTCGACCAGCGTGTTGAACTCGAACTCGCCGAGGTCGTTCGTCTCGATCGCGCGCTCGCCCATGCGGATGCGCACCTGATCGCGCGGCTGCACGTGCGTGCCGAGCGGGTTGGCGCGAATCTTCGCCTTGGCGATTGGCTCGTTCTCCGGACCGACGACGACG
>CAYMRB010000124.1:0-6237 GCA_964392615.1 uncultured Planctomycetia bacterium | reverse complement strand
CCTTGCCGTCCGTCTTGCCGGGCAAGACCTGGACGCGCATCTCGGTGTACTCCTGGTACCCGCCGGCCTCGACGAGGAAGTTGTACGTCCCCGCGCCGAGGCTATCGATGCAGAAGCCGCCGTCCGAGCCGCTGTCCACGCTGCCGACCGCCGGTCGCGACTTCGACAGGATGATGTCGAGGAGCCCGCTGCCCTGCGGAAGCTCCTGATACGCCGACACGTTCGCGCCTTCGATGCCGCGTCCGCTCTCGTCGCGGACGAAGCCGCAGAACGTGCTGCCCGGATCGAGGACGATGACGAGCTTCTCGCGCGGGGCGCGGACCCCGTCGACCTCGCCCGGCGTGAAGCCGCCGGCGCTGGCGCGGACCGTGTACCAGAAGTCCTTGAGGCCGTCGAGGCGGAACTCGCCGTTCTCGTCGGTCGTCGTCTGCGAGTGGATCGCGTTCTGGAGCTCCTCGAGGCGGGTCATCGCTCGCAGCGCGTCCTCGAGGCTCGCATCCGGAGAGGCCAGCTCCTCGAACGCGAACACGTCCGCGCCCGGCACCGGCTGGTTGTTGCGATCGATGACGCGGCCGGCGATCGACGTGCCGCGGTCGAGCTGGAACCGGACGGTCACCGACTCCTGGCCCTTGATGAACGTGTGCTTCTGGCGCTGGCCGGTGTAGCCGCGCGCCTGCGCGAGGATCTCCCAGGTGCCCGGCACGACGGCGAAGCTCACCTTGCCGCCCTGCACCCTCGGCATGTCCGTCTTCTCGGTGCCCGAGCGGTCCATCTCGCTGATCTTCCACGCGCGCACCTTCGTGTGGCGCAGCGTGCGGCCGCCCATGTCCTCGACGACGACGGTGACCAGGACCTGGCCTCGGTCGATCAGGGGCGGAGGCCCGGGGGGCTCGGTCGGCCCCCCCCCGGTCTCGGTGAAACCGCCGCCGTCGGAGCCGTCGACGATCTCCGTGTCCGTGCCATCGGGCGTCGGATCGCCGGAGTTCATCGCGATGAACCCGCCGACGAGTGCGAAAAACACCAGCAAGCTCACGCCCGCGGCGATGAGGACTTTCGAATTCATGGTCGTTTCACCCTTTCTGAGGCGGATGCCTCGCGTTCCTCACGCGAGACCTGATATCCCTGGAGTTCGTATTTGCGGATTCGGTACTGAAGCGTCTTGTACGTGATATCGAGCAGCCGCGCGGCGGGCTCGAGCCGACCGCCGGCCTTCTCGAGCGCCTGGCGGATCAGGTCGCGCTCGACGTCGGCGAGACACAGACCGTCGTCCGGCAGCGCGAAGCTCGCGGCGTCCTCATCGAACGCGTCGCTCGAGTCGGACGCACCAACCTGTCTCGGTGGTGCCGCCTGAGTCGCGACATTCGCAACATTCGCGGCCGCGCGTCCCGCGGCGGGCCGCCCCGCGCGGACCGGTCCCGGCAGCATCGACGCGTCGATCACCGCGCGCTTCGCGTCGGCGAGCACGACCGTGCGCTCGATGGCGTTCTCGAGCTCGCGCACATTACCGGGCCATGGGTAGGCCTCGAGGAGGTCGAGCGCCTCCGGCGACAGCTCGAGCGGCTCACGGCCGATCTCCGCCGCGTACTTGGCGACGAAGCGGGCGGCCAACAGCGGCACATCGCCCGCGCGGTCGCGCAGCGCCGGCAGCTCGATCGGCACGACGTTGAGCCGGAAGAACAGGTCCTCGCGGAATCTTCCGTCGGCGATGAGCCCCTCGAGATCCTGGCCGGTCGCCGCGACGATCCGCGCGCGCAGCGCGAGCGGGGCGGACGAGCCGATGCGCTCGAACTCGCGCTCCTGGACCGCCCGCAGGAGCTTCGCCTGCAGGTCGTAGCGCATGCTGCCGACCTCGTCGAGGAACAGCGTGCCGTCACCGGCCTCCTCGAAGCGGCCGACCTTGGCGGTGAGCGCGCCGGTGAACGAGCCCTTCTCGTGGCCGAAGAGCTCGCTCTCGATCAGCGCCTCGGGGATCGCCGCGCAGTTGATCGCGACGAACGGCCGATCGCGTCGATCCCCCGCGCCGTGAATCGCGCGGGCGACGAGCTCCTTGCCGGTGCCGGACTCGCCGCGGATCAGCACGGTCGACGAGCCGCGGGCGACTTTCTCGATCATGCGGTAAACCGCCTGCATCGACGGCGACGCGCCGACCATGTTCGCGAACTCGAAGCGCTCGGCGACCAGACCGCGCAAGTCGCGATTCTCCCGGCGCAGCCGGATGCGGTCGGCGGCCTTGGCGACCGTCACGAGCAGCTCGTCCTTCTCGAACGGCTTCGCGAGGTAGTCGTACGCGCCGCGGCGCATCGCCTCGACGGCGGTCTTGACGTCGGAGTACGCGGTCATCAGCACGACCTCGATCTCGGGGTCGTGCTCCTTGACCTGCGCCAGGAGGTCGATGCCGGACGTGCCGGGCATGCGCAGGTCCGTGAGGACGAGATCGGCGCCGTCGGCCGCCACGCACTCGAGCGCGGCCTGCGCGCCGTCGGCGGTCTCGACCTGATAGCCGGCGCGCGCGAGGATCTCGCCGAGAATGCGCCGCTGAGCGGCCTCGTCGTCGACGACTAGAAGCCGCAGCGCTTGGCCCGCAGCGGGCGCGCGAACGACGTCCGCGGCGGGCGCGCGGGAGGCTTTGGATTCCGAGAGGGCAGGCTTCGAGATCGGCGTCCGTGCCGAGTGATACGACTGAGTGCGGCTCACGAGCAGACCTCCGTGCGCGGCAGGACGATTTCGACCTCGGTGCCGGCGCCGGGCCGGCTGTGAACCGTGAGCTGACCGCCGTGCGCATCGACGACGCCGCGGGCGATCGGCAGGCCGAGCCCCGTGCCCTCATCGCGCGTCGAGTAGTACGGCAGCAGCGCGCTCTCGACCTCTTCGGGCGTCATGCCGCGGCCGCTGTCGGCGACGCGCAGGGCGACCTCGCGATCGTCGCCGGCCAGCACGACCTCGATGCGTCCCGCTCCGGCGCGGTCTTCCGCGTCCTCGATCGCCTGCAGCGCGTTCAGGAGCACGTTCGCGATCGCGCGGCGGAGCTCGGCGGCATCGACCGCGAGCGCGCCGACGTCAGCGAGTCGCGCATCGATCTCGACGCCCTTGGACTCGGCCTCCTTGCGGAAGAGCCGCAGGCAGTCCTCGACGATCGCGCGGGGCTCGTGATCGCCGAGATCCCCCCCGCGCCCGGCTCCGCGCCCAGCGGTACGGCCCGAATCGGCCAGCGCGAGGAAGTTGCGCACGAGCTCCTCGAGACGGGCGAGCTCGCCGTGGACATCGTCGAGCGTGCGCTCGAAGCCGCGGCGGTCGCTCTCGTCGAGAGGCGCGTAGGCATCTCGAATGTGTGCGAGGCTGAGTCCGATCGTGTTCAGCGGATTGCGCACGTCATGGGCGACGCCGGCAGCGAGGTTGCCGAGCGCGGCGAGCCGCTCGGAGCGGAACATCCGCTGCTCGATCTCGCGCTTCTCGCGCAGGCTCTCGACCATCGCGACGAACGCGGCGCTCATCTGGGCGACCTCGTCGCGCCGACGGGGCTCGCGTGCGGGCGAGCTCGAGACGACATCGAGGTCGCCGCGCGCGACGGCCTCCATCTGCCTCGTGAGCTCTCGCAGCGGGCGCGACAGCCGGCCGGCGATGAACCACGTCGCGACGAACCCGACGAGCAGGACGGAGCCGGCGATGGCGAGCTCGCGGGGCAGGATCTGGGCGCGGGCGAGCTCGATCGGGTCGCGCAGGCTGTCGATCGTGCGATCGACGGTCGGGGCACCGTCCTCGCCGGAACCGGGCAGGACGCCGACGCCGACCGGGTCGACGCCGTCCTCGGACAGCAGGGTTTCCTCGAGGGCGCGGCTCTCGATGACGATCGCCCAGACGCCGCTGTCGTAGCGCACGGCCGGGCGGACGATGCGGAACGCGCGCTCGGAGCCGCGCGGCTCCCGGACGACGCCGGCGCCGAAGTCCTCGCGGAACGCGGTGCCCCCGGACTCCGGGCCTCCGCCCGCGATCAGCCCCTCGCGGACGAGGTTCTCGACGATCCGATCGACCGCCGCGCGCACCTCGTCCTCCGTGCGCCGCACCTCGCGGAGGTGCAACACGAGCGACAGCACCCCGGAGAGGAGGAGCAGTCCGGTGAGGACGAAGAGCAGCTTCTGGCGGATCGAGAGGCCGGCGCGCATGGATCTACCTCGGGCCATGGGGGACCCGAAGCAAGCTGCGTACCGGCCGAGACCACCTCCTCTAAGAAGCTCGAGAGCAACGACTTACCGGAAACTCACGGCGAATTCCGCCATGTCGTGTTCGGATTCGACACAGGTGTGTTGCATCGACAGACAGCGCCTGGAGCTCGAATCCGTCGTCGAGGGTCCGCTAATCTTTCGCCTCGTCGAGGATCTTCCGCGCGGCCTCGTCCTCGTCGTCATAGTCGAGCACCCTGCGCGCGTGCTCTGCAGCCTTCTTCTTGTCGCCGGCGGCGAGGTAGGCTCGCGCGAGCGCCAGATGCGCGGTGCGCGGGTTCAGGTCGTCGGCCCACTCGAGCAGGAACTCGTACTCGCGGATCGCGATCGCGTGCTCCCCCGCCTTGCTGGCAGCGCGGGCGAGCTCCTCGTGGACCTTGCGGTCGAACGGATTGATGTAGAGCACCTCGTCGAGCGCGCCGACGGCCTTGCGGGCCGACTCGACATCGTCCGCCTCGATATAGTGCTTCGCGAGGCGCATGCGACACGAGGCGTCCTCGGCCGAGAACGCGCGCACGGCCTCGAGCGTCTCGACCGCCTTGTCCTCCTGGCCGATCTCGTCGTAGAGCGCGGCGAGGCGGTAGTAGAGATTGCGCCCGGGCGGCACACCGGCGCCGGCGCGCGGCGAGATCGATCGCGCCTTCTCCCAGAGCTCGATCGCCTTCTCCTTGTCGTCCGCCTTCTTCGCCATGTCGCCGAGCGCCGCGTAGACGCGGAACTGGAACTTCGTGCCCTTCTCGAGCGCCGCCTCGAAGTGCTTCTTGGCCGTCTTCGTCTTCTTCGCGTCGAGCCTGCAGAAGCCGAGGACCGCCTCGGCGTCGCCGTTGTCCCCGTCGAGCTTGCGGGCCTTCTCGGCCGTCAGCGGCGCGTCGATGTCGTTGCCGCTACAGCGGTACGCCCACGCGAGGCGGACGAGCTTCGCGACGTTGTCCGGGTCGTCCTCGAGCTCGATCTGCAGCGGCTCGATCACGTCCTCGGTGAGCCGCGGCTGATAGCCGTTCGCCTCGACCCACTCGCCGAGCCACGCGAAGAAGGCCTTGTCGAAGTCGGCGGTCGACGTCTCGAGCACGTCCGCGAAGATCTGCGGCGTCGGCTTGTTGGCGTCGTAGCCGGCGATGAGCTCGTTGATCTTCTCCTTGCCCCAGCGCTCGATCACGTAGCGCACGATCATGCAGCCCTGGAAGTAGGACATCAGCACCTGGCCCGGGTACTTCGGCTTGGTGAAGCCGAAGTCGAGCTCGTCGATACCGAGAAGGCGCCCCGAGCCGTACGCGTCGGCGATCTGGCGCTCGAAGTTGCGGGCCCAGACGGGGTGGTCGTGGCCCTCCTCGTACACGCTGATGCCCTCGGTGAACCAGCGCGGAATGCGGTGCTTCGTCGCGTGCAGCGTGACGACGTGGGCGAACTCGTGCAGCGCGACGGCGGCCCAGTTTTGCGGCAGCGTCTTCGGCGATGACAGGATCATCAGATTGCCGAAGCACGCGCCCGCGGCCGGCACGCCGGGAAGCCCGACCAGCCGGGCCGAAAACCACTTGTGGCTCGTGAACACCTCGACCTGCACGGGAGGCTCGAGCTCGACTCCGTATCGCTTCGACAGCGACTCGTAGCTCTCTTTCATCACGGGCACGAGGTACGTCTTGTAGACGTCGAAGTCGGCCTTCGGGAACTTGAAGAGGAAGTCGCCCTCCTTCAGCACGCGGTGATTCGCGTCCATGTGGCGCACCAGGCGCTTCGTGTTCAGGACCCAGATGTTGAACGGATCCTTCTTCCACGACTTCTCGAGGTAGAAGCGGCCGCGGTCCTCCTCGCCGGTGCGCAGGAGATTGATGGCGAGCGTGTGGTACGCGGGCCAGTAGCCCTCATCGACGGCCAAGGCCTTCTCTGCCATGCGCGCCGCGTCGCGGTATCGGAAGCGGCGCTCGATCGCCTGCGCGATCGTGTGATAGAACTCGCCGGCCTGCGGATTGAGCGCGAGCACGGCGGCCTCGATCTCCTTCAGCTTCTCGTCGTCGCGGTCGAG
>CAYMRB010000123.1:0-22269 GCA_964392615.1 uncultured Planctomycetia bacterium | reverse complement strand
AAGGCCTCCGCCAAGAAGAAGGCCTCCGCCAAGAAGAAGGCCTCCGCCAAGAAGAGGGCCTCCGCCAAGAGGTAGGCGAAGCGACCTGGCCGCCACGACACGCCACCGGGTATCCTGGTGATGCGATGGACCTCTACGAAGAACTGCTCGGAGTCGTCGACACCCTCTCCGCTCACGGCGTACAGTACGCGCTTTGCGGAGGCATCGCTGTCGCGGTCCACGGCTACCCGCGTTTCACCAAGGACATCGATCTCTTGATCCGCGAGGAAGATCTCGATGCAACTCGCGCAGCGGTCGCCGAGTGCGGCTTCACCGTGGAAGGAGGCCGCATTCCCTTCCGGATGGGCCAGCCCGACGAGCAGATCGTCTTCCGCATCAACAAGGTCTCCGGACGGGAACTGCTGACGCTCGATCTCATCCTCGTCGGCGAGCCTCTCAAGGCGATCTGGAACGATCGTCGCGACGCTGAATGGGAGAACCGTCGCATCTGCCTGGTCTCGCGCGAAGGCCTCGCAGTGATGAAACGTCGAGCCGGACGGCGACAGGACCTCCTCGATCTCGAGAAGCTCGGCTTCGAAGGCAAGGGCGATAGCGATGGCAGCGAAGAAACGGCCGAGTAGGCCCAAGCCCCTCGACGTTCCTCCCGCGATCGTCGACTTGCGGCTTCGCGAGCTCGCCCAGCTCTACAAGCTCGGCATGAAGCTGCGCGACGTCCGCTGGATCGATCCGCCTCCGAAGCCGAACTCGGAGTCAAATCCGACCTGAATCGCGACGCGTTCGCGGCTCACCGGCCTACCAGTCGTGACTCACCGCTCCTTCCACCCCGCCAGCGGCACAGCCTCCGCCAACGTGGCCTCGCCCTTCGCCCCCCTCGACCCCGGCCGGATCACGACGCTGAAGTCGAGCTCTCCCGACTGCGGCGCCGTCGCGTAGAACGCGACCATCCGCGTGCCCCGATTCGGCGAGTCCCATTCCTTCCGCGGCGTCGCCGTGTCGATGACCTCCCATCGCGATGCCGCATCCGCCGATCGCAACACGAGGCTCACCGTCGCATCGCCCTGACGCAGCGCGACCCGCCGCGCGCCATCACTCGCACGCGACTTCTGCGGCACTCCCTTGGTGATCATCCCCCACCGCACACGGTTGCCGGGCTTCAAGCCGCTGAGCTCGTCGCGCACCAACACGACGCCCGATGGCAGCAGCGCGACCCCTCGTCGCACCGATTTCGCCTGACCGACGTAGACCGGGCTC
Organism: uncultured Planctomycetia bacterium; assembly: GCA_964392615.1. Classification (GTDB taxonomy): domain Bacteria; phylum Planctomycetota; class UBA8108; order UBA8108; family UBA8108; genus CAYMRB01. Next base: position 21,018 of record CAYMRB010000123.1, on the reverse strand, counting down.
ATGTCGACGATCGTGAACGCGAAGTCCGGATCGTCCGAGAAGCCCGCGATCGTCCCCTTGCCCTTCGCTAGCTGCAGCCGATCGTCAATGACGAGCGTGTTGTGCCCGTGATTCTGCTGCCGGAAAATCTTCCAGCGATCCGAGCCCTGCGAGCGGCTCCACAGATTCATCCCGCGCGACTCGATGCCGTGGTAGCCCTCCGCGCCGAGATCGAGCGCCCAGCGCACACCGTCCGCGTCGAGCACGAACGACCCGATGTCCATCTGCCCGTGACTCGCCGACGGCGACCCCGCCTTGACGCCGACGAACACCGCCTTCGGGTCGGTCCACGATGTGCGATGCATGGTGACCGGCGTCTCTCCCTCGCTGAGCCAGTGAAGCGGCATGCGAATCTTCGCGTCGCCGTCATCGTCGAGATCGGGTTCGCCGCCCGGCGCCGCCCACAACAACGTCAGCGGCAGGAACCGATCACTCGACGACCTCGCATGCCGCGCGTCGATCTGCGCCGCGCGCCGCCGCATGCGATCGTGCTCGCCCAGCAGCCAATCCGGGCGCTCGTACCGCGCCGCGAACCAGAAGAGCGCCGGCAGCACCGCGCGCCCCGCCCCGCCGTCGGCGTAGTTGAAGAACTGTCCCGACGGACCGCACGCCACACTGACGTACTGCCCCGTCAGCGCGAACCCCGGCGCCCTGCTGAGTCCGAAGTCCGTATTCACCGAGCTCTCGAGCACCGCGATCAACAGCACGTTGTACGTCGTGCCGTATGACCAATACCCCGGCCCCTCCGGGTAGCCGCCCTTCGGCGCGAACGCGGCGATCGACCTCGTCACGTTGCGCAGCGCATTGTCGATCGTCTTCGCCGCGAGCTCCGGCTCGTGCTCGAGGACCGCCAACGCCCCCGCTGTCAATCCACCGTGGCAAACCTGCCCCCAGTTGTTGCTAGCGCGCACCCACCTCTTGTGCCGCGTCTCGAACGGCAACGAGACTCCCTTGCGCACGATCGCCGTGCGGATCGTCGCGCGGCTGTCTTCAGCGAGCAGGTGATAGAGCCAGTCATACCCGATCGCGAGCGCCGCCGTCATCTCGGCGACGTCGAGGAAGTGGCTCGGATTCCAATCGCGAAACGCCGCGGCCGCGAGCATCTCCTTCTCGCACCGCTGCGCGTACTTCGCGTCGAGCGTCAGGTGATACGCCATCGACAACGCGATCGTCCTCTTCAAGCATCGCCTCGACTGGTCGAGCAAACGGCGCCCCTGCTGCTTCCGCTCGACGGGCGGCAACTCGAGCAACGCATCCGCTTGACGAATAACCGCATCGGCCAGCACGCGCCGGAACGGGTCACTCCGCAGCGACTCGCGCAGCGCCTTCAGCCCCGCGCCGTCGACGAAGAGCCTCGGGTGCTCCTTCGGCGCCTTGGCGAGGGAAGCGCGGATGGCGTCGATCGACGCCGCCGGCGGATACGTCCACTCGTCGTCAGCACGAACGACGAACGACGGCGCAACGACCAGGGCGGCGAGCGTTGTTGCGAGAACGGCGGAGGCGGTGGCGTACTTCGACATGCCGAGTCCTTCTGTTCCGAGCAGGGAGCGTGCCGCGTGGGGACGCGACGGGATCATCGGTGTCCGCGGCGTGAGGCATCGGCACGCATGATAGCCGAATCGTGCCATCGTCGGGCCCGAGGCGACTTTTCCTATTCACCATTTATTGCCGACACGACGTTTCCGTCTCATGATCCACCCATGCCCAGCCCCACCGATCGACTCGTTCGCATCGTTCGGGAGTTCCCCGAGAACGGCATGAAGCTCCTCCTGGAGCATCCTGCGAACGTTCGCGACTTGCTGCGCCTGGGTGCCCGGGACATCTCCGAGCAGATCGACTTCGACCGTATGACGGCCGCGCGCGGCACTCTCGTCCAGGGAGACTTCCGGCGCCTCGAGTCCGACCTCCTGCTCACGGCACCGCTGCAGCCCGCGGCGACGCCCGGTTCGTCAGCGGGGGCGCGCGTCAAGGCGGGCGGCGGGGAGGACGATCCGACTGCCGAGATCGACATCTACGTGCTCATCGAGCACCAGTCGCAGTCGGACCGTCTGATGCCCTTCCGTCTTCTGCGCTACGTGGTGCAGATCTTCGAACGTCAGCTGCGCCAGCGGGAGGGCGCGGGTCGTCTTCGAAGTCGGATTCGCTTCCACCCGGTGCTGCCGGTCGTTCTCCACACCGGACGCGATCGATGGGACTCCCCTGGCACGATGGCCGATCTCGTCGAGAGAGCCGACCTCTGCAGAGCTCAGACGCCAACGATGGAACCCGTCTTCCTGAGCCTGCGAGCGCTGTCGACGAGCCGCCTCGAATCGGAAGGCGGGCAACTCGGACACTTGCTGCAACTCGTCAAGGACCGCAAGTCCGGTGCGGAGCGTTTTCGTCGCCTCCTCGCTCGCTCACTCGACCCCATCGCGGCGATGGCGAAGAGCGAGCGCGAGCGCCCGCGCGGGCTCGATTTTCTGGCGTACCTGAGCGCCCTCGTGCACCATAGTAGGCCGAATGAAGAGATCACCCCTCTCGAGGACGCGATCGCTTCTGCGGCACCAACGCCGGAATTCCAGCGAGAACTGGAGACCATGAACAAGTCGATGACCGATCTCTGGCTCGAGCAAGGAATCGAGCAAGGAATCGAGCAAGGAAATCTTCAGGGCCGCCGCGGGGCCCTCGTGCACCTCCTCGAGCGCCGCTTCGGCCCGCTGCCCCCGCCGATTGCCGCCCGAATCGACGCGACCGAGGATCCCGCGCAGATCGACGCCTGGCTCGAGCGAGTCCTGGACGCGTCGACGCTCGACGACATGGGCCTCGAGTAGCGCCTTCAGCGCGCCGCCCGCCGCTGGCGCGACTTGACCAGACGCCCGAGCACCTCGCGCGTCCCCTCGCTCGCGCTCGCGAGCGCACTCTCGAGCGCCCCGCTGACCGTCTCGCCCGGCTGGCGCGCGAGCGCGCGTTCGGCGGCCGCGGCGACATCGCCCTTCTGCGCGAGCAGAGCGACCAACGCCTTCGTCGCGTCGACCGACGAGTTCCTACCGAGCGCATCGATCGCTGCCATTCGCGGGTCGCTGGTGGTATCACTCGCGATGGCGACGAGCTTCGGCACCGCCTGGACGTCGTCGCGCCGCCCCAACGCTTCGATCACGCGACGTCGGGCCTCTCCGTCTGCCGCGCCCGCCGCGCCCGCCGCGCCCGCCGCCCCGTCGAGCCGCGCCAGCAGCGCCGCTGTCATCTTCGGCGCGTCGAACATCACCGATGCCTCGAACGCGGCGCCTCGAACGACCGCTTCCTCGTGCTCGAGCGCCGCGACGATGCTCGCGACCTCGCTCTGCAGCGTCGCCTTCGCGAGCCCGATCAACGCTGCGGCGTGGTACGTCGGCCCCATCAGCTTCGCGCGCAGATAGAGTCGACGCGCCATGCCGCGATCGCCGCCTCGCGCCAGCTCGTGCGCCAGACGCAGATACGCCGTGCGGACGCGCGGTTGCGCGGCTTCGTCGAACGACGTCAGCGCGGTCTCCAGCGATGCGACGCACTGCTCGTCTCCGATCATCGCGAGAGCCTCGACCGCACTGAGACGCACGTCGAGATCGTCGCTGCGCATCGCGTCGTTCAACTGGTTCAGCGCCAGCAGGTCACGACGCACTCCCAACGACCGACAGACCGCTGCCCGCAACGCACCCTTCGTCGCGTCGGCCGCCTTGCGCAGTTCCTTCTTGGCGCCCGTGGTCGGATTCGCCTCGAGCCCGCGCCGCGCGGCCTCACGCAGACGCGGATCGGCGCCCTCGTCGCGCAGGATCTTCGACAACGCGATGACGACCTTCGTCTTGCCGATGAGCTCGAGCTTCTGACACAACGCGACCTTCACCTCGACGGGCAGATCGGTGGCCTTCAGCCTCTTCGACACCAGAATCGCGAACGCACGGCGCTCGCGGTCAGCGCCCGGTCGGCCGACCTCGAAGCAGAGCACATCGAGATCGCGGTCGGCGCGCGCGACGGCGGCCGCATCGTCGCTGCCGAGCCCCGGCAGGATCTTGTCGAGCCGCTCCGAAGCCGACTGCGCGAACGACGATTCCGACGCGACGACGAAGAACGTCACGGACAACACGGCAAGAAGAGTCTGCAAGTTCATGGGGGGTCTGCTCAGAGGATGAACGGTGCGCGCATCGACCGGCGCACCCAGCGCGCCGCCTGCTCGTCGTCGACGATCTCCTGCGTCGCCGGATCCCAGCGAATGGTTCGCCCGGTCCAGATCGCGATATTCGCCAGGTGACACAGCGTCACCGATCGAAAGCCGATCTCGACGTCGCAGATCGGACGCTTCCGCGTCACGATCGACCGCTCCCAGTCCTGCTTGTGGCCGGGACTCGCGTAGAGGCGCAGGTCGCTCGACGTCAATGGTTCCTTGCCGATCTCGACCGGGTCGCTCTCGAAGAAGCCGCGGGCGACATGGACCTTGCCGCTCTCGCCGATGAACAACACACCGCGCGATCCGACGCGGCCGCACTTCACCACGACACCGTCGTCGTACTTCATCGTCACCCACTCGCCGTCGCCGGTCGGCGGCTGGAACTCCACCGGCCCGCTGCCATCGCGCCCGAGCCCCCATTGCGCGATGTCGAGATGATGCGCGCCCCAATCGGTCATGGTGCCGCCGGAGAATTCTCGGTAGCGACGCCAGCTCTTCGGGTGAATCGCGCTGTTGAACGGCCTGACCGGTGCCGGACCGAGCCAACGATTCCAGTCGAGTCCCGCGGGCACGTCTTGGGCGGGCACGTGACACGGCACCGAGCTCCCCCACACGTTGACGCGGACCTCCTTCACCTTGCCGATCCGCCCGTTGCGCACGAGCTCGCACGCCTTCAGAAACTCGCGCCCCGAACGCTGTTGGCTGCCCGTCTGGAAGACGCGGCCGTAGCGTCGCACCGCCTCGACCATCTTCTGGCCCTCCCAGATGGTCAATGACAGCGGCTTCTCGCAATAGACGTCCTTGCCGGCCTCGCATGCGTGCACGGCGCAGAGCGCATGCCAGTGATCCGGCGTCGCGATGACGACAGCGTCGACATCCTTGCGATCGAGCAGCTCGCGATAGTCGACATGCTGACCGACCGGCCGCCCCGCACGCTTCGCGGCACGCTCGCGGTACGACGCATCGACGTCGCACACCGCGACCGTCTGATACTTGCTGTTGCGCAGGTAATGGCCGAGATGGCCGCTTCCCATGCCGCCGATGCCGATGTGGCCGATGCCGACACGATCGTTGGCAGCGGGCGTCTCCTGCGCGGCGAGCGCGCCCGAACGCGCAATCGCCGGCGCCGCGACGCCGATCGCGACCGTGCGCGCCGTGCGCCTCAGGAACGCTCGGCGCGTGTGCTTCCTCGTCATGTGATAGGGTCTCCGGGCCGTTTCCGAGCCATCGAGAATAACACGGAACGCGTGCGGCAGGCAGCGCGGCGCGCGTTCGTTCCGCCGGCGCTCACGTTGAGACGGAGCGATTCGCGAGGCTCTTCAAGATCGCCGCGGAGCTCGAAACTCAGGAACCGAGCGCCAGCGCCGCGAGCGCGGTCGAGCACAGTCGCCCGCCGAGAGGGCTCCACCGATCCTCCGGGGCCCACGAGCCGCGCAGATCACCGTCGGTCTCCTGCCGCGCCAGAAGCGTCTGACGCGTCGTCCGTCGCAGCTTCGACTGCCAGGGTTGCGAGCCGTCAGCGAGGACGCGCGACAAGAAGAACGCGCGGTAGTAGTCGACCTCGTGAGACTCGTGGGATGCGGTCTCCACGCTCGCGCGTGCCACCGCGTCGAGCGCGCGACGTCCCGCGCTCGACGGCCCGAGTGCCGCGTCACGAAGCGCGAGTCCGAGCGCGCTGACGCTTCCGTCGCCGCCGCACACGTGACCTCCGTGGCCGACGAGCACACGCGATCCGCCCGCGTCCGGATCGGCCTCGAGCCATCGAAAGCCGCGTTCGATCGCGACGTCGAGATTCGGCCAGCCGAGCTCACGAGCCTTGACCAGACACTGCACGGGCCAAATCGACACCGACAGGTTCTCGCCACCGCCGCCCGGCGACACTCCGGACGCTCTTCCGGACGCATATCCTCCGGACGAATAGCCCCACGCGCCGCCGCGCGTCTGCACCGCGACGAGGTGATCGAGCGCGCGGTCGATCCCGCCGCGCAGACGCTCAGCTCGCGTGTCTCCCGCATCGGTCGCCTCGACGTGACGCGCGTGGAAATCCAGAAGCGCCAACGTCGCGACCGAGTGGTTGTACAGCTCGCCGTAGGACGACGGACCGAAGACACCGTCATCGCGCTGCTCGCCGAGGAGGAACGCTACGCCGGCTCGCGCGACATCCTCGTGCTCGCTCGACTCGCTCGACGCGAGCGCCATCACGGCAAGACCGGTCACGCCGACGCGATAGTCGTCATCGCCGCCCCACGTGCCGGGACTCCACGCACCGCGTTCATCCTGGACGGTGACCAACCACGCGAGCGCATCGCGCTGCGCGTCGGCAACGCGTCGTGCGAGGTCGTCCTGCGCCACCTCGACACCGACAGCTGCCGGAAGACGCGACGCGTCGTCCGGCGCCTTCGGGGTGACAACCGCCACACGAGAGTCCGTCGACGTTGCGAACTGCGAACGAGACGCGAGGACGATTCCGATGACCGCACCGACGACGATGACCGCCGCCGCGGCGCTGAGCCACCTCACCGCGCGATGTCGCGTGATCACACGGCCCGCCTCTGCACGGGCGCGCTCGAGGATCCCTCGTGCCACGATCTCGCTGCTCGGATCCTGCTGCGCGAACTCGATCGACGATCGCGCGCCGTGACGGCGACAAGCGCCGACCACTACGCCGATCTCGTCGACCGCCTCGCGGCACGCCGGGCACGACGCGAGGTGAGCCTCGAACTCGCGCGCTTCCCTCGCGTCGAGCTCGCCGCGCACCCAGTGCGTCGTCTGCACCGAGAGCCCGCAACCGCCGCCCGCGTCAGGAGAGCGCGTCGACATGGAGCACCTCCCGCAGCTTGCACAGGGCGTAGTGGATACGACTCTTGACGGTCCCGACCGGAATGCCGAGGACCGCCGCGACGTCAGCGTACTCGAGCCCCTCCCAGATGTTCAGGACCAGCACCCAGCGCAGCTTCTCGGACAGCGACGCCAGCGCACCCTCGAGATCGATCGCATCGCCGACGCGCGCGTCGACGGCAGCGTGCGCGGGCAGGGTCGCCTCGTGCAGCTCGACACAGCGAACCGTGCGGCGCTGCTTGCGAATCACGTCGATGTACACATTGCGCGCGATGCGCATCAGGAACGCGCGAAAGCGGCTACCGGGATGCGGACGGTAGCGGGCGCGATGACGAAAGAGCCGCAGGAACACCTCCTGCGTGCAGTCCTCTCGCTCCTCCGGCCGCGCTCCGAGCAGGTAGAAGAAACGCAGCAAGTCGGGGCGCCAACGCTCGACGAGTTCGACGAACGCGCCGTCGTCGCCCGCCTGGATGCGCTCCATCAGGGCGTGATCGACATCCTCCGGCCGGTCGACGGCGGAGGGCCTAGGGGTCCTGGATTCGGGTGCTGTCACGGCATGCATATCGCGGTTTGCCACCGGTTCCCAGTATCCGCTGGTCTGTCGGAAACACAAGCGGGAGGACGGCACTACGCCGTCACGAGTAACAACAGCGCGAGCACGGCGTAGTTGTTGATCCCGTGCGCGACCATGCACGCCAGGACCGAGCCGCGCCACTCGCGGATCAGGCAGAAGCCGACGGCGAGCCCCATCAGCGCCGGCACCGCGACGAGCCCCTGCGGGTGCACGGCGGCGAACACGAAGCTCGAACCGAGCGCGCTGACGAGCCACCCCCGGAACCTGCCGAGACGCGACGTCGACTCGCGTAGGTAGCGGAACAGCAGCCCGCGAAAGACCGTCTCCTCGACGATCGGCGCTGCGACACACGCGAGGAAGAGGATTACGAGGCGGTCGGTCAAGCTCCCCTCGATGAGCATCTCCACCGCCGGATGCGACGGTGCCTGAATCGGCTCGAACTCGCCTCCCGCCTGCGCGAGCAGCATGCCGAGCGGCGAGCCGCCTCCGAGCTGCAGGAGCACGAACGTGATCACCGCGCCGACGGCGAGAAACGGCAGCGACATCGCATAGCCCGCGATACCGAACCCCGGCTCGATCAACGGCCGCTTCCCGCGCGTCCAGCCGATGTCCGTCGCGATCTCCCGCCACGGCACGCCGCGCACGCGCGCCCACGCGAGAGCGCCGAGGCTGACGAAGAACACCGGGATCTGAATCCACAATCCGTACTCGTCGCCGCCCAGCGCCATCGTGAGCTTGCCGACGACCAGGAAGGCCAGCAGCCAGATGGCGAACGTCTCGAGATAGACCCCGCCGCGGCGCTCCGCCGTGACCATCGCCGGCCTCACGCGTCCTTGACGAACGAGAAGCACGAGCACGATAACGCCACCCAACCCGATCGCCCCAAACCCGAAGAACGCCAGGATCGCCAGCACGACTCCGACGAACGTGATCGTCGCGGCGACGACGATCTCCTGCCGCGCGTCCTCGTCGCCCGCCTCCGGCGCGAGGGCCAGATCGCCGATCCAGCCGAGCTCCTCGACGAGGAGGTCGCGATCGGCCTGCGAGAGCGATGCCGCCTTCCAGTCCTCGCGCAAGTAGTCGCCGTAGAGCGTGTCGAGCGCCGCGAGCAGAGCGCCCTCCGCCGCGGTCGTCTCGACCTCGTCGTTCGCCTCGATGCGAGACGCGAGATCCTGCAGCGACTCGAGCGCCCGACTCGCACCGGACACCTCGCCCCGCAGCACCACGCAGCGCAGACGCTGACCGATGGACCCGTGGTCCAACACTTCGAGCACGCCCTCGATCTCCGCCGTCAGCTCGGCGTCCGGCTCACCCGGCATCTGCACCGCCGGCAGCCACGTCTTCATGCCGACGAAGTACCGCCCCTGGAACTCGAGCATCCAGAACTGCTCGGCCCCTTCTTCCTTCCGCCGCTCGTCGTTGGCGGCACGATTCTCGAGCACGCTGAAGACGACGACGCCCCCGATCAGGAGCCACGCGAAGAGCCGCGACCACAGCGTCCGCCGCGTTCTGGTCGCCGCACCCTCCGGCTGCATCTCCAGCGCGGGGTCGTCGAATCGCTCCGGGCCGTCTTCACCCGTGAACATGCTCGCTCCGTCAGTTGGTCTCGCGCGCGCCGTTATCGGAACCCGTCCGATTCAGAGCGCGGGTTTTTCTCGGCGCAGCGACCGGGCGCTTCCGAAGATACTGAATGCCGAGATCCCGATCGTTGCAGGTCGCCATGACACGATGATCGTCCAGAGCCCCGCAGAGTTTCGCCGCGTTTTCGCCGCGTTGCCACCACCCGTTCCGAAAACGACGCTGCGCGCCGCGATGCTCGTCAGCCCAATCGGGTTCCGCGTCAGCGAGGAATCGGCCGCGGACAACCGCTATATGGCGGCCGGCACGGCGGTCGACATCGAACGCGCGTTCGCCCAGCACGCCGCGATCGCCCGCCGCCTCGGCGAGATCGGCGTCCCCGTTCTGATCGTCCCCGGACGCGAGGGGCTCGACGACGCGATCTACCCGAACAACGTCTGGGCGACCACGCCCGGCCGCTTGATCGTCGGCTCGATGCACCACCCCGTGCGCCGGCGCGAGGCGAAGCGCGAGGACGTCCGCACGCTGCTCGGCGCGACGTTCGGCTACGAGATCGAGGACTTGTCCGAACGCGACTGCGTGGCCGAGCTGACCGGCTGTCTGGCTATCGACCGGTCGCGCGGCGTCGGCTACTGCGGCATGACCGGACGCGTCGATGAGGCCGGCTGCGAGGCGATGCACGCTGCCTTCGACCTCGGCCTGACGTTTCGCTTCGACCTCGCTCCGTCGGAGTACCACACGAACCTCGTGCTCGCGATCCTAGCCGGACGCGCGTGCGTGATCCACCCGCCGTCGTTCGTCGATCCGGACGCGGCGGCAGCGATCGAATCCGCCTATCCCGACCGCACGCTCGTCCTCAGCGACGATGAAAAGGCCGCGTTCTCCGGCAATTGCATCGCGATCACCGAGCGGGATGTGTTATTCAGCGCGACGTCGACGCGAGCGCTGCGTCCGTCGTCGATCGAGTTTCTCGAGCGTCACGGATTCCGCGTCCACGATGTCGAGATCGACGAGCTGGAAAAGGGCGGCGGCAGCCTGCGCTGCTTGATCGCCGAGTTGTTCTGAAAGGCCCATGGTCGACTGAGCGCAACAAGGCAAGCGAGCGAAGATGCCGTTCGTATGCACAGTGATTTGTGAAAGGTCGCATTGAAAGGCGCGTTGTCGTCATGAAGCTCAGCGTCTACTCGGAAATCGGTCGCCTGCGCGACGTTCTCGTCCACGAGCCCGGCGCCGAGGTCGACAACATGCCGCCATCGATGATGAGCGAGCTGCTGTTCGACGACATCCTCTACGGCCCGCGCGCGCGTCTCGAGCACCGCCGGTATCGCGCCGTCCTGGAACGTTTGGGCGTGCGGACCTGGGACTCGGCCGACCTCCTGCACACGGCGCTGGAGGCCGATTCCGCCGCCATCCGCGGGCTGCTCGTCAAGCTTCAAGAGCTCGAGGGGCTGTCTCTGGACATCATCCACGAGCTCGAGGGCCTCGCGCCCGCCGAGCTCGCCGATGCCCTCATCCACGGCCGCCTCGCGCGACCGGACAAGCTCGAGCCGGACGGCTTGTTCAAGCTCGCGCCGCTGCCGAATCTGCTCTTCAGCCGCGACCCGCAGATCGTGCTCGGCTCGGGAGTCGTCATCTCGTCGATGAGCCGCTTGGCCCGCCAGCGCGAGCCGCTTCTGAGCCGCCACATCTTCGAGTACCACCCCGAGCTGTCCGACTCCGTCGTGCTCGAGGACTTCCTGCGCGCCGGTCGCGGGCACACGTGGCTGCAAAACGTGCCGCTGACGATCGAAGGCGGCGACGTGCTCGTCTTTCACGAGGGCGTCGTTATCGTCGGTATCAGCGAGCGGACGATGGAGCGCGCCGTCGACCGTCTCGTACGCGCGCTGCGAGCCACGAATACCTTCGAGACGCTCATCATGGTGCCGATGCCGCGCAAGCGGAGCGTGATGCACCTCGACACCATCTTCACGCGGACCTCGCGAGACGAGTGCCTCGCCTACGCGCCGCTCATTCTGCGCGGCCGCGCGGAGACGCTCAGCGTCATCCGCATCGACCTGCGCGACCCGGACGATTGGGGCCGGCGACGCCCGTCGCTCCTCGACGCGCTGCGCGAGGTCGGCGTCGACCTGACGCCCATCTGCTGCGGCGGCCCAGCCAGCTACATCTCGCAAACGCGCGAGCAGTGGACCGACGGGGCGAACTCGTTCGCCGTGCGGCCCGGCGTCGTGCTGATCTATCACCGCAACACGGCGACGGCCGAGGAGCTCGGACGCCGGGGCTACGATGTCGTCTCGATCGCCGACATGGCGTTCGACGACGACGGTCGCTGCTTGTACGACTTCGACGATGACCGCAAGTACGCGATCCTCGTCGCGGGCGAGGAACTCTCCCGCGCCCGAGGCGGGCCGCGCTGCATGACGATGCCGCTCGTGCGAGACGCAGTCGATCCGCAGTAGCGCCCGGGAAAAAAACCGGAGGCTACCGAACCCGGCCCGCACCACCGGCGTATCGATGGGTCAACGCCCCCCAGGTGCCGTTCTTCCCCGCTTCCGGATTCGAGAACCCATGCGCGTTTCGACCTCGCTCGCCGCCCTGCTCGCCGTCCTCGCGGCGCCCCCTGCGATCCGCTCCGAAGATCCCGTCCCCGATCCAGGCGGCGATGTGGTTCTTCCCGTCGCCGAGGTGACCGGCACACGGCTCACGGACGCGCCCTTCCTGCAGCCGTACGCGTTCTACCGGCACGATCGTGGCGTCCTGACCGACGCGATCGGCCGGACGGGCCTCGATCGGATCAATTACGGCCCGGGCGTGTTCATCCAGCACACGGCGCCGAATCAGACGAGCCCCTTCATTCGCGGCCTCACCGGCGAGCAGACGCTGCTCCTCCTCGACGGCGTGCGCTACAGTCACGCGTTCATGCGGCCGGGCCCGAATCAGTACGCGGCCTTCATACCGGACTCGAGCCTGCAGTCGATCGACGTGATCCTCGGAGCGTCCTCGGTCGCCAACGGCTCGGATGGCCTGACGGGTACCCTCGACTTCAACCTCGCCGACGCGGGCCGCGGCGTGGACGCGATCGTCTCTCCGTGGCTGCGATCGCGCGTCGACCTGGCCAACGGCGCGATCCTGCAGGGCGGGCTCGACGGGACGTACGGCGACTGGGCCTACTCGATCGACCTGGACGGCAGGGACTATCATGACCGCGTCGGCGGCAAGCACTTCGAGAGCCGGGTCTTCGACGGCTCCACAGGCTACGACGAGATTCCCAACACGTCGTACGAGCAGCTCGCCGGCGCGTTCCGCCTGTCGTACCTGGGCTTCGAAGATCACCGCGTGGACATCAAGGCCGGCCACACGAGGCAGACCGACGCCGCGCGACCGGACGGGTACTTCGAGAACACCGGAAGCGCCTCCCGCATCTCGCGCGAATTCGATCCGCAGACGTTCACCTACGTGCACCTGCGGGACACGTGGGACGTGGAGCACGAGTGGCTGGATCGCCTTCAAAGCACGTTCTGGTGGCATCACCACTTCGAGGATCAAACCCGCGAGCAGATCAGCAGCGGGCGGTACCGTCTGCGCGAGAAGGAAGACGCGCTCGACGCGTTCGGCCTCGACCTGCAGGCCACGACGCTTCTCGGCAGCGACGATTCCCACGAGGTCACGTGGGGCGTGACCGGAATCTTCGAGAACACCAGCAACGACTTCGAGGAATACCGCTCGCCGAACGGCTCGACCGACCCGACCCTCGCGACCCCCTACCAGACCCAGAACTGGTCCAACCGCACGACGGTCTCCGACGACAGCGACTACACGACGCTCGGCGTCTTCGTCCAGGACAGCTGGGATGTGACCGATACGGTCAACCTCCTCGGCGGCGTTCGACTCAGCCACTACGAGTGGTCGTTCGGCGATGTCGACGGCAACGCTTCCGACGTCACGGGCGGTCTGCGAGGCCTGTGGCAATACTGCTCGGACCAGAACGTCTTCGTCGGCGTGTCGAAGGCGTTCCGCGCCCCGAACCTGACGAATCTCGACGGCGCCGTCGATCGAGGCTCCAGCGGCATGGACGCGCAGGGCAGTCCGAATCTCGACCCGGAGGTGAGCTACACGGGCGAGATCGGCTGGCGGTGGCGACAGGATCGCGACCACTTCGGCGTCTCGACGTTCTACACGTTCATCGACGACCTCATTCAGCCCGACTACGCCAGCACGGGCGAGTTCACCAACGTGCAGGACGCCGAGCTCTTCGGCTTCGAGGTCGCCTGGGACCTCGGGCTGTGCTTCGTCCCGATGCCAGAGGATGGGCGACTCTCCGTCGTCGGCTCCGTCAGCCTCGTCGAAGCGACGAAGGACATCCCCCAGGCGGGCGGCGGCGTCGAGACCGACAACATCTCGCGCGCGAACCGCGTGTACGGGCGCTGCGGACTCAAGTACGAGCACGACCGACAGTGGTGGGGACTGTTTCAGGTGCGCTGGCACGATACGTACGACCAGGTCGCCGAGGACCCGACCGATCCCGACTCGGGCGACATTCGGCTGACGGTGGCCGGCGACGCGACTGGCCGCATGCCCGGCTATGGCGTGCTCGACTTCCAGATCGGCTGGCGCAGCGAGGACGACCGCTACAGCGTCGCGTTCTTCGTCGAGAACATCCTCGACAAGACCTACCGCGAGCCCGGCAGCGGCGTCGACGGTGTCGGCCGGAACATCGGTGTCAACGCCAGCGTGCGGTTCTGACGGGAAAGCTGCTGGATAGAGGCTCTTCTGCCAGGAAGCCCTCAGTCGGCAACGGGCAGAAAGAACTCGCGCCACGCCCGCCGGCCCTCCGCCGCACGGTCCGCGTGCAAACGTACGAGGTTGCGTCGCTCGTACGGATCGATGCGATGGTCGAGATACCACTCCTCCCGCTCGTTCACGAAGAAGACCGAGCGATCGGGACGCATCACGCCGACGGCGCTGAAGCCCATCGCGGTGAGCGGTAGGACGCGATCCGGCGCGTCGAAGTCCTCGCCGAGCAGAGCATCGCGCCACGACACGACCCACTCCGGCGTCGAGGAGAGCGAGCAGCCGAGCAGCTCGACGAGCGTCGGCCCGAGGTCCGTCAGCGTCGCGGGCGAGTCGATCGTACGCGCGCTCTGTCCCGGCACGCGAACGATCAGCGGAATGCGGATCACCTGGTCGTAGAACGACGGGCACGCATGCCCCCAGATGCCGTGCTCGTTGAAGTGCTCGCCGTGGTCGCTCGAGACGACGACGATCGTGCGGTCGCCCAAGCCGAGTTCGTCGAGGAGCCCGAGCGTCGCGCCGACGAAGTCGTCGAAGTAGTGCACGTTGTTGTCGTAGAGATCGATCTGCCGCGAGCCGAAGTCGGTCGACGACGGCCGGAAGTAGTACTTCATGTGGGTGCCCTTGTTGTGGACCCACAGAAGGAACGGATCAGGACTCAGACGCGTGAGGTCGTCGCGGAGCCGATCGCGCTCGTCGAGCTCGTAGTCCGTCACGGCGTCGATTCCGTCGACGTCGGGAGTCGGCGGCAGGTGGAGCATGTACGAGTTGTAGATCAGCGCCTCGGCGAGAGCTTCGGTCTCGAGGAGTCCGGCGAGCCACGTACCACGGTAGGTTCCGATGGGCTCGTGGCGCAGATCGCCGCACAGGAGCGATCCGATGCTCGTGAACGTGTGATTCGCCGGCGCGAACGCGCGCGTAAAGACCGTCGATTCGCGCGCCAGTCGATCGATGTGCGGCGACGTATCGCGGTCGTAGCCGTAGCAACCCAGGCTCTCGGCGCGCAGGGCGTCGCTGGTCAGCAGCACGACGTTGTAGCCACGCAAGGCGCGTTCGTCAGTTGCGGCCTCGACGCGGTACGAGTGCTCACGCTGACGCACGCGCGAGAGCAGCCCGCGATGCGGCGTCCCGACCGGACGCGCGAACGGCGCGAGCGCCTCCGCGACGAAACGTTCGCTGGCGCCGTACTCGCGGAAGATCTCGCCCCACGGCGTGACGCGACCGGGCAGCAGGACGATCGCCAGGACCGCCACGGCAATCGTCGCGACGGGAACGCACCGGCGCCACACGGGCGCCTTCGTCGCCGTCGGCGCGTCGGTCGCCGAACGCGGGCGCAGGAACACGACGCTCGCCTGACTCGCGAAGACCGCACCGCCCCACAGCAGCGCGAGCGGCACGGCCGGGCCGAGGAGGAAGAACAGGAAGCCGCCGTGATAGCGCCAAAGCACGACGCCGAGCGGCAGATACCAGACGGTCGCCCAGCACGCGAGGAACCGCGCACGAGGACCGAGCCACGGCCGCAGTAGGCGATCGAGCGGCACGAAGGGCAGAAGCGCCGTCGATTCGAGCGCCGAGAAGCGTCGATCGAAGGCCTCGAATCCACCTCGCGCGATGCGGATCGCGACGAGATCGACGACGACTAGCGCGACACAGCACCACGTCGCGAGCGCGTCGAAGAACACCGACAGGTGCACCTCGGTGCGCACGACGAACGGATAGATCGAGCCGATGTGATAGCCGAGGATCTCGCACGCGCGGTAGGTCGCAAATCCGTCGACCACCGCGATCCACAGCACGACGCGCAGGAAGGCCGACGAGCGACCAGCGCCGATCAGCGGCTCGACGACCGTGCCCCGCAATAGCGCGACGAGCAGCGCGGCGAGGACGAAGTACCCCGCGCGCGCGGGAGAGTCGGCCCACCAGCTCGGAGCGAGAAGCTCGCGCCCGGAGTAGAACGCCAGCGCGCCGAGCCCGACCGCAACGAGCACGCGAACGACCGGGCGCGGCGCCAGTCGCAGGCTCACGGCTCGATTCCCGCCGCCCGCGACGTCGAGCAGGAGAACGAACGCCGCCGTGCCGGCGAGAATCTGTCCGACCGTCAGGGCTCCCTGCACGTCCGTGAGCTCGAGGGTGTCCGGCGCGCGGAGCAGCCCGACGACACCGAGCGACAGCGCGACCGACGGCGCGACGGCGGCCCAGCGCCACGGGCTGCGCCACAGGACCGCGATGAGCGGCAGCGACAGTCCCGCTGAGACGACACCGGCCAGCACGGCGAAGTGCTGCGCGAGGACGTCGTACAGGAGCTGGAGAAACGGCATCTCGAGCCCGATGAGCACGAACTTCTCGGGCGCGCCAAAGTGGAAGAACGCCTGGTAGAGGACGAGAAAGAACAGCCACGCTAGCGCGGCGACGGCGAGTGCGCCGACGCGCTTCGTGCAGTCATCGCGGCTCGAGATCGTCGACGCCGCGAGAGCCGCCGCGCAGTCCTGTCGCCGTCGTCGCCAAGGAATCGTCACGCCGTACCTCCACGGACACCGGATGTTCCGGTGCCCGATCGGTTCTTCGGTCGACGGCGTCGAGTGAGTCCAGCCGCCGGGTGGGGATCGAATCGACCGATAACGAGGCGCTGCGCGACAGTCGAGCGTGCAGACAGCTCGGCGGTCGATACACTGTCAGTACCCCTTTCGCCGAGGAGACCGCCGCGTGTCCGAGATGCTCGAGATCGCTCCCCTGGCGGAGCACGAAAGCGATGAGGCGCTCGCCGACCGCATCCGCGAGGCGTGCGATCGCATGACGGCGATCTACGACGCCGGGCGCTACCCGAAGCTCACCGTCAGTCGGATGTGGTCGCAGCACAACCCGGAAATCTCGGGCGAGCTGGCCCGCCCGGCCGCCTATCGCTGGTACCTGAAGCGCGAGCTCACTCGGCTCGTGCGCCGGCAGGCACGGGTGCGGATCGAACCGTCCCGTCCGCTGATCACGCTGACGGATCCGGTCCTCTTCGACCTCATCGACGAGGAGGACTGGGACATCACGCGAAAGAAGCTCTTCCTGTTCGCCCCCGAGCGCATCGAGCTGTCGATCGAGCGCCTCGAGCACTACACGGGAACACACGCCCACGAGTTTCAGCGCTACATCCTGCTGACCAACTACGAGATGCACATGCACGCGTTCGAGGAGCGCTTCCCCGACTGCGTGCGGCCGAAGCGGCCCGTGCAGATGCCGGCGTTCCATCACGTGATGGACGACAACAAGGGCGTGTCGATCGTCAACATCGGCGTCGGTCCATCGAACGCGAAGACCTGCACGGACCACCTCGCGGTGTTGCGCCCGGACGCGATCCTGATGGTCGGTCACTGCGGCGGCATCCGGAATCACCAGGAAATTGGCCACTTCGTCCTCGCGTCGGGGTACATGCGCGCCGACCGGGTGCTCGACGACGCGCTGCCGCTCAACGTTCCCGTCGCGCCGAGCTCGCTGCTGAACAAGTACCTCGAGCTGGCGATCGACGAGCAGGGCATCGAGTACCGCCTCGGCACCGTGTACACGACGGTCGATCGAAACTGGGAGCTCGCGCTGCGCCGGACACTGCGCGATCTCCAGCAGTCGCGCAGCCTGGCGATCGATATGGAGTCGGCCACGGTCGCCGCCAACGGCTTTCGCTATCGCGTGCCGAATGCGACGCTACTGTGCGTGTCGGACAAGCCGCTTCACGGCGAGCCGAAACTGCCCGGCGAGGCGATGCAGTTCTACCGCGAGACGCAGAGGAAGCACGTGGACATCGCGATCCGCGCGCTCGAGCTGGCCAAGTGCGATTGGCCGGACGGGCTGCCGAACAGCAGCTTGCGCTCGGCGGACGAACCGCTCATGGGCGGCCCGGGTTGACGTCGAAGGGCGCATGAGCTGCCCGCAGGGTCGGCGCCGCGGCTGCGGAAATCTCTCGTACGGCTGCCCATGCGCGCGGAGTTGGAGCCGACCGCTTCGCGGCGGCTCAACGCCGTCTGAACCGAACGCCTCAGACGACTTCGGTCACGATGCCGAGACGCGCGACGACCGGTCCGACCAAACGCTCGAACTCCGCGTACGGCAGCTGGAACAGCTCGGCATGCGTGCCGGCGTTGAAGGCGATCTGCTCGTCAGCGGCCAGCGCTTCGTCGACGTACACCTCCATGCCGTAGAGGTTGCCGAACGGCGGCATCGCTCCGGCTTCGCAGTCGGGGAACGAGCTCTTGAACTCGTTCTCGCTCGACAGCTCGACCGCGTCGGCGCCGGCGACCTCCTTGAGCAGCTTGAGGTCCAGGCGCACCGGCGCCGGGAGCACGGCCATCGCCATCTCCGAGTCGAGCTTCACCATCACGGTCTTCGCCAGCTCGCGGCCGGGGATGTGCGCGGACGCCGCGACCTCCTGCGACGTGAACGCCGGCGAGTGCCGGATAATGATGTAGCGGACGCTTTCGTCGTCGAGGAACTGCTTCAGCTTCTCAGCAGGCATCGGACACCTCCTACAGATAGTCCGACCTCCAACCGGCCCACTTCTGGCAGCCCGTTGAAAAGAGGGCTGCTCGCGGCCGGCAGAGGCGGTGTGATCGGTGGTTCAGCCGGTCCACTTCTACCGCCAGTATATCTGGATGGAAGCGCGAAAAGAACAACCGCCCGTTGCGCCCGACGCGCCGGTCATAGTAAGAAGGACGGGCCTCTGAAGCCCACCACCAGCGCGCTGGAGAGCCTGAATTCCCATGTCGATCTGCGGTCTCGATATCGGCACGACCGGCGTCAAGGCGGTCGTCTTCCGCGAGGACGGCGCCGTCCTGACCTCTTCCTACCGCGAGTACGACCTCGTCAGCCCCCGCCCCGGCCACCTCGAGCTCGACCCGCACGAGGTGCTAACGGCGATCCGCACGGTCCTGTCGGAGGTCGCCGCCGGAACGTCGTCCGATCCGATCCGTTCGATCGCGACGAGCTCGATGGGCGAGGCGGCGGTCCCGGTCGACGCGAACGGCAAGGCGGTGGCCGGCGCGATCGTCGGCATGGACGCCCGCGGCGACGACCACGTCGCTCCGTTCGTCGAGAAGATCTCGCGCGAGCGGATCTTCGACATCACCGGTCACGGCGTCAACGGCTGCCACACGCTCTTCAAGATCCTCTGGCGTCGCGACCAGGACCCCGACGTGTTCGCACGCGCCGAGAAGTTCCTCTGCTTCGGCGACTTCACTCACGCTAGCCTGGGCCTGACGCCGCTGATCGATCACTCGATGGCAGCGCGCACGATGGCGCTCGACGTCGGGAAGCGCGACTGGTCGGACGAGATCCTCGCTGCGGCGGGCCTGACGCGCGATGTGTTCGCGGCCACGGCGGCCCCGGGCACGACGGTCGGTACGCTCGGTCAGAACGACCTCGGTCTGCCGAACGATTGCGTCGTCGGAGCGGGACTGCACGATCAACCCGCCGGAGTCCTCGGCGCGGGCATCCGTCCCGGCGAGTCGATGCTCGCCGGCGGCACCGTGGTGTGCCTCGGCGTCAACCTCGAACGCGTCCCCGACGCGGGCCCGATGCTCGCGAACAATCTGTGCTACTACCCGACGGCCGGCGACGGGTACATCTCGATCGCCTACAATTGGACCGGCGGCTCGCTGCTGAAGTGGTACCGCGACCAGCTCGCCGGCGACGAGCTATCGATCGCCGCTGACAAGGGCGTCGATCCGTACGAGATCATCTGCGCCGACCTTCCGGACGCGCCGACCGGTCTCCTGGTGCTGCCGCACTTCGCGATGAGCGGCACGCCGCACCTCGACCCGAAGGCCGCCGGCGCGGTCCTCGGGCTGCGGCTGACGACGTCGCGCAAGGAGATCGTCAAGGCGATCCTCGAGGGCGTCGTCTACGAGATCAAGATCAACAGCGAGATCTACTCCGACGCCGGTGTCGGCATCGAGCTGTTCAAGGCCATCGGCGGCGCCGCGCGGTCGCGGACGTGGATGCAAATCGCGGCCGACATCCTCGAGCGCCCCGTCGCGATCCTGTCGGCCAGCGAGGTGGCAGGGCTCGGCGCCGCACTGATGGGCGCGCGTGCCGCGGGCATCCTGGCGTCCGACGCGGAAGCCGACGAGCTGGCCGCAGCGTCGGCGAAGGTCGTCGACGTCCTCGAGCCGCGCCCCGACCACGCGCGCCGCTATCGCGAGCGCTTCGAGGCGTACCGCGAGATCTACCCGGCGACGAAGGCGATCTCGCACCGGCTGTTCGCGCTCTCGGAGGGCGAAGAGTGAGGCACACGGCATGAGCCGCCGATCGCGCTCCAAGGGCTCTCGGGACAACCGCCACGCGGCGGCCGCGCGCACGCTGCCGTCGCTCGACGAGGAGGATCTGTTCGAGCTCGTCGACCGTCTCGACGTGCCGTTCCTGCTCGTCCTCGACGGCGTGCAGGATCCGCACAACCTCGGCGCGTGTCTGCGCACGGCGGACGGCGCGGGAGTCCACGCCGTCATCGCGCCGCGCAAGCGTGCCGCGTCGATCACCGAAACCGTCCGCAAGGTTTCGTGCGGCGCGACGGAGTCGGTGCCGTTCGTGCAGGTGACGAATCTGTCGCGCACGCTCGCGCGTCTGCAGGAGGCGGGGGTGTGGCTCGTCGGTACGGCGGACGAGACCGACGGCGACATCTACGACGCGAACCTCACCGGCCCGCTCGCCCTCGTCCTCGGCGCCGAAGGCGAGGGAATACGCCGGCTGACCGGGTCGACGTGCGACCTCCTCGTCCGCATCCCGATGGCCGGTCACGTCGACTGCCTGAACGTGTCCGTCGCGACAGGCGTGTGCCTGTACGAAGCGGTCCGGCAGCGGCGCGCGAAGGGGTGATTCGCGACCTCTCTCCGCTCGAGCCAGGGCCTTGAGCTCGGTTTCGCTCGCTCGTTTGCTAGGCCCCGACGATCCTGGTTTCGCCCGGTCGGAGCGAGGAAAGCGCGTCGAGCAGATCCGGCACTAGGAGCCCGTCCAGGAAAGGCGTTCGACGCGGCTGAGAGCTCTCCAGGGCGCC
>CAYMRB010000122.1:0-22390 GCA_964392615.1 uncultured Planctomycetia bacterium | reverse complement strand
GTTCGGGTGCTCGACGATGTGGTTCCAGAACGCGACGTCGCCGCGAAAGTACCGCTTGTCGACATTGGAAAGCGGGCCGAGGTCGAGGAAGAAGCGGTAGCCGTCCGGCGTGCCGTGGTCGAACCGCGGCGGCCACTCCGTCGTCAGCTCGGAGCGTGGACGGCCGAACGACGCGAGGAAGTTGAACGCGTGCGGCAGAAAGAACGCGCCGTGATGGTGGAAGTCGTCCCAATACCAATCGGCGATCGGTGCCTGCGGCGACGCGGCGGCGAGCGCCGGGTGCGAGTCGATCATGCCGGCCGCCGTGTAGAAGCCGGGATAGGAGATGCCCCATTGGCCGACGCGACCGTTGTGATTGTCGAGATGCTTCATGAGCCACTCGATCGTGTCGTACGTGTCGGTGCTCTCGTCTACGTCTCGCGGCGAGCGCTTCTGAGCGACATGCGGTGTCATGTTGACGAAGCGCCCTTCGGACATGAATCGTCCGCGCACGTCCTGGTACACGAACACATAGCCGGAGCGCGCGAACGCGAGACCGGAGCCCTTCGGACCGAGCTGCCCGCGGTAGCGATCGGCACCGTAGGGCGAGCAGCTGTACGGCGTGCGGTACAGAAGAACAGGATACTTCTTCGACGCGTCGATCGGCTCGTACACCGCGGTGAACAACCGCTTGCCGTCGCGCATCGGGATGCGGAACTCGTACTTCGCGTAGTGCGACCGAATCCAAGCCGCGTCGCGCTCGGCGAGGAGATCGTCGACGTCCACGGCGTGAAGACGTCGGGGCGGAAGCAGCCACGCTGCTATCGCGCTGGCCGCCAGCAGGGCAGCGAGGAATCGCGTGCTCATGAGCGTCTCCGAAGCGGTGCGAACGGTAGTGTCGGGGCCTTCCTCCGACACCGAGTGTATCAACCCTTCGTGACGACGCGGAAGTCGAATACCTGCAGCCGGTGGTCGCTGTGCTCGGACGAGCGGAGCTCGTAGCGCAGCGGCTCGACGCGTTCGGAGTACAGGCACTGGTCGAGCGCGTAGACCGGGCAGGGCAGCGGCCACGTGTACGACCAGCCCGAACCGTGCGTGTCGTACGCGTGCTGGTAGCCATCGGGCGGTGGCTCGAGCGTCCGAGAGCGGCGCGGCGCGTTGAAGTCGCCGACGACGACGTCGGGCTCCGTCGCGCGCATGGCGCCGATCACCTCGTTGAGGTAGGGATCGCGCGCGCGCATCGGGCTCGACGGCAGGTCGACGGCCAGGACCTCGATCGAGTTGCTGCCGAAATCGCAGCGCGCCGCGGCCACGTACACCTTGCCGCCTCGGACGAAGAACTCGCGCGACGCGCTGCCGTTTCGGACGATGACGCCCATGGTCGCGACGCGAATGCCGTCGAAGCCGGCGCCGAAGTCGGCGAGAATCTCGTCGAAGCCGCGGTCCTTCGGGAGCTCCGAGAGCACAAAGATGTCGGCCTGCGTGCCGCGCATCACGTCGACGACGCCCTCCCAGCCGCGTTCGCCCTCGTACACGTTCCAGTGCACGAGGCGCACGACGCCGTCGCCTCGGGCTGCGTCGTCAGGAGGAAACGGACGACCGGCATCGAAACGGTTTTCGACGAACACGACGACGAGGATCGGCGCGACGCCGAGGAGCGCCCACGACGCGGCGATGAACCGACTGCGAGCCCAGCGAGAGGTCCGGTTCGGCGCCCAGCGGAGCGTCCCCGGGCGCACGAGGTCGAGGCCGGCCGCCAGGATGAGCAGGGCCGCGAGGACCGGCGACGGGATGTAGAAGCACAGACCGGTCACCCACGTCACGTCGCGAAACACCTGCCCGACGCACCAGGCTGTGAAGAACGCGATGAGCCCCACGAAGGCCCGGCGCGCCCAGCGTGGCCCGCGAGGGCTGCCGCCGCGGGCCGCGCTCTCGGTCAGGCTGCCCTCTTCCGTCATCACCACTCTCCTGATCGTCGCTCCGCCTGCGCTGCCGCTTGCATATCGGCTCCCGCGCGGAGTTGAGCCGCCGCGGAGCGGTCGGCCTCCAACTCCGCGAGCATGGGCTGCCACACGAATCGTTCTCGAAGGCCTCGGTGGCCGTCCCTCCGGGCAGCCCATGCGGGAGTATACCGCCGGGCGGTCAGGTCAGGCCACCCCTCGCGTCGGATCGCCGCTCTCGACGAACCGCCGTCACGGCACCAGGAGGAGCGCCCCGAAGACCACCAGGATGGCGCCTACCAAGCCGACGGCGAGGCCCGCCCGACGCCGGCGCTTCGCCGCGAAAAGCACGACGAGGCCCGTGACCGAGGCCAGCGTCATGACGACCGCCGAGACATCGATAATCCACGACCAGCCCGCGCCCGTGTCCCGACCCTTGTGCAGGTCGTTGATGTAGGCGACGAAGCCGTGGTGGCCCTCCGTCACGGTGTACTCTCCGGTCTCTCGGTCGACGACGACCTCGGCGAAGTAGCCCGGTCCCTTGAAGACGAGGAAGCACTCGATCTCGTCCGCAGTGAACTCGCTGAGCGCACCGTGAACGCCGTGTGCGCGACGGATCTCCTCGACGATCGCGAGCTTGTCGAGCCCCGCCTCGGGATCCTCGTCGCGTCCATCGCCATGCAACCACTGCTTCTCGAGCGTTCCGGATGACTCCTCGGTCTGCTCGTTCTCCGAGAAGAACCAGTCCGCGTGGTTGAGTGTGACGCCGGTGACCGCGAAGAAGAGAAGCGCGAGCAGGCCGAGCATCGATGAATAGATGTGTAGCCAACGCATCCATGCGGAGAGCGTCTTGACGGGGGACCGCCGGCGACGGCCACCATTCTCCGGGGACTCGGTCATCAGAGCTTCCTCGCCTTCTTGCGGTAGTCGAGCGATGCCGACTTGATCTCGACATTGCCTTCGAGCTTCCAGCGTTCTGGCTCGCTGCCCAGCCGCACCTTCTTGCGCATGAGCTGGTAGGTGCCGTGCTCACGCACGATTTCGATCATCACGGTGTATGGCCCCATGGGCACGGGCTTCCCGTCGTTCGTCTTGCCGTCCCACGTCAGCTTGTACTTGCCCGGGCGGCGAGTCGCCCGGGCGATCGAGCGGATCAACGAGCGGTCTCGCCCTCCCTGCCGGCTCCAGCGCCGGAGGTCCCGGAGCCACTTCTGCTTCTGGATCCACAGGCACAGCGTCCGCACTGCCTTTCCTTTCGAGTCTTCCACCCAGACTGCCACGTATGGACGGAGGTAACGGCGACCGCCGGGCCGGTCGAGCTCGAAAGCGACATCGAGCGCGAAGTCCTTCTCCCAGGTCACGCTCGGGTCGATTCGGATCCGCCGCCCGACACCGGCCCGGAGCTCCGACCAGAGCAGCATGTCCGAGCTCTTGGCGCTCGCGTTCAACCCGTGGACGGCGAGCACGTTGCGCCCCGCCTTCAGAAGGTCGAGATGCGCGTCGAGATCGAACTCCTCGAATCGTACGGCGTCCGAATCGCGACAATTGCCCGCGGATTTCGAGTTCCACCGCACCTCATCGGGAGCGTTGGCGCGAGCGACTTCCTTGCCGTTCAGATACGCGACGAAGCCATCGTCATACCGCACGTCGAGCAGCAGGCTGTTCAAAGCCGCCGGCTTCTCGACTTCGAACGGGATGCGCACGTAGACGCCCACCGGGTATTCGTCCTTCCGCTTCCCCTTCCCGATGTCGAGCTTGATCAGCTTGTCGTAGTCGCTGTCCTCGTCGTAGCCAACGCCGTTCCTTGCGAGCTTCCACGGCGCGTCGTCGAAAACGAGCTTCGTCCACTTGCGTCCGAGGCTCGAGTCCTGCGGGACGAGTACGCGAATCGGCGTCTTCTCGTCGCAGAGCACGATCTCCTTCGGCGCCGGCTTCTTCACCTTGGCAGAGTCGTCCTTGGCGGAGTCGTCCTTGGCGGAGTCGTCCTTGGCGGAGTCCTTGCCGTCGCCGTCGGCGGACACGAGGAATCCGCTCCACCCGGGGCTGGCCACGAGCTCGCCATCATCGAGGACGAGTGAGCACTCCGTGTCCGCGAAGCCTCGAACGAGCTCGACGCCCTCGTCGGGAGGCAGGACGAGGAGGATCGTGGCGAGCGCGTCCGCCTGTGCGGCTTCCCGCGCGATCACCGAAGCGCTGTGCACGTTCGTCGCGACCGGGCGGCCCGAGCGCGGATCGATGACATGAGAGTAGCGGACGCCGCCGATCTCGAAGCCGCGCTCGTAGTGCCCGCTCGTCGCGAGGGCTCTGTCCTGCAGCTCGACCACCTCGATCGGCGGAGCATTCAACGCCGGAGAGCGGGGATCGGCGATTCCGACGAGCTGGCGAGCGCGGCCGCACGCGCGGAGGTCGCCGCCGATGGAGAGGACGAGGCCCGTGACTCCCTCGACACGCTCCGTCGCCGCCAGCGCGGCGCGGTCGACGATGAACCCCTTCGCGACCGCGTTCAGGCTGAACGGGAGATTGTCCAGCCGCACCGCGGTACGCTGCGCGGGGTCGAGCTCCCATGACGGGCCGGCCAGCCGGTCGACGATCGCGGCGAGCTCGGCGGCCGTCGGTGCGCTCCCGCGGGCAGCGCTCGCCTTCCAGATCCGGGTCACCGCCTCGACGCCGGGATGGAACGCTCCGTCCGTCGTCTCGCGCCAGAACTCGCAAGCGCCGAGCAGCTCCGCCAACTCGGGGGAGACGGGATAGGGCGTGGCCGACGACGCGCGGAGGAAGCCGCTGACCTCGCTTCCCGGGTCGTACGTGCTCGAGATCGTCGCGAGTCGGTCGATCTCGGCCAGCACGACGGCCTCCGCCCGGCGCGCGGCCTGCGCCCCGTCGGCGTCGACGTGAAGCTCGAGCGATGTGCCGAGCACGTTCTCGTGGTGGAAGGAATACGATTCGGCCGCGTCTGTCGTCTGCGGCCAGCCGACGACGATCGCGACGGCCAGGAGGACGCTCTTCGAGGCTGGCATGAGGTCTTCGTCCTGAGTGGCGGGAGGATTCGGAGCGACTCGAGCCCGAGGTGCGGAGATTCCGCCGATGGTCGCGAGAAGGATCGGGCCGGTTCGACCGCCCGCGCGCTTCTGCTCATCCTTGATAGGAGCCCGGAAAGCGAGAAGATCCTACCCGAAATCCACCGCGCACGCCGAGGCCCTCCCCGGCGGCGGCCCGTCTCGGCCAGCGCTGGCGTTCGGGTTTTTGTCGGCGTGCCCCGTGGTTGCGATACTCGGTCGACGACCTGCGGCCGGGCGGCTACGATGGCGCGCCGTTTCCCGCGGATGTCGGCTC
This sequence comes from uncultured Planctomycetia bacterium, assembly GCA_964392615.1. Taxonomy (GTDB): domain Bacteria; phylum Planctomycetota; class UBA8108; order UBA8108; family UBA8108; genus CAYMRB01. Next base: position 17,138 of record CAYMRB010000122.1, on the reverse strand, counting down.
CCGGCCAGTAACCGCCCTCGGAGTGCCGACAACCAGAGACAGCCCTCTCACCTCTGAGCTTCCCGATCCGGAGATCCCCATGAAGACCCTGGCGATCCTGTCGCTTCTCTCGCTCGTTTCCACCAGTCTGTTGCCTGCAGCGGACTGGCCCCAATGGCGCGGTCCGGAGCGGACCGACATCGGCTCCGAGACGGGGCTCCTCGACGAGTGGCCCGAGGGCGGGCCGAAGCGCGTCTGGCTCTACCGCAACGCCGGCGTCGGCTACGCCGGGCCGGCGATCGTCGACGGTCGGCTATACACGATGGGGACGCGCGACGACGTGCCCGTCATCTTCGCGCTCGATGCGAAGACCGGCAAGGAGATCTGGGTTCAGGAGTTCGGCACGGAGACCTTCGAGAACGGCTGGGGCGACGGGCCGCGCGGCACGCCGACGGTCGACGGCAAGGTGCTTTACGCGCTGAGCGGCGGCGGCATGCTCGTGTGCGCCCGAACGACCGACGGCAAGATCGTCTGGCAGAAATCGATGGGGGAGCTCGGCGGCAAGCCCCCGAGCTGGGGCTACTCGGAGTCGCCGCTCGTCGACGGGCCGCTCGTCGTGGTCACGCCCGGCGGCTCCAAGGGCGCGATCGCGGCACTCGACAAGAAGACCGGCGCGCTCCGCTGGCAGAGCAAGGACTTCACGGATGGCGCGCAGTACTCGTCGCTCATCATCGCGAAGCACAACGGCTCGCGGCAGTACATCCAGTTGACGATGAAGAGCGTCGTCGGTGTCGACGCGCAGAACGGCGACGTGCTGTGGGAGACGGACTGGCCGGGGCGCACCGCCGTCATCCCGACGCCGATCTTCGACGACGGTCACGTCTACATCACGTCGGGCTACGGCGTCGGCTGCAGCTTGTTCAAGATCGGTGCGGGAAACAGGGTCGAGTCCGTCTACCGCAACAAGGTGATGAAGAACCAACACGGCGGCGTCATTCTTCTCGACGGCCATCTCTACGGATATTCGGACGGCGTCGGCTGGGCGTGCCAGGAGTTCAAGACGGGCGAGTTGGTGTGGAACGAGAAGCGCGCCTTCCGCAAGGGCTCGGTCGCGTACGCGGACGGCAAGCTCTTCCTCGTCGACAAGGACTATGGCAACGTCGCCCTGATCGACGCGACGACGAAGGGCTGGAAGGAGCGCGGGAGCTTCAAGCTCGATCCGCAGACCGAGCTGCGCAAGCCGCGGGGGAAGATCTGGACCCACCCGGTCATCCTCGACGGCCTGATGTACCTGCGCGATCAGGACCTGATCTACTGCTACGACGTCAAAGGTTGACGAGGATTCGGAGCCGCCCGTCGTCAGCGGGCCGGTAACCAGATCGGCGCTGTCAGCGTGCGCTTCTCGGGCGCTGGTGGCGCCGATCGTCTTCGCGTTCGAACGCGGTGCGACACGGGCTCGTCGGGGGAATCGTCGCGGCCGGTCATCAATGTCGCGATCTCGTCGCAGCGCTCGTTGGCCTCGTGACCGACGTGCGCGCGCGTCCAGGCCCACGACGTCCGATGTCGCAGCGTCGCGCGCGCGAGCGCCTCCCAGAGATCGGAGTTCTGGATCGGCGTCTTCTTGCGTCGCCAGAGGTTCTGCGACCAGCGCGTGATCCAATCGGTGATGCCGTTGTGGAGATACGAGCTGTCCGTCACGATCGTGACGTTGCAGGGCGTGTTCAACACGAGGAGCGCTTGGAGCGCCGCGGTGATCTCCATGCGGTTGTTCGTCGTGTCCGCGCACCCGCCGCCGATTTCGAGCTCGTGACCTGGCGTCCACAGAATCGCGCCCCAGCCGCCGGGGCCGGGGTTCGGCGTGCAGCCTCCGTCGGTGTGAACGAGGACGCTCGGAGCGTCGTCGGGAAGCTCCAACGGATGGCGTTCGGTCAGGGGGGCGGGATCGTCGATCGGCAACGGAACGGGCTCCTCTCGTGCTGTCTGGGACGCACAGGATACACGAAACCGTCCGCGCGGGAACTCGCCGCCGGCCATGTTTTTCGCGACGGGTCCTGCAAGGCGCTCCGGTCTCGTCTCGTCAGGATGTACACTGGAATCGGCCTTCGGCGCGGGGTTGCCGTAGGAAGGGACGAGATGCCGGACACACGACGCGCGGCGGCCATCGCGATTCTGATCCTCTTCTGCGTCTGCGCGCAGCGCGTCGGCCGGTCGCAGGACTGCAACGGCAATCTCGAGCCGGACGCCGAGGAGGTGGCGATCGAGCTGCGTCTCGGCGAGCCGATCCTCATCCGCGTCGGCGATGAGCCGACCGATCTCGTCGCTGCCGACCTCGACGGAGACGGGCGCGTCGACCTCGCTCTCACGGCGACCAAGTCGAATGCGGTGATCGTCCTGCGCAACACCGGCGGTGCCGGAGTCGACCTCTTCGCGATCGACGCGTCGCTCTGCGTCGGCGTCGATCCGCGGGGGCTCGGCATCGACGATGTCGACGGCGACGGGGCGCTGGATCTCGTCTGCGGCGCCGAGAATCGATCGGACGACCCGCCGGAGCGCCGCCGGGCGCGGTCCATCCTGCTGCGGGGCGACGGCGTCGGGAGGTTTGCGCCGGCGTGCGCGCCGCCCTGCGACGGTGCGGGTGAGCCGCGCTGCACCGCGGGGGATTTCGAGGCGCTACGGCGGCCCGCGGACGCGATCCGCTCGCTGCGCGTCGTCGATCTCGACGGCGACGGCGATGCGGACATCGTCAACGGATTCCGGGACATCGCGGGCATCGCCTCCGCGCTGTTCAACGACGGCAGCGGGTCGTTCGTCGGGCCGTTCGAGCTCAACGCGACGCCGCTCGCCGAGTCGCGCTACCTCGAGGTCGGAGATGTCGACGGGGATGGCGACGTCGACATCGTCACCGCGGGCGGTGAGTGGCTACCGGGTCCGTTCTCGCCCGACGAGTTCGAAGCCGTGAGCCCGCAGCCGCTCACGGAGCCGAGCGGGCAGCCGAAGGGTATCGCGCTTGCCGACGTCGATAGCGACGGGGTCGACGAGCTGCTGATCGCACGCACCGGGATCGCCATTCAGGGCCTGGGAGGCGGCGAGCTCGTCGTCCTGCGCCGAGCGGACGACGGTTGGGTCGTGATCGACCAGCCCGGCCTCGAGCTGCTGTGCGATCTGCAGGAGGCGGTGGTCGCGAGCGATCTCGACGGCGACGGTGACGCCGATGTCGTGGTCACGCACGTCGGCGATCCGCTGGGCGGCGCGTGCGGGCGGCAGGGCGTGTCGTGCCTCGTCAACGACGGAGCTGGCGCTTTCACGATCGGACCGTTCGTGCCGCTCGTCGGCTTGCCGCGCGCATTGAGCGCGGCGGACTTCGACGGCGACGGCCGTCCGGACATCGCGGTAGCACTCCACGAGCCGGGGCGCCCCGACGACTCGATCGCCGTGTTGCTGAACCGGACTGAGCCATCGCCTGCGGATGTCGACGGAGACGGCGTCCCGGACGACTGCGAGTTCCTGCGCGGCGATGTCGACCGAGACGGAGAGCACACGATTTCGGATCCGATCGCGATCCTGCAGTACCTCTTCCGCGGCGGCGCCCCGCTGGCCTGCCTCGAAGGTGCCGATGCGGACGACGACGGTCGCGTCGTGCTGAGCGACGCGGTCTATCTGCTCGACTACCTGTTTCGAGGTGGAGCTTCGCTGCCGCCGCCGAACGTCGACCCGTGCGCCCCGACGTTCGAGTGGGAGGATCCGAGCGGCATGCTGCCGTGCGAGTACGGCTGCAGCTGACTGCGCTGACGCCTCGTCGATCACTCCGGGCCGGATCAGGGTAGCCAACCGCCACGCCGTCGGGGTATATCAACAGGCTCGAATCCAGCTCCCGACGGAGACATGCCGTGCCCGAACGCGTCAGCCTCTTCATCACGTGCCTGGTCGACGGGCTCTTCCCGAATGTCGGCGAAGCGGTCGTCCGCGTGCTGCGCTACTACGGCGTCGAGGTCGACTTTCCGGCCGATCAGACCTGCTGCGGGCAGCCGGCGTTCAACTCGGGGCACCGCGACGTGGCACGAGACAGCGCGCTGCATTTCCTGAAGGTGTTCGAGGCGAGCTCGGCGATCGTGTGCCCGTCCGGTTCCTGCGCCGCGATGGTCAAGGAGTTCCCGACGCTCTTCGACGGCGATCCGGATTTCCACGCTCGGTTCGAGGCGCTCGCCGCGCGCACGTGGGAGTTTTCGCAGTTCCTGACCGACGTGCTCGGCGTCACGGAGATTCCGGGGCTCGACAAGCGTGCGGTCACGTGGCACGACAGCTGCCACTCGCTGCGCGCCCTCGGGGTTCGCGACAGGCCGCGGCGCCTGCTGCAGTCCATCGACGGGCTGCGCTTCCGCGAGCTCGACGGCTCGGACTCGTGCTGCGGCTTCGGCGGACTCTTCTCCGTCGAGTTCGATCACATCTCCGGCGCCATGCTCGCGGACAAGGTCGCGGCGATCGACGCGAGCGGCGCCGAATGCGTATCGGCCACCGACTGCAGCTGCCTGATGAACATCGCCGGGGGGCTCGAACGCCGCGGCTCGGCAGTGCGCACGGCTCACCTCGCCGAGATCGTCGCGGCCGCGCTCGACGCTGCACCGCCGCGCGGGAAGGACGCCCCGGCATGAAGGTGCGTACCGAACGGTTTCACGAGCTGTCGGCCGAGGCGCTCCAGAACAGCTTCCTGCGTCGGGCGATCGCGACGGCCAACCGCAGCTTCCAGGCCTCCCGCGCCACGGCGATCGAGGATCTGCCCGAATGGGAGGCGCTGCGCGAGCACGGTCGCGACGTCAAGCACCGCGCGATCGAGCACCTGCCGCAGGCGCTCGAGGAGTTCGAGCGGCGCTTCACTGCGCGCGGCGGGTGCGTCCACTGGGCCGAGGACGCGACGCAGGCATGCGAGGTCGTCACGTCGATCATCGGGGACGCCGGCTCGGCGCGAAGCCGGCGCGCCGTCAAGTCGAAGTCGATGACCACCGAGGAGATCGGGCTCAACGCGTGGCTCGAGGCGCGCGGCATCGACGTCGTCGAGAGCGATCTCGGCGAGTACATCGTGCAACTCGCGGGCGAGACGCCGTCTCACATCATCACGCCGGCGATCCACAAATCGCGTCACGACATCGCGAAGCTCCTCGCCGAGAAGATCGGCTCTCCGCCCGACGCGGACATTCCGACGATGACGCGAGCCGCCCGCGCCGCGCTGCGCGAGTGGTTTCAGCAAGCCGGAGTCGGCATCACCGGTGCGAATTTCGTCGTCGCCGAGACCGGCACGGTCGTCATCGTCGAGAACGAGGGCAACGCCCGGATGACGACGACGCTGCCCGACGTGCACATCGCCATCGTCGGCATCGAGAAGATCGTGCCGCGCCTCGAGGACCTCGCGCCGCTCCTGCGACTTCTGTGTCGCAGCGCCACCGGCCAGCGCATCACGAGCTACGCGTCGTTCATCAGCGGCCCCCGCACGACATTCGAAGACGGCTCGACGGAGCCCGACGGTCCGCGCGAGGTGCACGTCGTCTTCCTCGATGCCGGCCGCTCGGCGATCTGGGCCGACCCGGTCGCACGCGAAGCGCTGCGTTGCATCCGCTGCGGCGCGTGTCTGAACTTCTGTCCTGTCTACGAGCGGATCGGCGGCCATGCGTATGGCTGGGTGTATCCGGGCCCGATCGGTTCGGTCATCACGCCGCGCTACGTCGGCGACCGCAGGGCGATGTCACTGCCGCGTGCGTCGAGCCTGTGCGGACGGTGCGCCGAGGTGTGCCCGGTGCGCATTCCGCTGCCCGAGCTGCTCCTCGAGAACCGCGCGCGCGCCGTCGAGGCCGGCGGTGCGCCTCCCACGAAGCGCCTGGCGATGGCGGCGTTCCGACGACTGGCGCGCTCGCCTCGTCTGTGGCGCGCCGCTCTGGCCGTCGGACGCGCGTTCGCTCCTCTCGTGCGCCAGTCCGGGCTCGCGCGCGTTCTGCCGGGCCCGCTCCGCGCGTGGACGCGGCACCGCGAGATGCCGACGGCGGACGGGCCGTCGTTCCGCGCGCGCTGGCGCCGCACGAACGGCTTCCGCGAAACGGAACCGCGCGATGGGGGATCTCGATGAGCACGGCACGCGACAGGATCTTCGCCCGCTTGCGCGCCGCCGAATCGGCGTCTGCCGCGTCTGCCGACGAGCTGTGTGCCGGCGCGCCTGCGCCGCACGTGTCGTCGTGTCCCGCCGTCGACGAGGATCTCGCCGCGCGTTTCGCGGCCGAGCTCGAGCGGGTCGGCGGCGAGGTCCTCGACTGCGCTCCCGGCGCCGCGGGCGACGCGCTGACCGCTTGGTTCGCGGCGCTCGCCGAGTCGCCGTCACGCGTGAGCGGCCGCGTCGCGATCGACGCGGATCCGTTCTGGGACGGTGCACCCGTCGCTTTGCGCGAGTGCGCAGCGGCTGCGGGCTTCGAGGTCGAGGTCGTCTCTGGCGACGACTCGACCGCTCGGCTCGTCGACGCCGACCTCGGCGTCACGTTCGCCGATCGCGCCATCGCGGAGACGGGGACGATCGTGCAGTGCGCGCGTCCGTTCCGCCCCCGTGGGCTGTCGCTCGTGCCGCCGCACCATCTCGTCCTGTTGCCGCAGGAGCGACTGGTGGCGTCGTTCGACGACCTCTTCTCCGCGTGCACCGACGAGGAGGCCGATGCCGATTTTGCGGCGAGCTGCGCAGCGTACTTCACCTGGATCACCGGGCCGAGCCGCACCGCCGACATCGAGAAGGTGTTGACGATCGGCGTCCATGGCCCCGGTCGCTTGACGGTCGTCTTGCTGAGAACGGACTCTGACGGATGAGCGAACGCACAGGCATCTGTTGTGCCGGGAACTGGATCATCGACCACGTCAAGACGATCGATGTCTGGCCGCAAGAGGAGGCGCTCGCGAACATCGTCGACGAGGATCTCGGCACGGGCGGCGCGCCGTACAACGTCATCGTCGACATCGCGCGCTTCGAGCTCGGCTTGCCGCTCTTCGGGCTCGGCCTGGTCGGCGACGACGAGGACGGCGCGCGTATCCTCCGCGATTGCGAGCAGCACGGTATCGATGCGCGCTGGCTGCGTCGCGTCGAGGGCGTGCCGACGGCGTATACGGACGTGATGAACGTGCGCGCCACCGGCCGCCGGACGTTCTTCCACAACCGCGGCGCCAACGCGCGGCTCGCACCCGAGCACTTCCCGCTCGACGAGCTGCCGTGTCGCATCCTGACGCTCGGCTATCTGCTCCTGCTCGATGGCATGGACGCCGAGGATGCCGAGTTCGGCACGTGCGCAGCGCGCGTGCTCGCCGGCTGTCGCGAGCGCGGCATCCTGACGGCGGTCGACGTCGTCAGCGAGGAGTCGGACCGCTTCGCGACCGTCGTCAACCCCGCGCTGCCGCACACGGACTGCCTGATCATCAACGAGATCGAGGCCGGCAAGACGACCGGGCGCTCGATTCGCGACGGCGATCGCCTCGACCGCGCCGAGCTCGAGGCGGCGGCGCGCGATCTGCTCGACCGCGGCGTCGGTCAGCTCGTCGTGATTCACACGCCGGAGACCAGCGTCGGCATCGAGCGCGACGGTCGAGCCGTGTGGCAGCCGACCCTCGATTTGCCGGACGGATTCATCGTCGGCGCGGCAGGCGCCGGCGACGCTTTCTTCGCCGGCATGGCCGTCGGCATCCACGAGAGTTGGGAGCTCGAGCGGTCGCTGCGTTTCGCGAATGCGGCGGCGGCGAGCAGCCTGCGACACGCGACGTGCACCGGCGGCATGGTCACGGCCGACGAGATCTGGGCGCTGGCCGAATCGACTCCCTGGAGGTCCTGACGTGTCGTCTGCCGCGGCATCGCGAGGGACGCTGCGCGAACACGCGCTCGACATCTTCGGCGCCGGTGTCGCCGCTGCCGACCCGAGCCGCGCGGTACGCGACGCGATCCGCGCGTTGCGTGCTGACGGCCGCCTCGAGGGCCGCGATCTTCGCGTCGTCGCGTTCGGCAAGGCTGCCGTGACGATGGCGACGGCCGCGGCGGAAGCGCTCGGCGATGCGTTGCGACCCGGTCACGCTCTCGTCGTCGTCAACCATGAGAACGCACGGGCGGTCGAGGGCGTCGAGGTCCTTCCGAGCGGCCATCCGATGCCCGACGCGGCCGGCGTCGAGGCCGCGTCCTGCGTGCGGGAGTTTGTCAGCGGCGCCGGCGACGACGGCTTGACGCTGGTGCTGATCTCGGGCGGCGGCTCGGCGATCCTGCCGGCGCCCGCAGCGCCGTTGACGCTCGAGGACAAACAACGCACGACCGAGATCCTGCTCGCGAGCGGGGCGCCGATCGACGAGCTCAACTGCGTGCGCAAGCACCTGAGCTATCTCAAGGGCGGCGGCCTCGCGCGGTGCGCGGCTCCGGCCCGCGTCGAGTCGCTGATCCTGTCGGACGTCATCGGCGATGACCTCAGCGTCATCGCGAGCGGCCCGACGGTCGCCGATCCGACGACCTTCGCCGATTGCCGCGCCGTGCTCGCAGCGCGCGGCGCGTGGATCGATCTGCCGGCAGCGGTGCGCGATCGCGTCGAGGCGGGGTGTCGTGGCGAGATCGACGACACGCCGAAGCCGGGGGACCCGATCTTCGACCGCGTCGAGGACCGGCTCGTCGGCAGCAACGGCCAGAGCTTGGACGCGTCCGCAAAGCGAGCCGCGGAGCTCGGCTACGAGGTCGAGATCGTCGATCGCGCCCTCGTCGGTGAGGCGCGCGATGCGGGAGAGGCGCTCGCGCGACGCCTCGAAGCGACGGGCGGCGCGCGGCGTCCCGTGGCGATGGTCGCCGGCGGCGAGACGACGGTGACGGTTCGCGGGGCGGGACGCGGCGGACGGAATCAGGAGATGGCCGCAGCCTTCGCCCGCGCGGCTACCACCATCGACGTTCCCGGCGCGTGGGCCTTCCTCAGCGCGGGCACCGACGGCATCGACGGCCCGACCGACGCCGCGGGCGGCCTGGTCGACGCCGGGACGCTCGCGCGGGCCGCCGCCGCGGGCGCCGACGTCGACGCCGCGCTACGCGACAACGACGCGTATTCCTTCCTGTCGGCGGCGGGCGATCTCCTCGTGACCGGGGCGACCGGGACGAACGTCGCGGACCTGCAGGTGCTGCTGCGCGCCTGATTTGTCGTTTGTTTCCCCTGCGCTCTCGGCCGCCTGCGCGGCGCGCGAGCGCGAGCGTACGCCAAACAAAGCTTGATCCTGGCACGCGGTGACCTGCATCATTGGGGACGGTGAATGGGAACGATGGGTTTCCCTGGTTCGAGACAAGTCCAAGGTTGAAGGTACCCCGAGCGGATGCTGTGCCGCGCGGGTTGGGTCAACATCTCCAGAGGGAGGTCGAGTATGCAGTTCAAGCGTTGTTTGGCGATTCCGGTCGTGTTGTGCTTCGGGCTCATGGCCGGCAGGGTCGCGGCGCAAGGTTTCGACGACAACTTCTACGACAACCCGCTCGATTCCGGCGAGTGGGTCATCAACGGGAACGCGCAGTGGATCCCCAGCGCCGACGAGTCCGTCCGTTGCGCGGATGACAATGGCGATCCCTCGTTGGACGTCAACGCCACGCCGGGCTTTCCGTGTACGCTGTACGGGGAAGATGAGATCGACGCGCTCGGCCTCGACGCCGAGGAGTTCGGCGGCTACATCTTGGCGACCCCGGCTCTGGGCGGTCAGAACGGCAACGCGTTCCGCGCCGAGTCGGATAACTACGACAACTTCAAGATGGAGGTCGTCGTCGAGCTCCGTGACGGGTCGATCAACCGCCCCGCGGACGGCATGACGGTGACGATCGTCGGTGGGGACCTGCCTCCCAACGGGACGGGATTCGGCGGCGGCGGCATGGGCGCGCCGTGCGTCGGCGTCGACGATTTCGCGCCGCAGATGGTCTTCGAGTTCGACAATTGGAGCGGCAACGTCGGCGACAACAACAACGACAACCACGTCGGGTTCGCCTACTGGCCGAACGGAACCGGTTGCGCCGATGTGGTGCCGCTGGACGTCATGGTGCCGATCGATCCGGCAGTGGCCGACCTGCACAACCAGCAGGCGCCGCCCGCCGAGCCGAACCGCTACAAGATGACGGTCTACGTGCAGGGCTGCGGTGACAACGCGGTCGTCGCGATGGACCTCGAGGCGCTCGACTTCAACGGCGGCGTCAACCTCGGGCGCATCTTCACGCACACCGTCACGGACTTCATCCCGTTCGAGGGCTACCTCGGCGTCACCGGGTCGACCGGCGGTGCGTGGCAGAACCACATTCTGCACAGCGCCTCCCTCGAGATCCTGCCGGACGGCTTCTGCCTGCAGCCCGCGGCCGAGGTCGTTCGTGAGATCGTCGGTGAGCGAACGGTCGAGGAGAACTGCGGCGACTTCCTCGGCGGAGACGTCCTCGACGTCCGGCTGACGCTGGCGAACGTCCGCGTCGGCAACGACTGCTGCGACGACGCCGGAGAGATCACGCTGACCGACATCCCGCCGGACGGCTGGGACGTGTCGGGTATCTCGGATGGCGGCACGTTCGAGGGCGGCGTCATCACATGGATCGTCGACGCACCGATGGACGGCATGGAGTTCACCTACCAGGTGACCGCAGATGACCCGCCGGAGGGTTCGACGCGCGTCTCGTGGGGCGGCGGTGGCGTGACCGAGGGCGACCAGGCGACCGTGCTCGCCGGCGGTGCGACGTCGGTGTCCGTCGACACGCCGTTCGACGATTGCGGAGGTGTCCTGTGCTGGAACCTGGTCGGTCCGATCATGCAGCCCGGCGGCGCAGGCCCCGGCGAGGATCTGATGCGCATGGACTACCTCGCCGACGGCGCCGTGACGGAGCTCGACTTCGTCTTCGAGCCCGGCGAGGAGATCACGCCCGACTTCTTCGGCGCGTCGGCCGGCCAGGGAATCGCTCCCGACGCCAACAACCGCAACCCGAACGCGGTGGACGGCACGCTGACGGTCGTCCCGTGGAATGACGCGGGCGGCTTCATCAACCTGAACGACGACGTCTACGGGGCCGACCCGGACAACGTCATGGGCTACGCCCAGCTCTACATCGAGAGCGACGACGACATCGACGCCTTCCTCGAGACGTCGAGCGACGACTCGATCCAGGTCATTCTCAACGAGGCGGAAGTGCACGCCATCAGCGTCCCGCGCGGCGCCGGCGTCGATTCGTGTGCCGTACAGCAGGACGTCGGGATTCCGATCCAGCTCGTCGAGGGCGAGAACCGCCTGATCGTCAAGGTCTTCGAAGGCGGTGGAGGCTGGAACTTCACGCTCCGGATCGTCGACGAGCTGGGCGAACCGATCATCGAGGGGCTGCGCGGATCCAAGTTGCCGTTCGAGACGCCCGTTCCGCCTCCGGCGCGGTTCACGCGCACGTTCGACATCACGGATACCGTCCGCATCGGTGCCGCCGAGCGCAAGGTCTGGACCGAGGCTGGCCAGGTCATCAACGCGACGATCGATATCGCGGATGTCCGCGAGGTCGAGCTGCCGATCGGCGAGATCACCGTCGTCGAGACGGTCCCGGCCGATTGGGCCGCCATGGACGCGTCGCACGATGGCGACATCAACGACAACACGATCACGTGGATCGTCGACATCGGGGCGGTCTCGTCTCTGACGTACACCGTCGAGACGGGCGCGATCTTCCAGAATGTCACGTTCGACGGTGTCGTCAGCGAGGCAGGGAACTCGCGGCGCGTCGCCGTCGGTGGCGACACGCTGCTGGCCTTCGCGCCGCCCCGTCGCTGCGCGGGCGATTCCGAGCTCGCGATCGAGGAGGACTTCGAAGGCGGCGACGGCTGCCCGCTGGGCTTCACGTGTAACGGCGGTGGCGTCGGGCTGCGGCCCTTCCAGCCGGGCGTCGTCGACGGTCGGCTGCGGCTCTCCAACGAGTCCGGCAACATCGGGACGACGGTCATCCTCAACGACCTGATCGACGTGAGCGCGACCGGCTTCACGGCCGAGTTCGACGTCTACATGTCGTATGCAGGCGCGGCCGACCCCGCGGACGGGATCACGTTCATGATTCTCGACGCGGACGATCCGATCAATCCCGGCGCACCGGACTCGCTCGGAGTCACCGGCGGCGGGCTGGGTTACCAAGGCCTCACCGGCCTCGCGGTCGAGCTCGACCTCTGGGACGGCGGCGCGAACGACCCGAGCGGCTTCAACAACGTCGATGAGCGGTACGGCCACGTCGCCGTCGTCCAGGATGGCATCGTGATGCCGCACGTCCAGACGATGATCGACTACGACCCCGACCTGCGGCCCGAGGCCAACGGTGGTACCGGTTGGCCGGAGTTCGTCGACTTCGCCGGCACGGGCCTGCCGATGCACGTCGAGGTGACGTACAACGGCGGCTACGTCCAGGTCTTCCTGGAGGCCGACGGCTTCGAGCGCACGCAGGTCATCGACACCGTCGTGACCTTCGCCCGCGAGGAGGGCGTCCTTCCGGTGCTGGAGAACGTGTACGTCGGATTCAGTGCGGGTACCGGCGGTGCCTTCTGTACGCAGGAGGTCGACGACTTCACGCTGAGCCTCTTCGAGACCGAGGAGTGCGGCGGTGGCGGCGACGGGATCACGTTCCTCCGCGGCGACTGCAACGGTGACGGCAACGTCATCGGTCAGGTCGGTGACGCGATCTTCGTGCTCAACTACAACTTCCTCGGCGGACCTGCGCCGGAGTGTATGGCTGCGTGTGACTCTAACGCTGACGGCAACGTCATCGGACAGGTCGGCGACGCGATCTACACGCTGAACTACAACTTCCTCGGTGGACCGGCGATTCCGGAGCCGTTCCCCGCGTGTGGGCGGAGTTCAGACGAGCGCGATCTCGCCTTGGGCTGCGAGGTGCAGTCCTGTCCGTAGTCCGTAGCACGGCGTCTCGCACGCGTGTTGTGCTGAGGCACGCGCGCAGGCAATAGCCTCGGCGGGGGGGGCGGGGGGGGGGGCGCCCTCGGCCGCCGTCGTTTTCGTACCGAGGAGGCGGCGGGCGGAAGCATGGTCGCGGCGGCAGTCGTCCTGTACCATGGCCGGTCGATGTCGCTCGAGAGGGTTTTTCTCATGTCGCGCTGGCCTTCCTGGGTCGCCTTGTCAATCGTTGTCGTGGGGCTCGCGTCGTGCCGTCAGTCCGGATCGGCGGACGAGTCGGGCGGCGTGACGGAGAAGCCGTCGACGTCGACGGTCGTGGAGGACGGTGCCGCGCCTCCGTCGCAAGCGCCGAAGGACGTCGCTGCGCTCGAGGCCAAGGTCCGCGAGCTCGAGGCGACGCTGCGGGAGCTCCAGAGCGCTTCCGCGCCTGGCGTGACGATCGAATCGCTGCTCGGGCACCTCGAGCGGCGCGACGGCGCCGCTCTCTATCGCGAGCTCGAAGGCTTGCTTCTCGGTGGCGACGAAGGGCGCGCTGTCATTCACGATTTCCTCCGCGAGTGCGAGGAGGACGGTGCGATCGGAACTCTCGTTCGCGACGCGTCGAACGCCTTCGCGTTGTTGCGGCTCGCCTCGCGGCATGTTGACGAGGTCGCGGCGCTGTCGCGGTACCTGATGGACCGCACCGCGGACCGGCCGGCGTCGGCCATTCGTCGCGAGATCTTCAGTCTGCTGCCGGTCTTCCTCGACCACCACCGCGGGCGTTTTCCTCGCCTGCGCGTGCGACTGCACGAGGCGATTCGCCACCAGGTCGAGACGGGCGGGGACTGGTTCCACGTGCTGCTTCCGGCGATGCGGGATCTCGAGTACGAGCCGCCGGTGGAGCTCTTCGTGCCGATTCTCGCCGATCCTGCGCGGGCCGACAGCTACGGCATGGTCCTCGGGCATGTCGCTGGGCGCGGTGAGGCAGGACTCGACGCTCTCGCCGCGCTCCTCCTCGAGAAGCTGGAGGACACGTCGCTCGGTAGCGTGCCGATGATCGTCGGCCGCTTGGTCCTCGCCGACGACCAGCAGCGGGATGGCGCCCTCGTCGAGACGCTGCTCGGGCACGCGGACGAGAACATCCGCGCGGCGGCCTTCACGGCGTACTTCAGTCGACCGCGCGGCGACGACGAGCTGTCTCGCGCTCTCGGCTTCCTGAATGCCGACATCGACCGCAGGAAGAAGGGACCGTTCGTGATGCTGTTGCGGCGCGCGAACGGCGACCTCTTGCGCCTTCTCGCCGAGCGATCCGAGAGAATCGTGGACGAGAAGGTCCGCGGGCTGGTCGTGTCGATGGGACGGAAGAAGGCGCCACGGCGGAGTGCTGACGGCGCGTCGAAGCAGGCGGGCACCGAGGGTGAGGAGAAGTGATCGTGCGCGGTATCCGAGTACTCACAGCGATCGCCGTCGTGGGGTGGGCCGGCGGTATCCCGGCGCAGGACGTCGACACGGACGGCCGTACCGCCGAGCTCCGGACGCGCATCGGCGAGCTCGAGAAAGCCATCCAGCGCGAGCGGCTGCGCCTGCAGCCGGAGAAGGTCGAGGCGATGGGGGCGGGCACGGTCCCGACGGCGCAGCTCGCGGAGGCAGCTGCTTCATGGCAGAGAGGGGCGACGAGTCGCGACGAGCTCGAGCGCCTCGGCGTGCTCGTCGACCAGCGCGATGGGGCGGCTCTGTTCAAGGAGCTCGAAAAGATCCTCGTCACGGGAGAGAAGGGCTACGCGATCCTCGGCGACTTCCTGCTCTACCTGGACGAGGACCGCCGCCGGCGAATCGTCTTCACGGCGGACCACAGGGTCCGGTTCGGCGTCGCACAGCTCGCGATGCTCCACGAGATCGAAGTCGCCGGATTCGCGCACTTCTTCATGGCGGCGACGGCGAACGAGAAGCCGCCGTACTCGCGCAGGAAGATGTACGAGTACATCCCGCTGCTCCTGCAGTTCCACGCCGGCCAGTTCCCCGACCTCGAGGCGATGTTGCGGCAGGATATCACCGAGCAGTTGCGACGCGGTCCGTCGGACCTGAACGCCGTCTTTGCCGCGATGCACGCGCTGAGCTTCCAGCCGCCGGCCGCGCTGCTGACTCGGTTCCTCACCGACAGCTCGACGCTGCAGGAGGTGCAGCTCGTCGTCACGCATCTCGCCGAGCGGGACGACGCCGACTCCGTGCGCCTGCTCAGCGGTTTCGCGACTCGCGAGCTCGACAAGGGCAGCTGGAAAGGAGGGTACACGCTTCGAGCGATCGCTCGATTGAGCTCGCCGTGGGCCGACAAGTACCTGCAAGTCTGGATTCGGCGCACGGGGAACCCAGCTGCCGCGAAGGCCGCGGCGGTCGCGTACTTCTCGCGGCCGCGGAACGACTCTGCGGTGCGTCCTCTGCTCGCCTACCTGAACTCCAGCGTCAGCGCCGGAGACAAGCGAGCGGTCGTCGATGCGCTTCGCGAGCACAACGTCGAGCTGCTGCAGATTCTCCGCGAGCGGCTGGACGAGATCGACCTCGGCGAAGTGCGCGACATCGTCAATCAGTAGGGTCGAGGGGCCGACGCCCTCGCTACTTGACGGAGCGCGCGGCGGTGACGAACGCCGCGGCGAGGTCGCGGTCGATCGGGCGACGGACGTCGCGATCGGGTTTCAATCCGCTCGCGACGATGACGCCGTCGGCGATGCGCAGGAGATCGGCGACGTTGTCCGCGTCGGCGCCGCTGCCGACCAAGAGGGGACGGTCGGGCACCGCCGTCTTGACGGCTTCGACGTCCGCGGTCGCGGTCGCCGCGCCGGTTGCGGCGCCCGTGACGATCAGCGCGTCGGCGAGGCCGCGGTAGGCGGTGTCCTTGGCGAGATCGCCGAGCGTGCGCGGCGCGCCGAGAGGTGCGGCGTGCTTGACGTCGACGTCGGCGAGGATCGCGACGTTCGGGGCGAGCTCGCGCCGTCGCCGCATCGTGTCCGCGGCGCGGCCCTCGACGATGCCCTGGTCGGTGACCATGGCGCCGGAGTGGACGTTGACCCGAATCGCGTCCAGCCCCGACGCGAGCGCGACCGACAGCCCCGCGAGCGCGTCGTTGCGCAGCACGTTGGCCACCGTGAATGCGTCGGCGGTCGGCAGCTCGTCAGCGACGCGCGTCATCGACGCGACGACCCACGGCGGTACGGCTCCGCCGTGGAACGGCACGTCGCCGAAGTTCTCGACGACGAAGCCGTCGAAGCCCGCGGCGAGGATCGTCTCGGCGTCCGCGCGCGCCGCGGCGATGACGCCGTCCAGCGGTCCGCCGTCCCCGTTCGGCGACCAGAGCGGACTGCCCGGAAGCGGACGCAGGTGAATCACGCCGAGGAGGAGCTTGCGCCCGCCCTGCAGGCGGCGGGCGAGGGCGCGGCCGGAGTCAGGCGCGATCGGCTCGGTCACGCTCAATCCTCCTCCGGTTCCACGTCGGCCTCGTGCGACGCCACGGGATCGAAGTCGACGACGCCGGCGAGCCCCGTTCGCCGTACCGATTCGACGGCCTCGCCGGTGAGGTTCTCGAGGTCGACGGCGACGCGCGCCGGAGGAGAGGCGGCCTGTCGGAAGATCAGGTGCTCGACCGGCTCACCGCAAGCGTCGGCCACGGGGGCGAGCATCGACCAGATGGTCGCGCCGGGGACCACGAGCTCGTCGACGACGGTCTTGCGGCGCAGGAGGCCGCGCTTCTCGCGGGGGCGCTCGACGAGCATCAGGTCGGCGCGCGGCAGCGCGGCAGGGCGGTCGGCACGCCAGACGCAGAGCGTCTTGACCTCCTCGCCGTGCGCGGCCAGCTGCAGCGCGGGCACTTCGATTCCCTCCGGCTCGAGCGCCGCGCGGAGCTGCTCGCGATGCCGTCGCCAAAGGTGGAAGTCGCGCGACTTGTCGGCGCTCCACGCGGACAGGCGCGGTGGCTCGGGAAGCTCCCTGAGGACGGCTTCATGCGCGCGGAACCAGCTCGCGAGCAGCTCTTCGACGCTCCACGATCCCGGCTCGCCGTGGCCGACGCCGCCCTCCTGTCCGTCGATGATCGCCAGGCCGGTACGTCGAGCGATGTCGTGGACGAGCGCGAGGGCCTCCAGGGCGACGAAGCTCGGATGGAACAGCGGGACGTTGGCGATGATCGGGGGGTGGTGGATCTCGGGGCTGTCGTCGTCGTCATGCGACGCGTCGTCGTCGTAGTAGTCCAAGTAATAGTCCCCGCCCCTGTG
>CAYMRB010000121.1:0-22407 GCA_964392615.1 uncultured Planctomycetia bacterium | reverse complement strand
CCGTAGGTGTGTGGCGCCGAATCTCGTGTCGGCATCGGAATACCGGACCAGGCGCTTCCTTTGCCGCGTCGCGCTGATACGCTCAAGGGGATTCGCCATCTGGAGGGTTCGCCGCATGATCTCCACCGTGTCGATCCGACTCGCAGCGTCTCTGCTCGCCCTCGCGGTCCTGGCCGCCTCGACGACGATGGCGGCCGACCCTGCCGCCGAGAAGCGGCGGCCCGACCGCTTCGCGATCATCTTCAATATGGGGTACGCGGGCGATCACCTGCCGCAGGATCCGAAGAGCTTCGAGAAGCTCGTTCGCGCAATCCGCGCCGCGCACTTCAACGTCGTTCTCGGCAAGTACGAGCCGTGGCGGGCGCGGATCTGCGCCAAGTATCGCGTACAGATCCTGGTCGACCTGCTGGTGGCCGACCACCACGTCTACAAGAACACCGACGCCGCGCGGAAGCTCTGCGAGTCGCTCCGCGGCAACCCGGTCGTCTACGGCTATCACTTGTGGAGCGATCAGATCGGCAACCAGTACGCGGGGCGTTCACGCGACGTGGCGAACGTCCACGAGTGGGACCCGACCCATGCCGTCTACGTCGGGACCTACCGCATGAGCCGTGTCAACCGGGTCGAGGGCCTCGACCTCCTCGGCTACTACGACTTCCACTGGCAGCGCGGTGGGCACTGGGGGCACCTCGCGAAGGCATCGAGCGTCGCGACGTCGAAGAAGGCGTACTTCCTGCGCTACTGCGATCCGGCGCCGGGCAAGATCGGAGTCGGCAATGCCAGCCGCGTCGCGTTCACGATCGCGACGTCGGTCCCGTTCGGCTTGAAGGGGTACACCTTTCACTACCGAGGCACCGTCGTGAATCCGCGGACCGGTGCGCTCGACGCCCTCGGGAACGACCTGCAGAAGGTCAACGCGTCGTTTGCCGCGATCGGCGGCGAGCTGATGGTGCTCGGCAACCCGACGGCGGTCTACTCGACGCCCGTCACCAAGACCGCGAAGGATCGCCCGACCGATGCGCCGCCCGCGGTACCGGCGGGCTTGGCTGCCATACCGTCCGACTCTTGGCTTCGAGTCGAGCGCGGCGAGGTCCTGCTCGGTCTCTTCCGCGACGACGACCGCGACGTGATCGCGCTGGCGAGTCACAACGCGTACCAGCCGCAGGAGGTCGTGCTGGCGCTCGATCCCGAAGTCGACAAGGTCAGCCTGTTCGATCGTGACCGCCGCCGCTGGCGGCGCCTGAGAGTCACGAAAGGCCACGTCGGTCTCCGCGTTGCGGTCTCGGCGACCGAGCTGCTCCGCATCGAGCGCTGACTCTCAAACCTTCGTTGACGGATCAGCGACGCTCCTTTCCGGTGGTGTCCTTTTTCGTGCGCAGCGGCCCGATCGGCTTCTTCGAGATGACGATCTCGTCGACGTAGAGGTGCTGGTCCTTCTTCGACGCCCACGTTCCGCCGAGGTACACGTTGAGCCACACCGTCTCGATGCGCAGCGTTTCGACATCGCGCATGCGGAGGTCGGTCCTCTCGAACGCGAGCTTGCCGTCGATCCAGCCCCGCAGGATGCCGTCGCTCTTGCCCGGCGTATTGAGCTTCGCGTACTGCTCTACGCAGTACCAGCGGTTGTTCTCGAGGAAGCCGAGCTTGCCGCGATCCCACACCCAAGGCGAGCCATATCGCCCCTTCATGTCGGCGTGATAGCAGTAGTACCCGATCGGTGTCTTCCCGTCGCGGCGGCCGTTGAACAGCCCGCGCGCCGACCAACCGTCGCGGCCGTTGACGCGTCGGCCGCCCCAACCCGCGCGGCCGTACGTGCCGGCGATGCCCGGCAGCTTGCCGCCGCGCGCGGGGTTCCAGTCGTCCGCAAAGCGCAGGTAGTAGCGGAAGTAGATCTCCTCGGGCTCGGCGCCGAGCTGCTTCTTGAATCGATACTGCAGGCTCGTCCCGTAGTGTCCGCCCTTGTCGACTCGCACGCGGAGCGCCTTGCCGCGCAAGGGCTCGAACTTGCGGTCCTCGTCGGAAGCGACGAGTTCGACGCGACGATCCTCGCGTCGTCGGCCCCAGGTCTTCTCCCACGCGTCGGACTCGAAGCTGCAGGTGTGGACGATCGGGGTCTTGGCCGGCGCTTGCGGGGCGAGCGAGGTCGCGAGAGCCAGGGCGAGCAGGTGCAACGACATGGTGGCCTCCGAGTCGGGTTCGGCCGCGCGTCTGGTTCTGGCAGCGCGGCGATCCGCTCATCGTACTCCCGGCCGGAAGGAGCGCGGCGTTCGTTCTCTCGATGGATATAATCCGGCGTGGGCTGACCCCGGCAGCCCATGCCGGCGGAGTTGGAGGCTGACCGTTTCGCGGCAGCTCGCCTCCGTCAGTCGGCGCCGCGGTCGTCACGGGTCCGCCGCCGCGGTCGCGATCTCACCTGAATCATCCGAACCAGAGCACAGCTCGATGCGGGAATTCACCGACGGAACGTCAGCCATCGTCCGCGCCGCCCTGGCGGCGAAGTGCGACTTCTTCGCGGGCTATCCGATCACGCCGGCGTCACAGATCCTCATGGCGATGATGAACGAGATGCCGAAGGTCGGCGGCGTCGCGATCCAGGCGGAGGACGAGATCGCATCGATCGGCATGTGCATCGGCGCGACGATGGCCGGTTCGCGATCGATGACGGCCACGAGCGGGCCGGGCATCAGCCTGTACAGCGAGAGCATCGGTCTCGCGATCATGGGCGAGGTGCCGCTCGTGATCGTCGACGTGCAGCGTCTCGGCCCGTCGACCGGCGGCGCGACGACCGCAGCGCAGGGAGACGTGCAGTTCGTGCGCTGGGGGACGGCCGGCGGCTATCCGATCATCGCGCTCGCGCCGTCGTCGATCGCCGAGGCGTACTCCCTGACGCTGCGGGCGTTCGATCTCGCCGAGCGCTTTCGCACGCCGGTGTTTCTTCTTACCGACAAGGAGCTCAACCTGACGCGCAACGCGGTCGAGGTCGAATCGTACGAGCAGGTTTCCGTGCGCGAACGCGCGGCGACACCGCGATCGGTCGACGGCAGCGGGTTGCGGCCCTACCGCTACGAGCCCGCGGACGGCGTGCCACCGGTCGCGCACTACGGCGATGGGGAGGTCGTCCGCTTCACGGGCTCGACGCACGATGAGAACGCGTTCATCTCGAAGCATCCGCCGACGGTCGGCGCGCTCAACACGCACCTCGTCGCGAAGATCGAAGCGCACCGCGACGAGATCGAGTTCGTCGTCCGCGACTTCGATCCGGACGCGACGACCTTGTGGATCAGCTTCGGCATCACGGCCGCGGCGATGCGCGAGGCGGTCCAGGCGGCGCGGGCTGCCGGTCATGGCGTTTCCGCGTTGACCGTTCAAAGTCTATGGCCGGTACCGGAGAGCGCGATTCTCGACGCGTTCGACGGCATCGAGCGAGTCGTCGTCGCGGAGCTCAACACCGGCCTCTATCGACGCGAGATCGAACGGCTCGCGCACGATGACCTGGAGGTCGTGGGCCTTCACCGGCTCGACGGTGAGTTGATCGCACCGGAGCACTTCCTGGAAACGCTGACGAGCGAGAGCGAGGAGAGTCGATGAGCCAGATGAACGATCCGCAGGCGATCGTGACGCCGCTGTCGACCTACCGCAACGAAACGCCGTACCCGTTCTGTCCGGGATGTGGTCACGGCGCGATCCTCGACGTCCTCAACAAGGCGCTCGTCCAGTTGGGGCGCGATCCACGCGAGGTCGTCCTCGTCACCGACATCGGCTGCTCGGGCCTCTCCGATCAGTACTTCGTGACGAGCGCGTTTCACGGCCTTCACGGACGTAGCTTGACCTACGCGTCGGGCATCCAGCTCGCGCGTCCGGACCTGACCGTCATCGTGATCATGGGAGATGGCGGCACGGGAATCGGCGGCGCCCACCTGCTCAACGCCGCGCGCCGAAATATCGGCGTCACGCTCCTCGTCTTCAACAACTTCAACTTCGGGATGACGGGCGGGCAGCACTCGACGACGACACCATCCGGAGCGGTCACGACGACGACGCGCGGCGGTAACCTCGAGCGACCGCTGGACGTGTGTGCGACCGTGGCGGCCAATGGGGCGAGCTACGTGTATCGCGGCACGAGTTTCGACAAGGATCTGCCGGACCGCATCGTCGAGGCGATCGGGACGCCCGGCTTCAGCCTTCTCGACATCTGGGAGCTGTGCACGGCGTACTTCGTGCCGAGCAACAAGTACTCGCCGAAGGTCCTCGATCGGAAGCTGGAAGAGCTCGGCTTTGCGACGGGCGTGATCCAGAAGCTCGACGTGCCGGAGTATGCTAACGCGTACCGGGAGTCGTGTCGTGAGCAGGTCGGTCAGCCAACGTCGGCACCGCGGCCTCTCGCGCCACAGTTCGAGCCAGCGCTCGACCGTCGTTTCCGTCTCGTCGTCGCCGGGTCCGCTGGCGGCAAGGTGCGCTCGGCGGTCGGCATGGCGGCGCAGGCGGGCATCCGGTCCGGCCTCTTCGCGGCGCAACGCGACGACTACCCGATCACGATCATGTCGGGTCACAGCGTGTCCGAGCTGATCCTCGCGCCCGAGCCGATCGACTACACCGGGATCGCGCGTCCGGACGCGCTGCTGATTCTGACCGAGGACGGCCTCGCGAAGGCGGCGAAGTACCTGCCGCGGATGGTCGAGGACGACCGCGTCTTCGTGCTGCCGGCGTTCGCGGACGTGGAGACGCGAGCGCGGGTCACGGTCATCGATCCAGCCAAAGCGACGAAGCGCGTCAGCAAGGTGTCGGTCGCGCTATTCGCGGTGACCGCGATGCTCGACGAGCTGGCCGTGTTCCCGACGGAGGCGCTGGCCGAGGTCGCGCGCCAGGGGGCGCCGAAGTTCCGCGACGCGAATCTCGAGACGATCGAGTCCGCGCAGGAACCGGGTACCCGTTGATCGTCGATTGACTCCGCGGTCGTTCTCGCCGCCGCCGCCAATGGACGTGCATCATGCGAACTCCGCGAGGGGCTCGCCAGCTTCGACAGCCTGCCGGCTCTCGCAGCGCGAAGAGAGGGATCCGTGCGCAGCCGGTCAGTCGTCGGCGCACGTCGCGCTCGTCTCGTCGCAGCCGAGCCCGTCGTCCGTCGGGTCTACGCCGCAGTTCTGAGCGCCCGGGGCCGGAAGGGGGGCGTCGCCGAGGAAGAGGGCTCCGAGAGTCGCGACCGCGTCGGAGATGTCGATGGCTCCGTCGTCGTTGGCATCGCACGCGTCGCCACACGTCGCGGCCGGGGCTCCGAGGAAGAGCTGCGCGAGCGTCGAGACGGCGTCGGAGATATCCGCGAGACCGTCGCTATTGCAATCTCCCCGCAGGAATCTGGCGGGCGGCTCCAGCAGCTGCAGGTGATCGATCGCTTGAATCGATCCGGAGTTGCCTCCGAAGCTCTCGTAGCGGATTTCGATCACGTGCGGGCCGCTCGACCATTCGACCCGAAGAGTCACGTCGCCGAATGCGCTGCCCGCGGACGTCGCGGGGAACGTTCGATCGGCATGCGCAACGGCGCCATCGATGAGGATGTGTCGGCTGGCCGCAGCCGCGGCGGCATAGCGGATGCTCACGTCGTAGGATCCGTCCGCCGGAGCATCGACGCGAAACCGGATGCCGTCGCCGGAGCGATCGAACCCGGACGCGTAGCCCCAGCCCGTGAAGCCGGAGAGGTCGGCCGCGAGCAGCAAGCCGTCGATCGTAGCGTCTTCAGCCTCGTAGCGACCGGGAGGTGCGTCCACGCCGGGAAACCGCTCGCGGCGGTACGCGTGGATATTGAGCGCCATAACCGCAGCGGCGGATTGCGGCTCGGAGTGGAACGACATCGGCGGTCCGCCCCAGTCGACCGCGAAGAGGGTCTGCTCCGTGTTGCGTGCGAGATCCCAGATGGCGTCGCCACTCGCATCGAGGACAGCTCGAGCGCTTGGAAGCGAGGCGACGCTGTCGAGGAGCGCGAGGTAGCGATACGCCACGCCCTTGAACGCGTGACAGTCGCCACCGCAGCTCGAGCTGCTTCCGTCGCTGAGTACATCGCCGAGTGGTGTGGAACGAACGACGCTCGTCGTCAGGAACCCCGCGATGTTGCGCGCTTCCTGGCGGAAGCGCTCCTCCCCGGTGGCCAGCCAGAGTTCCGTTGCCGCTCCGATCATCAGCCCCTCGTTGTAGGAGAACTGCCAGTCGACCCGCGTGCCGTCCGGGTTGATGTGATCCCAGACGTGCCAGCGACTGCGGTCGACCATCTGCTCGAACCAGTAGTCGTAGACCTGCCGAGCGAAATCGAGATAGGCATCGTTGCCGAGGCGATTCGCGAGCCGCACAGCCGTGATGACCGGACCCGCGTTGGAAGCGGTGGCCTTCTGCGAGTGAGCCGCATTCCACCAGATCCCACCGGGCTCTGCTCCGCAGCAGGTCTCGTCCCAGGCCCCGATGATGCGATCGAAGAGGGCGACGGCTCGGTCGAGGTATCTGGGCTCACCTGTCAGGTCGTGCGCGCGGAGAAGAGCGAGCGCCATCCAGTTCATGTCGTCGAACCAGGGGTTGATCCAACCGCTCCTTTCTTGCGCCTGGTAGAACGTCTCGATCAACCCCGCGTATCGGGCCCCTCCTGTACGTTCGACACCGTCGAGAAGCGCATCGAAACCTTGAGCGAAGGTCCAGTAGCCGGTGCGCGATCCCCCGCCTCCCGGATAGGTGGCGCTGAGATAGGAGCCGTTCCAGTACTTGATGAGAAAGCTCTGGAGCGCGGCGTCGGCGCGAGCGTGGAGCTCGCCGGGAGCTCCTTGTGCATTCGCCGCTGCAGGCATCGCCAGGCAGAGAAGTACGAGGAGACAGCGTCGGATGGACGTCCACATATGCCGGGGGCCCTCGCGGCGTGGGTTGGTGGGCGTCGCTCTCGGATTCGCCGATCGAACCGTTCGAGTGGCGCGTCCCACTGCGCATATCGTGACCGGGGAGATCCGCCGGGGAAACCGAAAAGCCGCTCCTCGCGCCGTCCGGCGGCGGATCAGATGGCGGCCTGCCTCAAGCCGTCATGGTCCAGCACCCGGATCGTGCCGTCGGCTTCGGAGGAGATGAGCCCGGCGTCGGCGAGGCGGCGTAGGGTCCGCGACAGGGTCTCGCTGGTCAGGTCGAGGTGGCTGGCCAGGTGCTTCTTGAGGCCCGGGAGTTGCACGGATCGATCGCCGCGTTCGGGCGCACCGAGGAGATAGCGCGCGACGCGGCCGGCGGCGTCTCGCAGGACGATATCCTCGAGCTGCTCGACCAATCGCCGCACCCAGCCGGCCATCCCCGTGAGGACGCGGTAGCAGAGGTCGTGGTCCGTACGCAGGAGCCGGCGAAACGGCTCGCCGGGTAGGACCACGCACGTCGTCGGCTCGACGGCCTGGGCGTACGCCGGACACGGAAAACCGGCGATCGCGGCGACCTCGGCGAACGTCCTGGAGGGGCCGACGAGCTCGAGCACGTGCTCCTTGCCGCCCGGAGCGAGCTGATAGATGCGAACGAGCCCCTCGACGACGAGGAACACTCCGGGAACCTCAGCGGACTGCCGGAAGATGACCTCGCCCTTCTGGTAGCTGCACACCCGGGCCATCGCCACGAGCGGCGCGAGACCCGCGTCGTCCAGCTGGCCGAATAGGTGGCAGCCTTTCAGTTCTCGTCTCGCATCCATGGCGCGGTCGCGGCGTTTTGGAGATTTCGGCTCCGACTTGATCCACATCAAGGCGGCGAGGGGCGGAGCGTCGAATGATGTCGTGCTCGTAGGCCAGTGTCAAACGAACGGCCCGCCAATCCCCTCTTTTTTTCGAGGAGCGAGTTCTGTCGATGTTCTGCAATCAGTGTGAGCAATCCGCGCATGGCACCGGCTGTGTCTCCGTTCCTGGGGTTTGCGGCAAGGATGCCGACGTCCAGTCTCTCCAGGAAACGCTCCTCTACGGTCTCAAGGGCATGGCCGCGTATGCCCATCACGCCCGCCGACTCGGCAAGAGCGATCCCGAGGTCAGCGCGTTCATCGAGGAAGCGCTCTTCGCGACCATGACGAACGTCAACTTCGACTTGGAGTCGCTCTTCGAACTTTGCATGACGTGCGGACGCATGAACCTGCGGGTCATGGAGCTGCTCGACGAGGGCCACGTCGAGATGTTCGGCAAGCCCGAGCCGGCCACGGTCACGGAGGGCACCCGCGCTGGCCCTGGAATCCTCGTCACGGGCCACGATCTTCTCGATCTGTGGAACATCCTCCAGCAGGTCGAGGGCACGGATATCCAGGTGTACACGCACGGCGAGATGCTCCCCGCGCACATGTACCCGAAGCTCCGGAATCACCCCAATCTCGCCGGCAACTACGGCGGCGCGTGGCAGAAGCAGCGACGCGAGTTCGAGGAGTTCCCGGGACCGGTCGTCGCGACGACGAATTGCGTACTCATCCCCAACGAGTCCTACGCCGACCGTCTGTTCACGACGCGAGCGACGGCTGTTCCCGGCGCGCCGCGCATCACGGACGAGAACTTCGCGGCGGTCGCGGCGAAGGCGCTCGAGTGCAAGCCGTGTGTCGAGGGCGTGACGACGGAGTCGACGGTCGGGTTCCACCGCACGGTGCTTCTCGAGAACGCCCCGGCAATCGTCGAGGCGGTCAAGGCGGGAGATGTGCGCCACTTCTTCCTGATCGGCGGCTGCGATGGCGCCGAGCCGGGACGCAATTACTTCAGCGATTACGCGCAGAACACGCCGGACGATTCGTTCGTCCTGACGCTCGGCTGCGGCAAGTTCCGCATCCGGGACCACGACTACGGCCAGTTGCTCGGATTCCCGCGTCTTCTCGACATGGGTCAGTGCAACGACGCGTACGGCGCCATCCAGGTGGCCGTCGCGCTGTCCGAGGCTTTCGACTGCACGGTCAACGACTTGCCGTTGACCCTCGTCGTGAGCTGGTTCGAGCAGAAGGCCGTCGCCGTGCTGTTGACGCTTCTCGCGCTCGGTGTCAAGGGAGTCACCATCGGCCCCAACCCGCCGCCGTTCGTCACGCCGGCGGTGTTCGCAATCCTGCAGGACAAGTTCGATCTGCGGCTGACGGGACAGGACGCTCGAGCGGATCTCGAGGCGGCTCTGGGAACGTGCTGAGTCGGTTCTTCGGCGCGAGGGCGGCATGTCCCGCCCTCGCGTTCGAAGGCCTTTTGCGGCGGGGTTGCTACGCGAACAACCCCGTCACCGCCTCGCCCTTCACCAGCTCGCGCGGCTGGTTCAGGTGGTTGTACATGATCGTCGCTGGGTCGATCGCGAATGCGTGGTAAATCGTCGCGAGCAGGTCGCGCGGGTGCACGGGATTCTCGAGCGGGCCCGAGGCCGTGGCGTCCGACTTGCCGTGGATGTGCCCGCGGCGAATGCCGGCGCCCGCGATGAACGCCGTGTAACAGTACGGCCAGTGGTCGCGGCCGTCCGAGCTATTGTCGTTGCCCGACGTGCTGACGCCGCGCTGCGGGCTGCGGCCGAACTCGCCGACTCCGACGACGAGCGTCTCGTCGAGGAGGCCGCGCTCGTCGAGGTCTGCGACCAGCGCCGCCATGCCGGTGTCGAGCATCGGCGCCGACTGCGCCTTCATGCGCTTCGTCAAACCCTTGTGGACGTCCCACGAGTGGTTGTCCGAGTTCGCGACTTTCGGCCACACGACCTCGACCACCCGCGTGCCGGCCTCGACGAGTCGGCGGGCGAGCAGCAGGCTCTGGCCGAACGTGTTGCGGCCGTAGCGATCGCGCATCTCGGGCGTCTCGAGATCGAGCGAGAACGCCTTGCGCGCGCGCCCCGAGACCACGAGCTCGAGCGCGCGGCCGTAGTAGTCGTCGAGCTTGTAGTCCTCGACGGCCTTCTCGACTCGCGGCATGCCCTCGTTGATCAGGTCTCGCAGCTTGGCGCGACGCCTCAGCCGGCTGGAGAAGACGTCGGGTCGCATCTGGAGGTCGGCGATGCTGATCTTCTCCATCTTGTTCATGTTCATGTCATCGCCGGGCGGGTACAGGTAGTACGGGTCGTACGCCCTCCCGAGGAACCCGGCGGTGCCCGCCTTGCCGACCACGTTGCTCTCCTGCAGCGGCCGCGGCAGCATGACGAACGGCAGCATCGGCACGTCCGTCGGCTTCAGGCGAACGATGTGAGATCCGAAGTTCGGGAAGTCCTTCGGCGTCGGCGGCTCGAGCTGGCCCGACGGGCTGACGCGATCGGTCGTGTAGCCCGTCAGCATCTGGTAGATCGCCGCCGTGTGGTTGAAGAGCCCCTTCGGCGTGTAGCTCATCGACCGGATCAGGCTGAACTTGTCGTTCACCTGCGCCAGCTTCGGCAGCAGCTCCGTGAACTGCACGCCGTCGACCTTCGTCGGGATGTTCTTGAACGGGCCGACGACGTTGTCGGGCAGATTCTCCTTCGGGTCCCAGAGGTCGAGGTGGCTCGGCCCTCCCTGCAGGAAGACCAGGATGACGCTTTTCGCGCGCCCCCATCCCGGGCCGCCGCTGCCCTCCTTCGGGCCGCCTTCCTTCGCCGTCAAGTCGCGGAGCTCGAGCATCGAGCCGAGACTCAAGCCGAACAGCGCCGACCCTCCGACGCGCAGGATCTCGCGCCGCGTCACGCCGTCGCAAACGTCGCCAGTGTGTCCTGGTATCACGAGCATGGTCGGTTCTCCGGATTCTCGATCAGCGGTTGAACAGGAACGCGGGGCTGTTGATCAGCGCCCACGCGATGTCCTGCGCACCGGTCAGTCTCTGGTTTTCGAGTTGTTTTGCGCTGAGCTCGACCTCGCGTCGCAGCTCGGCAAGCCGCGGGTCGACCGGCAGCGGTTGACGCTTTCGCTCGAGGTCCTTGCGCAGCTCGGCGAGCTTCGGATCGACCGGGCGCGGCTTCTTCGCAGCGGCCAGCGCACCCTCGAGCTTCTTCCGCTCCGCGTCGCCGTCGCTGTAGAACTTCGCGAGCGCCTTCTTCTGCTCGCCGTTGCGCTGGTCGTCGGACAGCGCGAGGATCGCCGCGATGTTCTCCGGCAGCCCCTCGAGCAGCGTCGGCCCCGGCGCGGTCGTCACCGAGATGCGGAAGCGGCCGATGGAGTGCTCGCCGCTCGTGAACTGCTGGTCGAGCACGAACTTCAGCACGGTGCCTCCCGGAGAATCAGGGCCTCCCTCGAAGCCGACCAGCTCCTTCGTGTCGAACGCGGCGACGTGGTTCTTGCCGAACTGCGGTGCGATCGCCCAGCCGTTGTTCTGCGGCTCGACCTTGCCGTCGATCGCGCTCGCGACGCCGTAGCCGCCCTGGCTGAAGTCGGCCTGCGCGTTCGCGAGGGCGATGTTCTTCGCCTGGCTCGGATCGGTCTTCGGTGCCGCCGTGAGGCGGAGCTCGGTCAGCACGAAGTTGCCGTCCGTCGACGCGCGACCCGGGCCCTTCTTCGGCAGGCGGTCGTCGCCGAATACCTCGATGCGCACCGCCTTGATGCCGACGAGGTCCGTCGCCGCCGTGAACTCGTAGGCGCCGCGGCCGTTCTTTCCGGTCGCGAGGATCGACAGATCCTTCTCCTTCGTCAGCTTCGCGCCGTTCGTCGCCTTGAGCTCCTGCGGGTCGAGCGTCACCCAACGCGTGATCGCGCTCTGCTGCTTTTCCCACTCCGCGAGGCGCTCCGGGAGCGTCTTGCGGTACTCGTCGAGCGCCTTCTGCCGCGCGGCGATCCGGGCCGTCCGAGCCTTCTCCTTGGCAGCTTCCTGCGCGGCGAGGCTTTTCTCGTGCTCCATCAGCGCCGTCTCCGCCGTGGCGATCGCGGCCTGACGCCTCTTCTCGGCTTCGGCGACGCGCGGCGCGATGCTCTTCTCGTACTCTTGCGTTGCCTTGACGAGCTGCTCGTGATCGATCGCGATGTCGGTGATCGCGGAGATGCCGAGCTCGACCTCGCGCTTCGTCGCCGGCCTTCCGAGGATGCGCAGGAAGAGCTCGTCGACGAGTCGCCCGTCGTTGCGCTCCGTCGCGACGAGCTTCGCGATGTCGTTCTTCGGGTCGCTGATCGCGTCGCCGACCGTCGGTCCCGTCACCAGCGCCATCACTGGGCCGAACTGCATGCCGGTCGCGCGCTCGCACTCGCAAGCGCTCTCGCGCGGCGGGCGGCCGAACTTCGCGAGGAAGCCGCTCGGCTCCTTGACGCCTGCATCGGGCAGCTGCACGGCGCGCGTGCCCGCGGGCACGCCGGGGAACTTCGACTTCGATCCCGTCGCGCGGTGAAGTGCGTCGTACAGCACCTCGGCTGGCAGGCGTCGCGCGATCGCGTGGGAGTAGTTCAGCGCATCGTCCTCGTTCCACTCGTTCGTCTCGATTGACAGCTGGTACGTGCGCGACTTGCAGATCAGCCTGACGAGGCGCTGGACATCGAAGCCGCTGTCGACGAACTCCTCGGTCATGCGCGCGAGCAGCTCCGGATTCGTCGGCGGGTTGCCGGCGCGGATGTCGTCGATCGGCTCGATGAGCCCGCGTCCCGTCAGATAGGCCCAGATCCGATTGACGTAGCTGCGGGCGAAGTAGCGGTTGCGCGGCGAGATGATCCACCGGGCCAGATGCTCGCGCCGGCTCGCGCCGGCGGACGCGACGTAGTGCGCCGGGAACGGCAGCTTCGGCGGCGTGACGAGGCCCGTGCCCTCGTGGCGCACCTCGCCGTCCTTCTTGTCGGTGACGATCTCGTAGAGCGGCTTCGCACCCTCGACCGCCGAGCCGCCGACCTTCTTCTTGCCGCTCTTGGGGTCAGCGGCGAGCCCGACGCGCGCGAAGTACGCGGCCGTCTCGAAGTACTGGTCCTGGAACCAGCGCTCGAACGGATGGTCGTGACACTTATTGCAGTTGAAGCGAATGCCGAGGAAGAGGTGCGTCGTGTTCTCCATCGCATCCACCGGGGTGCGGAGGACCTTGAAGTACGACGCGGGCGGATTCTCGCGGTTCGAGCCCGTCGCAGTCAGCAGCTCGTAGGTGAACTGGTCGTACGGCGTGTTGGCGGCGATTTTGCCCCGGATCCAACCGTGGAACAGCTTCGCCCCCTCGGCGCCGAGGAACTTGCGGTTGACCTGCAGGAGGTCGGCCCACTTGTTCGTCCAGTAGTCGACGTACTCGTCGCTGCCGATGAGTCGATCGATCACCTCGTCGCGCTTGACGCGCGTCGAGCGTTCGTCGGCGAGAAACGCCCGGAGCTCCTCCGTGGTCGGCGGCAGGCCCGTCAGATCGAGCCGCACGCGACGGAGGAACTCGGCGTCGGTGCAGAGATCGGACGGCGCTGTCTTGGTGCGCTCTAGCTTCTTCGCGATGAGCTCGTCGACGACATTGTGCGTCGGCGGCTGGCGCCACACGAAGCCGGTCCGATCGCCCATGACGGTCAACGTCGTCGCGGCGTAGCGGCCCTGGTAGCGCGCGAGGATCGAGCTTTCGCCGCGCCGAAACGTCGTGACGAGACCGCCCGAATCGGCGCTGGCGACCTCGGTGTCGCCGCTCGCGATGACCGACTCTGACGTCACGTCACGCACGACGCCATCGGAGTATGTCGCGAGCACGCGGAACTGCTGCTTGCTGCCGACGCGCTGCGCGATCGGGTCGCGCGGAAAGACCGTGATCCTCTGGACCGTCGGCGCGCTTTGGTCGTAGCGAGCGCCCTCGGCGATCCACGCGCGGATCGTCTCGTAGTACGGCTCGCCCGGTCGCGTCACCTGGCCGCCCTCGTGTGGTACGGCCGCCGTCGGCTTGAGCAGCATGAGGCTGTCCGACGGCGACGCCGTGTTGACGCGGCGACTCGCGAGGTCGTCGCTGAACGTCCGCACGTCGTAGAGCGGGTGATTGCCGCGCAGCGAGAGCTTCAGGCTGCCCTTGCCCTTGTTCGCGCCGTGGCACGTGCCGGAGTTACAGCCTATCTTCGTGATGGCCGGAGCGACGTCGCGAACGAAGTCCGGGTGGAACGGCGTTTCGAATCCTGTGACGTCGACGGCCGCGGTCGCCTTCTTGCCCGCGTACGCGAACGTCAACTCGCTCTTGCCGTCAGCGATCGCGTGCACCCGTCGGCGAGGCGTCGACTCGATGGTGCCGCCGTCGATTTGCACGTCGGCGACGCGCGTCAGATCGACGACGTCGCCCGACTCGAGCCGTCCGGTGACGACGAACTGCACGGTGTCGTAGCGCTTCGTGATCGTCGCGTGCTGCGGCACGACCTCGATCGCCGCGATGCCCGCCTGGTCCTCCGAATGGATGGTCTCGGCGGTGATCTCCTCGTCGGGGAACACGATCTCCTTCGGCCCCGCAGCGGCCACGTCGCCCATCGCCTCGAGCGGCACGGGGACGAACTCCTTCGTCACCTTCGCGGTCGCTGCGTCGAAGAGGCGCACCTTGCCGTCGGCGCCGGCAGCCGCCACGACATCGCCATCCGGGTGGAACGCGACGCAGTAGAGCGCGACGTCGTCGAGCTTCGCTTCGGCGAGGGCCGACGCGCTCTTGGCGTGGTGCGAGACGAGCTTCTCGACCTCCGCCGTCGAGCGCTCAGCCGGCTTCTCGGCGACGATCTTCGCGATGTCGGCCGGCAGCGTGTCGGTGTGCAGCTTGTACGTACGCAGGTGGCCCGCGCCGTCGAGGCTACTGACGGCGGCGGCGCGTGTCGCGTCACGATTGAGCGCGACGCCGAAGACGCGCCCGCGCAGCGGCGGGAGCTTCTGAATGAAGTTCGCGTCGTCGCCGATGCGACGCTTCGTCACGCGATGCACGCGGAAGATCTTCGGAATGCCGTCGGCGCCGCCGAGCAGGATGACGTCGGCGTCGGGATGGCGCGCGACCGACGCGACGCCGCCCTTGAGCACTCCGGGCGTGATAGACGTGATGTTGTCGATGAACCGCTGCGTCGCGAACTCGGTGAGCTTCGCGGTGCGGTCATTGCCGACCGAGATCACGTACGAGCCGTCGACCGACCACACGGTGTCGAGCACCCAATCGTTGTGAGCGCCCTGGTAGAGGACCTGCTCGCCCGACTTGACGCGGATCGCGCGCACCGTGTCGTCGGTGCAGCCGAACGCGACGTGCTGCCCGTCCGGCGACCAGCTCGCGCCGTAGAGCGTGTCGAACGTGACAGGTACGGACATCCTGAGCTTGCGCTTCTCGACGTCCCAGATCTGCACCTCGCCCATGCGGCCCGGCAGGCCGCCGGTGACCGCGAGCTTCTTGCCGTCGGGAGAGAACGCGACCGACTCGATGCGCTCCGACATGCCGACGAGACGCGCGACAAGGCCCGAGCCGTCCGCCTTGTGCAGCAATACCTCGTGGAAGCCCGAAACGGCGAGCCGTGTGCCGTCGGGCGAGAAGTCCATCGACGTGATGACCGGCGGCAGCACGTATGCCGGCGGGTGGTCCATGTCGTACGTCTTCTTCGCGCTCTCGGGCGTGTCGTCGACGGCGCCGGCGGCGATCCAGCGGCGCACGAGGTCGATCTCGTCCGCGCTGAGCGGGTTCGCCTTCTTCGGCATGTCGGCCTCGCCGTCGATGGGCGTGATCAGCTCGACGAACGGGCTCTCGTCGGGCTTGCCCGGCACGATCGCGGGCGACTCGCTCTTGCCGCCGGCGAGCAGGCGCTCGAACGAGGTCATCTCGTACTTGCCGCCCTGCTTGGCCGGTTGGTGGCAACCGTGGCAACGCGCCTGGAAGAGCGGTCGGACGTCGCGCCAGTAGCTGACGGCGGTGTCGGTGGTCGTGTCTTCGGCGGCCAGCGTCGAGACGGTACCTGTCGATGAGACAAGGACAGCCAGGACCGCGAACAGCGTCGGTCGTGTGCTCATGAGATGGCTCTCACGCAGTCTTGTAGTGTGCTCAGGCCTCCCGCCTGAATGCTCCCGGCGCGCCGCTCCATTCCCGGCCGCGCACCGGAGTTTCGACGCCGCCATGATAGCGGATGTGCGACGGGATCGCGCGCGTTTCCGCCTACAGCTTCAGCTCGCCGGTCGAGTCGCCGATCTTGTCGACGCCTGCGCCGGCCATGTGGCACATCGACAGGTACAGGTTGTTCAGCGGCGTTTCCTTCGGGTACGTTCGCAGACGGCCCGAGTCGAGCTGCCCACCGCCGCGACCCGCGACGACGATCGGGAGGTCGTGGTGCGAGTGCCGGTTGGCGTCCGCGATGGCGCTGCCGTAGAGGATCAGGCTGTTGTCGAGCAGCGTGCTGCCGTCCGGCTCCTTGACCGCCGCGAGCTTGTCGAGAAAGTACGCGTACTGCGACACCAGGAAGATGTCGATCTTCGTGATGTCCTCCATCTTCTTCGGATCGTTGCGGTGGTGCGACAGGCCGTGGTGGCCACCGCTGACGCCGACCATCGGGTAGCTGCGGTTGCTGCCCGCGTTTCCGAGCATGAACGTCGCGACGCGCGTCGCGTCGGTCTGAAACGCGAGCGCCATGATGTCGTACATCAGCCGCATGTGCGCCGCGAGCTCACGAGGGATGCCCGCGGGCACATCGTATTCGGGGACCTCGCCGAGCTTCGTCGCCTGGCGCTCGATGCGCTGTTCGAGCTCGCGGACGCTGGTGAAGTACTCGTCGAGCTTGCGCTGGTCGGTCTTTCCGAGGCGCTTCTTCAGCGCATCCGCATCCGCGGCGACGAGGTCGAGGACGCTCTTGCGGTACTTGTTCTGCGCCACTTGGTCTCGGGCGTCGGCCGATCCGAACAGGCGCTCGAACGCGAGCTTCGGATTGACCTCCTTGGCCATCGGCGTCGACTCGGTCTTCCACGAGATGTTCGTCGAGTACGCGCAGCTATAGCCGGAGTCGCAGTTGCCGCCGTTGCGGCCGCGTTCGATGCCGAGCTCGAGCGACGGCAGCTTCGTCTCGTGACCGATGAGCTTCGCGGCTGCCTGGTCGGCCGACACGCCGACACGGATATCTGCGCCTGCCGTCTTGTACGGCTGCGCGCCCGTCAGGAACGAGCCGGCGTTGCGGGCGTGGTCGCCGCCGCCGTCGCCGTTGGCGCGGCCGTGGTGCTGCGTCAGGCCGTTGAAGACCGTGATGCGTTTCTTGTGCGCAGCCAGCGGCGTCAGCGTGCGCGACAGCCGCCAATCGCGTTCGTTGCCCCTGCACTTCCAGTTCGGCTGGATCGCGCCATTCGGGACGAAGATGAACGCCAGGCGCACCGGAGGCTGCGCCGCGGTGATCTCTGCAGCGCGCGCGGCGCTCGACAGAGGCAGCATGGCTTCGAGGGCGGGCAGCGCCATCGTCGCGCCGAGCCCGCGGAGGAACGTCCGTCGCGGCAGTTGATGTTTTTTGTTCATCGTCATCGGGCTCCTGCGTCGTCCCCTCTTCTCATCCGGAACGGGCGGCTCTGCACGATTCCGCGCACCAGCACCGTGAACCGGTAGTCGTTCGCCTCGAGGTCCGCGACGATGTCGTCCACGGTGCACGAGTCCGGGACCTCCAAGCCGCGCCCGAGAGCGTAGGTCAGCATCTTCTTCGTCACGAGCTCCGCAAAGTCGCGCTTGCGCTTCTTCAAGATCTGCGCGAGCTCGACCGGACCGCGAAACGTCTCGCCGCTCGGCAGCGTGCCGCCGGAATCGACCGGCCTCCCTTCGGCGATTTCGCGCCAGCGTCCGATCGCGTCAAAATTCTCCATCCCGAAGCCGAGCGGGTCCATCGTATTGTGGCAGGACGCGCAGCCGGGATCCTCGCGGTGCAGCTTGAGCTGATCACGCATCGACGTCAGGCCGGACTCCTTGGCGCCTTCCTCGAGGGTCTGCTGGACCTCGGGCGGCTCGGGCAGCTGCAGTCCCATGACGTTGTTGATGAGCCAATTGCCGCGCCGAACGAGCGACGTGCGGTTCGGGTTCGACGTGATCGTCAGGATGCTCGCGTGCGTCAGCACGCCGGTGCGTTGCGTCGGCGGCAGCGGCACGCGGCGCATCTTGTCGCCCCGCACGCCGTCGATTCCGTAGTGCTTCGCCAGGCGCTCGTTGACGAAGGAGTAGTCGGCGTCGATGAAGTCGAGCAGCGAGCGGTCTTCGCGGAACAGCGCCCGGATAAAGAGCTGCGTCTCGCGCACCATGTCGGCCCGGAGCTCGGGCGTGAACTCCGGGAAGAGCTTCGCGTCCGGCGTGATCTCATCGAGGTTGGAGAGCTCGAGCCATTGGCTCGCGAAGTTCTCGACGATGGCGTCGGCCCGCGGGTCGGCGAGCATGCGCGTGACCTGGCGGTCGAGCACGTCCCGCTCGTGCAGCTTGCCCCGTTCCGCGAGCTCGAACAGCTCGTCGTCGGGCATCGTGCTCCACAGGAAGTAGGACAGGCGCGACGCGAGCTCGTGGTCGGTCAGCGCGTGCTGCGCCTTCGGGTCGTTCGGCTCGTCGTCGTACTCGACGCGGAACAGGAAGTGCGGCGAAACGAGGATCGCTTGCAGCGCGATCTGGACGCCGCGTTCGAACGACTCGCCGTCCGTCGTGACCAGCTCGACGAGGCCGGCGTAGCGGGCGACCTCGTCCTCCGAGACCGGGCGTCGAAACGCGCGCGGCAGCAGGCGGCCGACGACTTCGCGCGCGGCCTGCGCAACGGACTTGTCGTCGGCGGGCCGCGTGAAGACGATGCCGCGGTGCGACTTCGGTGCCTCGACGTCGATCGGGCCTTGGACCTCGATCGCGCGGACGAACAGATTGCGGTCGGCCTTGTCGCGCGCGTCGTAGTAGTCGTTGATGAACGCCGCTGCGATGCGGTGCTTGCCCTTCGCGAGCCGCTGTCGCACCTCGTATGTGCCCGACTTGCGTCGTCCCTTGACCTCGAACGCCTTGACGCGCTTGCCGTCGACCTCGATGGCGACCTTCGCGAGTTCGGGCCCGGCCTGGTCGGCCATCGCTTCGACGCGGAGGATGTGCTCGCCCGCCCGATCGACGACGTGCTCGTCGCTCACGGCGCCGGACGAGTAGAGCGTGTACCAGCCGTCGCTTCCCTCTCGACCGCCACCGGTGACCTTCAGCTCGCCGCTGCCGTAGCGCTTCTTGCGCTTGCCGAGCGGCGTCGTGAGCACGGCCTGCGCGGCGATCTTCTCGGACGCGTCGACGTACTTTTCGAGGAGAAGCGGCGGCAGCGACAGCACGTCACCGATGTTCGCGAAGCCGTAGCCGACGTCGTCCGACGGGAAATCGTCCGCGACGCTCGTCTCGACGCCGAGCAGATCGCGAATCGTGTTCGTGTACTCGACGCGGTTGAGGCGCTGGATCGTCTCGCGACCGACGTCGTCGACCTTGCTGCAATCGCAGTGGTAGAGCTTGAGGTCGAGCCACTCGATGATCGCGGCCTCTTGCTCGCGGCTCGGCCGACGCTTCTTGTTGACGGGAGGCATGCCGCCGACGCCGAGCTGCTTGAAGGTGCGCTCCCAGATGTCGCGGTTCTCGAGGATCTGCTCCGGGCGCGCGAGACCTTCGAGCGAGACGTCGCCCTTGGGATCATCATCGTCGTGACACTTGACGCAGTACTTCTCGACGGCCGGCAGCAGCGTCTCGTGGAAGAATTCGTCGGACGGCAGGCGCTGCTCGCGCGAGTCCTCGTCCGCGCGGAGCGCGGCGTTCGAGAGGACGAGGGTGACCGCGAGCAGCGTGACGATGCCAGCGCCTCGTGGTGCGAACACGAGTCGGTGGGGGAGCTCGACCGGAACGTCCATGGTGGTTCGCCTCGGTTCGGGGGCCGGGACAGAATGCGTCGCGGCCCGAGGTGGTCTCTCTGTCAGCAATCAGGTCGCGCGGGGCCCTACACTCCAGGGGCGCGCGAGGTCCCTACAGCGTCGAGTCCGGCGGGTGGGAAGTCAACGCGAATGCGCGGGCGTCTGAGCATGGTGCTCCGGCAGGGCGAGCCGATCCGCGTCGGTTCTTCTCGACGAGCGCCAGGGTGCGTTCGGACGGCCCTCGACGACGAAAACGGTCGGTCGGTCGACTCAGTCACTGCCGGGCTGGCTAGCGCCATCTCGACCGGCGAGCCTCGCCGTCAAGCCCGCGTACGCCGCGTCAACCCGCGCCAGGCGCGCGCGCAGCTCCTCGATCGACACGGCGTCGTGCCGACCGACGCCACGGCTCGTCTCGACCGCATCTTCGAGCAGGCGGCGGATGTCGCGGACCTCTTCGCGACGGCTCCAGACGGCGAGTAGCGGCACGGTGGAGCCGGAGTGGTCGCTCAAGTAGTCGAGCGCCTCGTGCAATCGGTCGTTCGCGTCGACGGCTGCGGGCCAGTCTTCACGCGACGTGGCCTCGCGCAGCGCCGCGAGCGCCGTGTTCGCCTCGCCGACACGGGTCGCGACGATCGGTGCGAGCCGTTCCGTCGGTACCGTCACCGGCAGCAGCGCGAACGCGACGACCAGCGTGGCGGCCACGAGCAGCGCAGCGGTGATCGACACGAACGCTCCGACGCCGCCGAAGGCCATGCGCACGTTGCCGCGGTGCTCGCCGCGGTAACGCCACTCGAAGAGCAGCGCCGCGATGCACAACGGGACGAGCCACGCGTACCAGTACTGGGTCAGCACGAGCGACACGGACCACGTGTGGAGGGCGAAGTCGGGCAGGGCGAGCTCGAGCTCGCTATAGGTGTGCACGGCGCGCGGCAGGATGTAGATCTCCGCGAAGAGCACGAACAGCACCGACACCACGATCGTCGCGAGCATCGCCGCGTGCGCGACGAAACGCCATTTCCAACCGGTCTTCATCGTCCGCTCCTTCCACTCGATGGCCCGATCGATCAACACTCCCGTCAAGCGCTGCCCGTAGACGCCGACGAGCCCGGCGCCGACCGTCTCCGGCGTGCCGAACTCCTCGATCGCGCGTCGGGTCGCTTCGTCCTCGGCGAGTCCCTCGTCTCGGTGACGCTCGATCGCCTCCTCGAGGTGCTCGCGCAGCTCCTCGCGCAAGTGGGCGCGCAGCGCTCGGCTGCCGGCGATGTGGCGGCAGACGCGGTTCAGATAGCTTTCGACGTCATCCATCGGAACCTCCTCCTCCTTGCTTCGAGACGATCCGCTCGACCGCCGCGGCGAGCTGCTCCCACGAGCGCGCCTTCTCGGCCAGCGCCTTCTTGCCCGCAGCGGTCAGGTGGTAGTACTTGCGGCGGCGCGTGCCGGGCTCCCCGCTCCACTCGCTGCGCACGAGGCCGTCGCGCGCGAGCTTGTGGAGGCTCGGGTACAGCGAGCCCTCCTTCCACTCGAGCGTGCCGTCCGACTCCGCCGCGACCGTCTTGACGATCTCGTAGCCGTACATCGGCTTGCGGCTCAGGAGGGACAGGATCAGCAGGGAGAGCGTGCCCTTGAGAAGCTCGGTGTCCATGGCTTGCGCGGGGTTGCCGGCGGATGCATAGGATCTCTATGCATTCTGCCGGCGACGCAGTGGAGCCGCAAGCTTCTTCTGAGGTTTTCGAGTCATCTCGTTGCCCGCCGGCGTCACCGGGCGGTGTCCAGCGCGACACCGACGTCCACTCGATACAGCATCGCGTCGCTCGTCCAATCGAGCTTCGTGCGGGTCGCGTTGCCCGTCAGCGGGTGCGGCCGGTTGAACGGCGAGCAGTGCACGACGATCTGACGCGTGACGCGATCTTCGCGCGCGTGGAAATTGCTGATCTGCAGCGTCGGAGGGTCTTTCGGGCGGCGATCGTCGATCGTGCAGATCGACTCGCGGACGAGTCCGAGCGTCTTCGGGTCGACCTCGCCGATGACCAACGGATAGCGCGGGTGGTTGCCGCGGGGATTGCTCGGGGCGATGTTGCCGATCCAGTACGTACGCCCGTTCGAGTGCCGCAGCAGCTGGCTGCACGAGCTGGGCGAGTGGAACGGCTTGCCGTCGGCGTAGGTCCACGGCTGCGGCGACGACCACGTGTGCCCGCCGTCGGTGGAGACTGCGCGCCAACGATAGCCGGGCAGCGCGGGCTTCCTGTCGTTGCTGCCGCGCAGCACCATGAGGACGCGGCCGTCGGGCATCTCGGCGAGGGTCGGCTCGATCATGCCGCGCGTGCTGCGCTTCGGGTCGGCCTGCACACGCTGCGAGAGCCGCCAGTCGAGAGTTTGCTCCGCGTTCCAGCGGCCGATCAAGACGGCGGCGTCGTGATAGGTGTACCCGCCTCCGGGGTTGTAGTACTCGCCGTCCGGCCCGACGGGCGTGATCTGCACGGGCTGCAGGATCTCGCCCTGCCGCGTGCGGATGGCGACGCACGTCGTGTCTCCGATCATGACCGAGTTCCTGCCGACCCAAACGTCCGGCAGCGGGTGCTCGGCCGAGTACTGATCGCCGACGTGGATCATTTGCGACTCGTGCGCGGTCGTTTGGCCGCCGTCGCGGCTGAGCGCGTAGCGCAAGGTCCACTGCTTCATCCCCTCGAGCGGATTGTCCTTTGGAAGGACGCCCTGGAGGATGAACGTGATGAGC